>CAZRUN010000052.1:0-3411 GCA_964603415.1 uncultured Candidatus Saccharibacteria bacterium | reverse complement strand
TCCCTAACAAAATAGCTGGATTTGTGAAATCTCCTACTGATGACCCTGAGCCAATAGTAAGATGAGGTACACCATCTGCTTGAATAGTAACGCCACCAAGTCCATTGATTTTGAATGAACGGGTACCATTTATACCAAGAGAATCACGGTAAATACCAAAAACATCATCACTATTAGTTGTGCCATGTTCAAATATTCCAACCATTCCTGAGCCTGATTTCTTTGTATGAAGCACAGCACTTGGTGATGCTGTACCAATACCCACATTACCGTTTGAGACAGTTGTACCTGTTACACTAAGACCTGTTGCAAAAATAAGGTTACCGATGGTCATTTGACCAGTACCACCAGCAGTTGGTAGATCAATGTCGTGACCAATGACAATATTACCTGTTGCTCCATCAGTGATATTATTACCGGCCTGATATCCTAATAAAATATTATTTGTATACGCACCCTCTACACTCGGATTATACCCAGCCCCATACCCCAGTGCGACATTACTATTCCCTGACGTATTAGAGCGAAGAGCCTCGTACCCAATTGCTGTATTTAAGTTTCCTGTAGAAGTTGAAAAAAGAGATTGAAAACCAAATGCAGTATTAAGACTACCGATGGTATTTCCATTCATAGACTGATATCCAAAAGCAGTGTTATTACTTCCTGAAGTATTTGAAGCGAGGGCTCCAGAGCCTACTGCACTATTACGCGCACCCCCCGTATTCAAAACAAGTGCACTTGCACCAACAGCAACATTGTTTGAACCAGTAGTATTTGCGTTTAACGCACTAGCACCAAGAACTGTATTTGTTGCAATAGTCCCCTCACCTGTACCAATACGAACTCCATTAATCAATGCATCGCCAGCAACATCCAATAGATACGATGGTGTTGCATCCCCAATACCTACATACCCGCTACTCGTATCAACATATAATTGATTAGTATTAAGAACAAAATCTCCCGTAGTCGAAAGAGAGATGTTTAGGTTCTGTCCAGCGGTTGGAATAAGTGAGAGTGATCCTCCAGCACCAACCCCTTGCATTGTCAGTCCCCCTGTCGATCCTATTGTACTTGTCCAATAGTTCGATGCATCATACCCGAGTCGAAGCTGCTCAGTTGTTGCGAGAGAATGAATCTTTGCTGCTGGAGTATTCGTACCAATACCTAAACGGTTATTAGTTTCATCATAAAAAAAAGAAGTAGGGTCTTGAGCAAGGAAACCACTCGAATCAATAAACAAAATAGAACCTGCAGTTCCTGAATCAATTGCATCACCAATAGCACTACCTCCAGCAGCAACACTAGCCCAAGATAATCCAGTACCATTGGTTGTTAAAAACTTACCACCGTTCCCTGCTTGATCAGGATACAAACTAACATAACAGTCTACAGCTCCAGGCAAACAAGTAGGATTAAGCACCGCATCACTGACAGTATACGGAGCAGCAAAAGTAAAAGTAGTATACAGAATTGCAAGAGAAAAACTAAAAACAAAACTTTTGTTTTTAGAAATAAAAGAAGTTACTTTTTTGATCAGATTCTGCATTAAAAATGATGGCGTAAAAAACGAGCCGAAACGCAAGGTACATTTATATTATAAGGTTTTTTTGTGTTAAAGTATACTAACGAGATGGGGATAAATGTATTAACATACATGCTAGTTTTTTAAAAAAATACTTTCTTTCAATACATGAGATTGATATACTAGAAGTACCCATATGAAAATTCTTGTTATTGAAGATGACATAGTCATCGCAGGATTCATTAAGAACGGTTTAGAATCCGAACTGTGCGTCGTTGACGTCGCAACAACAGGAGAACATGGTGTTGCACTCTCATATATTAATACCTACGATGTTATTATTCTTGATTTTCATTTACCTGACGCAATGGGTATAGATATTTCGAACAGTATTCGAAAAAAGAAACCATCCATCCCAATATTAGTCCTATCTATTGAAACAGATATTGATATTAAGGTTGAAATGCTCTCTGTGTGTGATGATTACATGACTAAACCATTTTCCTTAAGAGAATTGATCGCAAGGTTAAAGGCCTTAACCCGCCGAGGAGAGGTTCTACACGGGACTATCTTAGAAATAAATGGCCTCGTTCTTGATTCAAGAAAATATACAGTTATGCTCGATGGCAAACCAATTCAACTACGGAATAAAGAATTCGCACTACTTGAATACTTTATGCGCAACAAAGATGTGGTACTTTCCAGGGAAATGATGCTCGAATATGTCTGGGATATGAATACAGACCCATTTACTAACACTGTGGACACACACATTAGACTACTTCGAAAAAAACTAGAGAGTACAGAGCGACTCTTTATTCATACCGTCCCTAAACGTGGATATCGTTTTGGAACAGTCAGCTAAATAAAAAATCGACCATTACTGGTCGACTTTTTCTTATATATGTATTAATGAGTAGCTTCAGTAACCTGAGTCATTGGCATAATTTCCATATGAAAACCAGCGTTAGCGGTAACAAATGGATCATTATCAGCAAAGCTTTGTGCCATTGCCATGTCTTCAGCTTTAACAATTCCAAGTCCCCATGGACCTTGTGGGTCATGTACTGGTCCAAACACAAGAATGTTACCCTTGGCCATTAAATCATCCCAATATACCTTGTGAGCACCTACGAGTGCGATTTCCTCTTCCGTCATATCTGTGACAAATGTCGGACGTGGAAAGTTAAGTTTGAATAAAAAATATTGCATGAGTTAAGTATATCACAAATATATTTTAGGAATATCAACTCCTTTAAAATGATCAACGACTAGTTTCCCGAGCATAATACCGTTAGTGAGCCCATTTCCACCGTTGCCGAATAATTCGTAATATCCATTATCCGAAACAATATATGGAAGATAGCGATCAGGATACATCAGCAGCCCTGACCATACGTGAGACACGGTAATCACCTCGCCAGACAGTGCGGGAAAATAGTAAGAAAATACATCCATAAGTTTTTTCGCCTCAACATCAAGATATTCATCGGCAGATTCCATCTTTGTATTTCCATTAATAAATAACCTCATGCCAATCTTTCTGACGGCAATGTAATCAAGACCAGTAGTCCATAACATTCCTCCTCTCTTCCAATCAAGTTTCGCATACTGCTCATCTGATAGAGGCTCCGTAACCAGAGCGATCTCTCTTTTTATTTTTGTATTTCTGTTTTTAGTACGATGAGTCAGTGTTTCTAGTGCAAGCACTACATTCTGTGCGGTTATTGTGCCATTTGGGGTAACAACATGATGTTCATCGTACGACAGAGCCGAAGTATGCTCATATATGATAAGACCCATCATCTCTCCCGCTTCGGCAAGAGCGCGAATAAATATTACAGGGTTAAGCGTATAGTCTTCCGCTACGTACAATCCAGTATTAA
>CAZRUN010000051.1:932-3802 GCA_964603415.1 uncultured Candidatus Saccharibacteria bacterium | reverse complement strand
GTGGAAAATCATTCAGTCAAGTAGTAGCGTTCTTGGAAGAAGAATTTAAATAATACATTAACAGCTCCTCAAACGGAGCTGTTTTTATTACCCCAAACTCATTCGAACATCCACCTCGGCTTCGCTTTCGGCGAGACTGGTCGTCTTAAGTTCGGAGCATCGACAATTCCCTATTTAGGTGTACCATTTGGGTATATGAATAAAAATGTATTGATTGCGCTCCTCATTGTTATTATTGCTGTATTAGCGTTTGTTGCCTTTAAGCCGAAAGAAGGCGTAACCATTACACCTATCCCTGTACAGCAAAATAAAGAAGCTGGTACGGAACAAAATATAAGTACTGAGCGTAAAATTCCTGGACAAGGCAGTCTTGTTGGATGGAAAGTTACTCAAGGACAAGATAACCAAGCGTTCTATAGCGATACATGGGTTGCCACTCGTGAGCAAGGCGGGTACCTCTTCACATTACCAAGTGGTAATTTTATTAACTGGAAAGATAATTATAATGGCGGAACTTGTGTACAACAAGAGAAGTTCGTTTATGGAGTTTCTTCAACCGCCTGTGTTAGTGGATGGATTGCTTATACTGGAGTGAAAGATGTTCGATCTTCAGCAACGCAAGCAGATCTAAATGATTTCGGAGATTTTGTACTAAAGAACCAGTAAACTAGTTCTAACGTCATCCCAAGTCCTGTCTGCGCAGGCAGGTCGGAGTGCTATTTATTCTTTCTATATAGAAAGAATTGGTAAAACAAAATTATATGAATGAGAATACTGATAATATCGGGTATCAGAATGTAGTAATCATGCCGCATTAGTGTGTAAGCTATGCGAAAAATAAGAAGTGTAACTCCCAGAATAACAAGAAGTATGGACATACCAAAACTCTTCTCTTTGTGATTTTTATATATCTGACTCGGAAGACCAATAAGTATAACTGCCAATGTTGCAATAGATACAAGCCAGCCCAGAATGTGTTCCATTACCACATTGTAGCACTTAAATAATTCCAAACATCACTTCGCCAGAGGCTTCGTGGCACATATTCGGAGCGAAATGTTCTATTCACTAATCACACGAAGCACTTCATCTATTGTAGTTTGACCTTGAATGGCTTGAAAAATACCATCTTCAATCATAGTCATCATACCTTCTTTCTTCCCTTGGCTTTCTACTTCATCCGCAGATCCTCCTCTGAGAATTATCTCCTTGATGGTTGGACTAATTTTAAGAGCTTCATGAATACCAACACGCCCTTTATATCCATCTTCTGATTCTTCGCTTTTCTTTGGCCTATAAAATGTTATCTCTTTCCAAGGAGTTCCTGGTTTTATTATTTTTTCTTCTTCAAGAAATGCGCGGGTACGCTCTAGGTCTACTACCTTACCAAGAGATGTCAATTCTCCTTCAGAGAGAAAGTACGATTCTTTGGTTTTAGTTAGTCTACGTACTAGGCGCTGAGCAACAATAACCTTAGCAGTTGAAACTATAAGAAAAGGTTCTACTCCCATATCAATAAGTCGAGGTATAGCGCCAGCAGCTGAGTTTGTGTGAATAGTAGATAGCACTAAGTGACCAGTAAGAGCAGCATTAACAGCCAAAGAGGCTGTTTCACCATCGCGTATCTCTCCCACCATGATAATATTCGGATCTTGTCGAAGTAGAGCTCTAAGACCGTTGGCAAATGTCATACCTATTTCACTTTTTACCTGAGTTTGATTTATCCTAGGCATTTGATATTCGATAGGGTCTTCAACGGTTGAAATATTAACTTCCGGAGTGTTTAATATATCGAGCATCGTATATAAGGTAGTAGTTTTACCTGAACCAGTTGGACCAGACGCCAAGACAATCCCTGAGTGCTGTCTCATACCTTCATGAATGCGCTCCAGACTTTCTCCGTGGAAACCGAGCCCCTCCAAACTAAAACCACTAGAAGATTCGCGGAGAATACGAATAACTGTTTTTTCGCCAAAATACGTAGGGAGTGTTGAAACACGAAACGAGACTGGAGTATCATCAATTATCATCTTAAACCTTCCGTCTTGAGGCAATCGTTTTTCGTCGAGTTTTAGATTAGAAAGCACTTTTATACGAGCAGTTACCGCCGGAGCTGCGTCCTTAGGAAGCGTCATAGCATCATGCAGAATTCCGTCAACGCGATATCGAATAAAAAGAGTGTCTTCACCTGGATCAATATGTATATCAGAAGTACCCTGAAGTATGGCATGAGAAATCAAGCTATCCACAATTTTAACAACGGGTAAATCTTCTGCCATCTGCTTAAGATCTTTCTCAGAAGTTTGATCATCCTTTTCTTCAACTTTTTGAATACTACCGACCTCTTTTTGAATTATAGAATCAAATTCAGCTTGAAGACTTTTCTTGTATTGAACTAACACGCTCTTGATCGAATCACTATCGGTCAATCTCGGTAGAATACGAAGACCAGTTTTTTTCTTAATGAAATCAATGGCTGAGAGGTTGTCTATATCGAGCATACAAGCCTCCAGGTCGTTTCCTCGCTTTTTATACGCAACGATATTATATTTTCGAGCGATGGGCTCAGGGATAAGTTGCAAAACTTCACGATCAATCTTCTCTTTATCGAGACTAAGATACGGAATACCCAATACATATGCCTGAAGCTTCCTGAGTTCTGGTTCTTTTACTTTTCCTTGAGTAAGCACAAAATCAGAGAGGTTGGTTCCTTTTTCAATTTTCTCTTTTTGAAAAAGAGAAATATCTTCAATGGATAAAATATTAGTATCCACCAATAAGCTTTGCAGTTTTAATTCATCAACTACCATAGTAATACTATTGTATCATGTACAGTTATTCGTAAAACAAAAACATCCACAAACTAGTGG
>CAZRUN010000051.1:0-922 GCA_964603415.1 uncultured Candidatus Saccharibacteria bacterium | reverse complement strand
GAACTAAACTATCTTTCTATATATACAGGCCTCTTCTTTCCTGTTGCATCAGCTCGAATATCCACCTGTCTATCAATAACGTTACTACTACCATTAACAGTAATTGGGCTATAGACTGGAACACTGCCCGGTGCTGGAAAATCAGCTAAATCTATACCTATAGTCAAAATTGAAGTTTCATAAGAGCCACCATTTAAATTAACAGTATTAGCGCTGAAGGTAAAGGTTGTGCTTTTGGGCATATCTGTAGGGTAATCTTTAACAGAAAGATCAACATGTTTGTTAAACCCAATAATCGGATTAACAGAGATAGTATAGGTTGCTATTTTCCCAGGATTTCCTGTTCCAGGATTAGTACCATTAACGAATGCTCTTAAAACTGGACTAGCACTAAGTGTAAAGTCCGGTGAACAAACATTAACTGCTGCATATGCAGTCTCTGTTTGATTGCCGTTTACACATTGTATGCTGTAATCTGAAGATCCTCCAATAACAGGCATATTAGTTAAGAAATAATACAAACCATCAAACTCAAGTGAGCCTCCACTAGCTTGTGAACTAACACCAACTGCTTGATTTATTGATGGCGCAGTTATTCGAGTTATAGTACACGAAGTCGCATTTGTACTATCCCAAGTAAATCTTGGATAAGACCCAACTCCGCCACCACTAGAGACACATGAAAACGGCTGAAAATAAGGAATTGAGACTGTGGGAGAATTAGGTTTACAAACGTTTCCGTCCCAATAAGAGTCTCTTATACAAGTAGCATTCGCCGGGTCTTGGGCTAGCAAAACGCTGTTGTGGTAGAGATAAAAATCAGTTGTTCCATAAGAAAGTGTCGCACCTTGAGAGCCACCAGATAGAGGACTTGGAGTAAATGAGTTTGGTGAACCTACACTTCTAGTTATAGCTGTTGGGT
>CAZRUN010000050.1:0-4266 GCA_964603415.1 uncultured Candidatus Saccharibacteria bacterium | reverse complement strand
GATCCAGGTGCTGGGACAAGTAACTTAACATCTGGTAATTTGTATACTCAAAAGCTTGATTCAAATGGTGATTTTCTTTGGGCAAAATCTATTAGCTATACTAGTTATTATCTAAATCCAAGAATAAAGGTAGATAATTTTGATAACGTATACTCGCATGGATATTTTACAGGAACTACAGACTTTGACCCAGGTGGTGGAACAACGAGTTTAAGTGCTACTAGTTGTGAAGCTTTCGTTCAGAAACTTGATTCTAGTGGTGCATTTGTATGGGTAAAAAGATTTGGTGGTGCTGATTGTCAAACTGGTGATGCACTTGGCTTTGATTCATCAAACAATTTGTATCTTTCAGGTGGTTTCGGTGGATCTGTTACCGTCGACTTTGATCTGGGTGCAGGAACAAGTAACTTAACACCTGGTGCAACGAATGATATCTATATTCTTAAACTTGATACTAATGGTGATTTTGTATGGGTAAAGCAAATTGGATCTGGTTGGGGTCTCTTCCAGGGTATATCTTTTGATTCCGCTGATAATGTTTATTTAGGAGGTGATTTCTGGTTTACGTATGACTTTGATCCAGGCGCGGGTGTGTCTAATGGAACATCATTGGGTGGTCAAGATGCTCTTATTTTGAAACTTAATGCTAGTGGTGAGTTTGTATGGGCGAAATATTTTGGTGGTACTGGTGGTGATAGTGTGAATGCGTTGACTGTTGATTCATCGGGTAATGTATATGCTACGGGTAACTTCCAGAGTACTGTTGACTTTGATCCAGGTACTGGAGTTGTTAATTTGACGTCTGCTGGTAGTTTTGATGCTTTCGTGATGAAACTTATTCCTGACGTTGTTGCTCCAACAATTACAAATATTTCATCTAGTAAAGCTAATGGGTCATATACTGTTGGTGAAGTTATTGATATTGATGTGACTTTTTCTGAAGCAGTTACTTCTACTGGTGTTGTTACTGTGACACTGGAAACAGGTACTGTTGACCGAACTTGTACGTTTACTGTTACTGCGAGTGATACTGGAACCTGTAATTACACTGTGGCTACTGGTGATACTTCATTTGATTTGACAGTTGCCTCTGTTTCTGGAACTATCGCTGACTCTTCATCTAACGCTATGGTGTCTTTTGTTCCTGCTGTAAATCTTGCAGCTAATAAGGCGATAGTTGTTGATGGTGCTGCTCCTGTCTTTAGTGTAATTGCTGCTACTAGTCTAACCTTTACTGGTGCTACTATTACTTGGACTACAGATGAAGCATCTTCTTCAATTGTTGAATATGGTCAAACTACTGGATATGGTTTTAGTACAACTGAAGCTGATATTACTCCAGGAGTAACTGGACATTCTGTGTCACTTTCAAATCTCGCTGTGTGTACTACATATCACTATAGTGTTAAATCAAAAGATGCATTTCTAATCCTTGGAACTAGTGATGATAAATCTTTCACTACAGAGTGTTATGCCGCGGTTCCTGTTGCAGTTGTTTCAGGTGGTGGGTCAGTCTATACACCAACATCTCCTGTTGTACCGCAAACAAGTACCCCTGTTGTGCCGCAAACAAATACTCCTGTTCTTTGTGACGCTGGGCAGCTCTTTAATGTAAATACAGGACAGAAGTGTACTGAACAAGTTGCACCTCAAGCAGGGAATAGTTCCTCATCTTTCTCTGTTAACATGGGATATCCTGTTCGCTCAAATGATGTGTTAAAACTTCAGCAGTTCTTAAATACACATGGATACCTAATTGCTGTAAGTGGGGCTGGTTCTCCTGGTAATGAGACTAACTACTTTGGTCCTGCTACACGGGCAGCTGTTATTAAATTCCAAAAGGCGAATAACATTACACCAAGTATCGGTTATTTTGGTCCACGAACTAGAATTGTTGCGAATGCAATTATTAAATAATACAAACAAGTATTATGACCCTTTAATCAACTTACCTAACGGTAAGTTGATTTTTGTATAGGCTTTCCATTTATGGCTATTTAGTGTACTATATTTTTATATATGTCTCAAAATGAAGTCGTCATACGCTTTGACAAAGTGTCGTTTTTATATGGTCACAATAAGCCTATTTTAACTGAGGTTAGTTTTAGTGTTCGCAAAGGATCAAAAGTTACAATCATGGGACAAAATGGGGCCGGAAAGAGTACTCTCTTTGGGCTTATTATGGGTAACCATAGCCCAGAAGATGGAGATATTCATTTGCCAACAAATACCAGTATTGCTATTTCTCGTCAGGTTATACCACGTGATGAACTTGAGCTGAGTGTCCGTGATTTCTTTCAGAAGTGTTTTAAGAAGAAAATCTATGATATTGATCCACGGATCGATGAAGTTTTGGAAGTAGTTAATCTGAAGGGTCACGAAAAAGTACATGATCGTATTATGAACACGTTTTCTGGTGGGCAGCAAGCGCGTCTTCTTTTGGCTTCAGCATTGATCCAGAATCCAGATATATTACTTCTTGATGAGCCAACAAATAATCTTGATAAAGCAGGGATTGCACATTTAACTGATTTTCTGAAAGCGTATAAAAAGACTGTACTTGTCATTTCTCATGAAGCTGAATTTTTAAACTCATTTACTGATGGAGTGTTGTATTTAGATGTACATACTAAGAAGATAGAACAGTATAGCGGTAACTATAATGATGTACTCAAAGATATCACTGTTCGAGTTGAAAAAGAAAACAGAAAGAATGCACAATTAGCAAAAGAAATTCAAGCAAAGAAAGATAAAGCTAATGAGTTTGCTCATAAAGGAGGACGACTTCGTTTGGTTGCGAAAAGAATGCGTAATCTAGCAGAAGAGCTTGAAGATGAGAAGGTTGATGTTCGGCAGGAAGATAAGACTATTCGTAAGTTTACTATCCCAGCTCAAGAGGAAGTCTTAGGGACTATTGCTACCGTAACTTCGTTTACTACTATGTCAGCTGGTAAGATTCATACCCGGAAGGCTAATATTACGCTAAAGAAAAATCAGCACCTACTTCTTCGTGGTCCGAACGGTATTGGTAAGAGTACACTACTTGAGAAAATAGCTAATCGCACTGCTGACGGCGTGACTGTTGGTGATAATGTTCGTATTGGTTACTATCGTCAAGATTTCTCAAACAGTAACTTCGATCATACAGTCCATCAGATATTGATCGAAGCCATGGAAAAATCAAATACTATTACTAGAGAAGAAACACTCCGCAGCGTTGCAGCAAGTTTTCTTATAACAGGGGAGCTGATCCATACTAAATTTGCAGTATTGTCCGAAGGGCAGAAAGGTCTTGTTGCATTCGCACGATTAGTTTTAGAAAAACCAGGTCTTCTTATACTAGATGAACCAACAAACCATATTAACTTCCGTCATATTCCAGTCATTGCTGAGGCTTTGAATCAATATACCGGCGCAATGATTCTTGTGTCTCACGTACCAGAGTTCGTTGCGAAAATTCGTATGGACGAAGTACTTGATTTGGAGAAATAAAAAACCGAGCATCGTGAATGTTCGGTTGATTTTAATATAATTTTTTTACTATTCTTCATAGTATATTTCAGACGGTCCTTTTGTGGATAGTTTGTGTCCTATAAAAAAAGAACCGATAAAAAATAATGGAGCTACCGCAATAAGTAGGCCTGGGGTTTGCTCAGCAAGGTGTGATATGTAGGGAGGTATTTCAATACATTTAATAAAAATTAAAAGCCCAACAACTGCAATTAAAAGTATGATAGCTTTAATACGTAAAGCAGTGCCCCTCTCTAATTTTAAAGGTATAAGACCAATAAGAAAACAAGCCGCCGTTATTATTATCAAACAAAAAATAAGTGAGTTACTTTTCTTTTGGTTTACTTCTTTAGATATCCAGTACCAATTCTTATCCGGGTCCTTTTCAAACATGTATTGGGTATCCACTATTTGAAGAAGATTACTAATTCCCAGGCTGTGTATTATAAAATATCCATTATCCGGGGCTAGATCTCTTTTTGTGTTAATAAGGACATCACGACTAGAATAGTTTTGTACTGTTCCGTACAGTTGTTGAATTTCATTGCTGTCTTGTTGAGCATAACAGTTTGGATGCGATAGTATACACCCCAGAATGCTTAATATTAAAATTAATTGTTTCATATATTGATTTGATTATTTTTCGCATAATACCATTTTATACAAAAAAGTCAATAATACATTGGGTCTTATTCTTATGCTTAGGTCAGACCCAGGCAGTAGTCTGCGAAAGATCTTTTTTCGTAGATTGTATAT
>CAZRUN010000049.1:0-4434 GCA_964603415.1 uncultured Candidatus Saccharibacteria bacterium | reverse complement strand
CCTCCGCCCCTTTCCACATAAAGCACATTACGTTGTTTACTTTTGTTTGGGGTACTGTAGCTATTGCCACTTACAAAGCTGCCCTAAATCTTCTCTCCCTATTCTCTAAGATCAAACCTCGTTTGTCTCAATTATTGGCATACCTAGTAGCAGTTGCTATTTTGATCCCTGGAAGCATCTTATCGCTAGAGTATGTTATGAATGTGACTCCAGCTGATAGCTCGGGTGCCTTTTCTCAGATGTGGCCTGCAGAGTTTGGCTCTAGTTATCCTGTAATGGTTGATACTCACCTGTTTATCTTCAACCTCTTTGTCGGAATCTTGATTTCTTGTGCCGTAACTGTAATTTTGAAGAAGATTTTTAAGAAGAAGTCTGTCATTTCTTAAACTCTTATAGATAGTTCTATTGTTTAATAGGTAAAGGATTAACGCCTATCCATAAATTTCATGTTGATAAATAAGGCTATTTTTAAGCCATTTTCACCAAATCGAGATTATCAAAGACAGCATTCCACCTTATAACCATAGTTTCTATAGTGTTCCATTCCAGATACGGTGAGCTCACAGATTTTAAATGCTTATATATCAAGGTTTTTCGGATACCAAAAAGAGTGTTCAGAACTAAACTAAATAATGATACTAAAGTACTGATTGTAAATCTTCAAGTATTGCTTTTACAATGTCTTCTGTTGTGAGCTTTTCGGTATTAAAAACCTTTCCTGCTTCAAACTTGTTATCTTCCCATGTTTGGAGATTCTTCAAAATTCTTTCTTGTGGTACTGGGGTTCTACCTGCAGGCGTTGGACGGTTTGCAATCCGCTCAAGCAATGTTTCTCTTGATGCTTCAAGTTGGTAAATAAATACCTCCATATTGTTTTCTTTTGCAAATGCAATATATGGTTCCATGTATTCTTTCTTCCAAAATCCTTGAGGGAGAAGTATATTAATTCCGTGCTTTACATACTCTTTGCACATCGCTATAAGTACCGCTGTTGCAATTGCATTATCCCTTTCTCCTCGTTCAAAATCAGAAATAAAGAATTTAATAGCATCGGTGCTAAGAATCGCGGTACGAGGCAGTTCTTTGTGTAATAATCGTCCAATAGTTGTTTTTCCAGAACCCATTGGACCTTCGATCAGAATCATAAAACTTTTCATAAATGTAGTATAGCATTCCAAACATCCTACAAGATTCGGAGGTAAAAAAATGACCAAACCCAAAGGTTTGATCATAAGTTCAATTAACAAGAAGGTTCCCAGAAAACATGGGAATGGTCAGGGTTTCGATAATAAAACGCAGGGTTTACTGGTGCACTCCCACTATCCAAAAACGCAATATGCTGATCAACCTCCTCATCTGAAGCAGGTGGCCGCTCCTGTTTGTTCCAGGCAATTATCGCGTTAATCATCCCACGAATTCCATTCCTATATGCCTTCATAACATCGGGCTCATCCGATTTGGAGAGTAATGTTATTTTGGTGATTTCAATTTCTTTTGTCAAAGCACCAGGCTTGGGTTTTTGTATTTTGTATAAAAGCTATTTCTTTTGCATATGCTTCAGGGTTATAGAGAACGCTCGGAATGTTTGAACCACCAGAGAGAATAATGAGGTCATAATGGTTGGTATCAAAATCACATAATTCTTCCTGTGTCTCCACGACAGCAATTTCTCCAAAAAGCTGGATAAGTTCATCTCTATGCTTTGAATGATTGTCTACTAGAAGTATGTTCATATAGATGTAATTATATCATCATGACATTAAGCTCTGTAATTCAGAAATACTCCGTGTGATTAGATAATTGTCTCTTGCAAGTTCTGAAAGCCACGCAGTAGGGTTACAAGTAAACATCGTGCATTTTGTGAAGGTGTAAAACAAATAAAAAAACCTTGAAAACATTTTATTGTCATCAAGGTTTAAAGATCTTTTTATATAGATCTACGAATTTGTTAATCTGCTAACAAGTGCTGGCGTAGGGATCAGGTAGTCAACCTCGTTATGGTTCTCTTTTCCTATTAACCCTTCATCAATTAACTGCCAGAATGCATTGATCAAATCCTGCGGGTTTCCAAAACCTAACATAAGCGTAACACTGTGTGGTAGTGACTTCGGTTGAGATGGTGCCACAAACATCGGCATGAACGGATGTTTGGTGAAGAGGCGGGATATGCCAAGCGTTTTCCATGCAAAACGTATATATGCCCTTCTTTGCTTTTCATACTCTCTCAGTTCACGCTGGAATTGATTGTGGCGCTTGTTGTATACCTCATCTTGTTTGGCATACTCTTTGGCTTCGTTAAGCCATTGCAGCATTACAACGTTCCATGGAACACCGACGAACTCACCATTTTGTTGGGAGAACATCAGCAACCGTACAGCGGCTTCTTCGTTCTCGGCTCTTCCGAGAGTGCCCATTGCAGTGTATTTTACAAGACGTAACTCGCTGGCGTTTACAGGAAATTGTCCTCCTGCGGGAATGAATTGATTATCCATATCGTGTATTTGGTTTTATGTGAATGTACTTTTTACACATGTATCATAACATAATTATAAATAAAAGTCAATAGTATATGCCGACTTAGAACTCTTGAGTCATTTTTATACTTTCTAGCACAAGAATACTATTTTTTATCCAATCCCTCTGCCCCACTAGTTCTGAAAGCCATGCAGCTGGCTCACAAATTTTGGAAATAAAAAAGCTTCCGGGTCACGGAAGCCATTCTTTCTAAAACTTATTCTTTTGCGACAGATAACCTAGGTACTTTGCCAAAATGTGCCAAACTTTCTTTGAGCTTGTTTAACTTGCTCTTAGCAGGTGGTTTTGGTGTACAAGACCCAAAATATACTGCAGAAATATAGCTGACTTGAGTGAGGTTCCAAAATATTTTTGCCATTGATTTATTGAAGGTCTCTGATGGTGATGGAAAAAAGTTAAACACAATGATTATCACAGTTATCGGAAGCCATAAGCAAAAAATATTTCGAAGCCAAGCTAATTTAACAACATTGGGGTTGGTAAATGCAGGATTATTTCTAAAGCTACTCTCACCCTGATTGATAGCATATGCAATATAAACCACAGCCACAAGATACAAAGCTATTAGTAGCAGTACTGTAATGGTATATTCGTGCACCCCTTTGAGAAAGTAGCTATATACCCCCTGACATACCAACGAAAATCCTGCAAATACAATCAAGAATTTTGCAATGACGAAGTTGTCAATGCCAAATGATATCTGGAACCAGTCACTAAGTTTTTGAAAGAACGTGAGAAGTTTCTCATCTGTATTTTTTCTTTTCATAAATATTTTTTTCTTATGGTACCATTTTATTAACTTTTGTCAAATACATCTATTGTTCTCTATATATCAATTCAAATTTCTAAATATATAATGCTATAGTACTCCTATGAAATTTTCCGAAGTAGTCCGCATATCTCGCCCACGCTTTTGGCTCTATGAGGCGGCGACATTTGGGCTCGTGGGAACGGTGGGTGCACTCAATGGCATTGGATTCTTTGCGGACTACCGATACTGGATATTTGCGCTCTACTTCCTCATCCCTGCCAACATCCTCATCTACGGCATCAACGACATCTACGACTACGAGACTGACAAACTCAATCCCAAGAAAGGCACGTACGAAGCCCTCGTCACTCCCGACAAGCAACGCGCACTCTGGCGATGGATACTCGTCACCAATATTCCCTTCCTCTTTTTCATTCCCCTCCAGACACCACTCATCATATCGTTCATCGTATTTGCATTCTGCGCGACGTTCTACTCTGCGACCCCTATTCGCGCCAAGGCAAAGCCAGTGATTGATTCGTTGTTCTCTGCTGGCCACTACGTTGCAACCGGAGTATTCGGCTACTACCTCGCAGGGGGTGTGGACTTCCCCACTGTCGGCGTTATTGCGGGTATGTGCTGGGCAGTTGCCATGCATGCGTATAGTGCAGTACCGGACATCAAGGCCGACTTTGCAGCCAACCTCAAGACGATCGCTATCATGATCGGCGCAAAGAGCACCATCTATCTCTGCTGGTTCCTCTACATCCTCGCCGCATACCTCGTGCGCAACATCATCCCTGTCGCAAGCCTTATCGGCATGATCACCTTCTCCTACTTCATGTGGCGCTCCACCAAGACGACGACTGACGAAGCCCTCTGGAAACTCTACACCTACTTCCCCCTCATCAACACCCTCATCGGAGCGGCAGTATCTATCGAGCTATTTGCCAAGAATTTGCTATAGATTGACTTTTTTTATAAAAACAGTTACAAACTTTTTGTAAGGTGGATAAAGACCCCGGCAGGACTAGCTAACCGGCATATAAAAAGCTAGTACAAAATAACCCGAGTAATCGGGTTTTTATATTTCCTCCAACGGAAACGGGTGCGTAATATTTTCTATCCGTTTGTATGCGAGCTCGGCA
>CAZRUN010000048.1:3823-4437 GCA_964603415.1 uncultured Candidatus Saccharibacteria bacterium | reverse complement strand
ACAACGTACGCGTTAGAACAATTCACAGAAAAAATAAGGAGGGCTAACCAAAAAAGTCTTACATCAAACATTGTTCAGCTTTAATCGGCTGAACTTTTTTATTATGCATCTATATAAGATAAATTAACACTATGTTAGTTGACAAATCATGATAAATATGCTATATTATGTACTAATTTAAAAATATGAAAAAGATAATTTTAATAGCGATTACTATGGTTTTCGCAGTAGCCATACAGGCTCAGAAAAAGACATACTTTGATTCCACTAACCAAAAATTCAAAAATGGGCAAATCGTTTGGCATGTAGTTAGCGATGGCGATACTGTTGGTCAATTTTGGCCAGTTAACGGTATTAACATAGTTACAACTGACACTGATCCTCAATTTTTTGAAGAAAACATTAGTGTAGAAAGTATTCAACGTAATCTACGTGGAATTGCTACAGCCCCAGATGGCATGACAAGTGCATCTATTGGTGCCCAAATGGAAGGTAAATGCCTTTCGCACGGTAAACCATGTGGTGATGGATTCATATATGATTATGGAATAATTGTGGTCTCCCCTAATGGATTCCACATAGATTTTACTCATAAGCGTGAGTTTAAAAATTTT
>CAZRUN010000048.1:0-3813 GCA_964603415.1 uncultured Candidatus Saccharibacteria bacterium | reverse complement strand
AATTGGTGCAAGCCTTTTCTTTCTCCCAAGTGTATATCGGAATGGAGCATTTATTCTTTCTGAAAAACTTCTAGAAAAAGTTTTTATTAAGAGAGATACTCCTAACGGTGAACAAATCGGTGTAATTGTTTTTGATAACCTTATAACTTACAACCAAGCACGTGAAATCGTATTAGGTTTAGATAGGAAAGGGAAATCAAAAACGACACACATCTACATATTAGATGGTGGTCCAACATATGGACAAGCCTGTAAAGAAATTAATGGTGAGTATATTACAATTGGTACTCGTCAAACACAAGTAAACTCTAATTATTTGGTTTTCTACTAATTTTAAAATAGTTAACCAAACCGATAAGCTTCGCGCATTTTATGCCGAAGCTTATTTTTTATTTCTCACTCCGAATCATCTTTAAGAATACATCATGCGGAATATTTACTTTCCCAGATTCCTGCATTTTCTTCTTTCCTTTCTTTTGTTTTTCCCAAAGCTTCATACGACGAGTAATATCTCCTCCGTACATATGCTGCGTCACATCTTTTCTAAATGCATTCACGCTTTCTGATGCAATAATGCGGCCCAATGCCCGAGCCTGAATCTTGATATTGATCTGCTGACGTGGCATGTGTTCTTTGAGCATATCTACCGCCGTTCGAGCATCCTGTTCAACACGCCTTCGAGATACAATTCTACAAAACGCCGGAATAATATCGCTGTTAATGAGTATATCCATACGAACAACATCAGCATCACGATATTCAGCAAATTCGTAGGCAATTGATGCATACCCAGATGAGACTGATTTTAACTTATCAAAAAATCCTCGCATCAGCTCACGGAGTGGCATAACCATAGAAATCTCATTTCTTCCTGATCCGAAATTAGTTGTATCCATAACTTCAGCCTCATGGTCATACAGAAGAGGCATGAGTGGTGAAATATATTCGATTGGCAGGATAATACGCGCCATAACCCACGGTTCCAAGACCCGGGTCACACTACCATCATCTGGGAATGCAATAGGCGTATAGATCATCCTAGGCTCTTCTGTGCCCTTCTGGTAGATGCTATAGGCAATACTTGGCAACGTAACAATAAGAGCTAGATCGTACTCACGGTGTAAGCGTTCAGTAATGATCTCCATATGAAGCATACCCAAGAATCCAATACGGAATCCCCGACCTAGAACCAGAGATGTTTCTTCTTCGAATTGAAAAGCTGCATCTTCTAAATGTAGTCTTTCAAGAGCGGTTTTGAGCATAGTGAAGTCATCCTGACTTTCAGGGTACATACTAGCCCATACAACAGGCCTCGGCTGCGTATATCCTGGCAATGGTCCAGCTTTTCGTTTTACATCAGTAATCGTATCTCCAACAGATGCAACACCTGGCTTCTTGATACCTGTAACAATATACCCAATCTCTCCCGCATCAAGACTATCCTTCTTGTTTTCTTTTGGCGACAATATACCAACTTCAATTGGTGAGAATGTCTCATCCGCTCCAATTAATTGCATCTGCATCTTGGTACTAAATGAGCCAGCGATAACACGCACAAAGACCACAATCCCCTTGTGTTCAGAATATTTAAAATCAAAGACGAGCGCTTGCGGCAAAACCGCACCAACATCATATACTGGCTCGGGTATACGAGTGATGATCTCTTCAAGTAAATGAGCAACACCTTCACCAGTCTTTCCAGACACAGAAAGGATAGTTCCAGGATCAATATCAAGAAGTTCAACAATTTCAGCAGATACATCATCAACGCGAGACAATGGTGAATCAATTTTAGTTAGAACAGGAATGATAACTCGTCCCAATGTTTGAGCCATTTCAAGTGTTGTTAGTGTTTGAGCTTGAACTCCTTGAGTTGAATCAACGAGGAGTAGACATCCTTCAACGGCTTGCATGGCTCGCGAAACTTCATACGAGAAATCGATATGCCCAGGAGTATCAATCAAATTCAATTCATATGTTTTACCATTAAGTTGATACTTCATACGGACCGGCTGCATCTTAATGGTGATACCACGCTCCCGCTCAAGCTCCATAGAGTCGAGGACTTGGGCTTTCATCTCACGCGCAGCAATAGTACCGGTCGCTTCTAAAAGACGATCGGCTAATGTCGATTTCCCATGATCAATATGGGCAATGATGCTGAAATTCCTAATATCCATAGTACAGAGTCATAGTAGCAAAAAAACCTTAAAATTAAAAGGATTTCATGCAAAAGAAAAACCACCCGAGGGTGGTTTGATTTATAGTGTTTTAAGCTCTGTTTCAATATTAGAAACTGAATACTTTTTATAGTATTGCCATACTGAATCTATTTTCCAGTATTCTGATTTAGTGAATGAGGTAAGAAATTGAGACCTACCTTTTCTCCACTCATTATTATTTAAAAATCGATATTCATACCGTAGACCTCGTAAGTATCGTTGATATGCAGGCGCATTATCGTCTAGGATTGAAAGATCTAAAGCAACGAACCTTTGCTCATCTGCTGTTTCTGGTATTGATGGATATCTAGTTAATAGAATAAAACGATACACCCCAGTATACCAATAATCTCTTTTTAAATAACGAGCAACAACATTCTGTGCAATCTTAGCACTGTTTAATTCGTCGACTCCTCCTTGCATCATAAAATCCATTTCGATGTCATGATAAAAAAGAGCAAATTCAACTAAATCTGGATCTGAGAAAAAATCCCTCCTAAATTCACTAAACAGATCAACAAGATGTAATATGCCATGGTAATATCGTTTAGGATCAGAATATTTCTCAAGAAGTTCATTGAAACAATACAGTGCATCATTCCGATACCCTCCATTGCGTTCAAACAACTGAACAAAACGCTCTCTTAATACCGGAACCATTTCACGAATTAAGAGTCCATCAAGCACAGCGTCTGGAACCAAACCTTTAATATATTCTGGCCATTTTGTAGAATTAATAATAATATCACGAATAATTGATGAGCTAATAAACTTTACGATACCATTCTCTTTTTCTATATTAATAATAGTCGTTGGTATTTGAGCAAAATGAAGATTAAGCTCTGCTATTTGGTTTTCATATATATGATCAATTCCATTTCGAATTCCACAGATGATGACACCAGCATAGTGAGATTTTGCAGCCTCAATAGTTAAACCAGTATATATAACAGTTTTAACATTTTCATGTAAACGATTATCATATATTACCCGGTCTATCATAGCCTTACGTTCTTCTGCTGGGAACCAAGGATTCTTATTCGGATTAGAATAGACACCAATAATAACAACATCATATTCATATTGCTGTATTGCATGTACTAAAATTTCTAGATGACAAGATGTAAAAGGATCAAATGTTCCCGGGAAAAAAGCTATTCTTTTCATAGTATATTTTAATTTTTTATAAATATACTATGAAATATAGATTTTGTACAGATACCTATTTAAACCCCAGAGATAAGTACATCCTACGTAGGATATTCCTAATACGCTGCCGATCCTCTTCTATATGCGGATCACGAAGTAGTCCAAGTAGTGCATATGAGACAACAGTGAAAAAGAGAAATACTGCTCCTGAATACACGATATGCAATGCAAGAGAAGATTGGCCTCCTAATAGAAGATGTAGCAAATATCGACATGTTCCAGCAACAACACCGATAGTTCCCGCAACCTTACACATATATCCAACTCCTAGATATGACCGCTCAATCACCTTACCCTTTTGATACACAAGAAAGGCGATACCAAGCGCTGTATACTGAGCCAAACTGTATGCCCACGCAATTGATAATACGCCAAATCCAGC
>CAZRUN010000047.1:469-4643 GCA_964603415.1 uncultured Candidatus Saccharibacteria bacterium | reverse complement strand
ACCTTGCTGAGGTGACTGACAAATCAGGATCACTCTTTATCACTATGCGTGTTGAGCGAGGTCTTGGATTTGTAACGAAAGAAGAACATCAGCGTTCAAAGGTTGAGATTGGAACAATTGCTGTTGATGCAATCTTTACTCCTATCCGCCGTGTTTCTTACGAAGTTGAGAACATGCGTGTTGGAGATAATACTAATCACAATCGTTTGCGTATCGCTATTGAAACTGATGGATCAGTTACTCCTCGTGAAGCCCTTAACCGTTCAGTTCGTATCATGATCGAACAACTTGATGCCATGCTTGAGCACGAAGTTCGTCATATTCCGAATGATCCAGAAGATGAAACAGCAACACTTGAAGCTGATGAATCTACAAAGCCAGCTGGAGGCGACGGTGAGTTTACAGATATCTTGAAGACTCGCATCGACACACTTGGTTTGTCATCTCGTATTTTAACTGCATTGCAGAATGCGAATATTCGAACAGTCGGAGGCGTTGCTCGAAAGAAGAAGGATGATCTCTTAGATATCGATGGTATCGGTGAAAAAGGAATCAGTGAGATTAAGAACATACTTAGCAATTTTGGAATAACTTTGAAAGAATAACATGAGACATCATAACTCTAATCGTAAATTTGGCCGTCCGGCCAGCCAACGTCGTGCCCTTCTTAAGGGTCTGGTTGTTGCGCTTGTCACTCACGACGCCATCACTACAACTGATGCTAAAGCTAGAGAGCTTCGTCCGTTTGTAGAAAAAATGATAACAACTGGTAAAAAGAAAACATTGTCTGCTCGTCGTGATCTTCTTTCACGTCTTGATAATAATGAAGCAGTTGTATCTAAAATTATGGACACTTTGGCTTTGAAATATGAAAATCGTCCAGGTGGCTATGTTCGTATCTACAAGCTCCCACGTCGACTTGGTGATGCAGCGCTTATGGCTCGCATTGAATTTGTGTAATATATTTAAGTATGGAAAAGAAACAGAAACCAGAAATCTATACCGTTGATGCCTCAGGCAAGGTACTTGGACGCATGTCGTCTGAGATTGCTAAGATGCTTATGGGTAAGATGACCGTTGGCTATGAGCGCCATATGCTCTCAGGTGCCAGTGTGAACGTTATTAATGCAGGAAAGTTGTCAATGACAGAAAAGCGAAAGCAAGAGACATTGCATGAGAAATATTCAGGATACCCAGGTGGTTTGACATACAAGACCAATGCTGAGATTATCGCAAAGAAAGGATATGCAGAACTCATTCGCCTTGCAGTCTACAGTATGCTACCTGCAAACCGACTTCGCCAGAAGATGATGAATAAGTTAAAGATTACAGAATAATATGGAAGCAAAGACAAAAGACAAAACATATATTCGTGCTATTGGTCGCCGCAAAACAGCTGTGGCTGTTGTGAAGATCTACCAAGATGGCAGTAATACATTTACTATCAATGGTAAGAAGAGTAGTGAATATTTCCCAACTGCAGAGCTCCAGAAGGTTATCCATGATCCTGTATCAAAGACAAAGAATACTGAAAAGTATGACATTGTTGTTACAACAAAGGGGGGTGGTATCCATGGACAAGCAGAAGCTGTTCGTCACGGAATTGCTCGTATCTTAGCTGGATTCGATGAAGAAACAAAAGGTAAAGTTAAGAAACTTGGATTCCTTAAGCGCGATCCTCGTGCGAAAGAACGTCGTAAGTTCGGACTTAAGAAAGCTCGTAAATCTCCACAGTGGAGTAAGCGTTAAAGAAATCCCCGAAAGGGGCTTTTCTTTTGCTTAAAAACCAGTATAATATGCACGTATGCAAGATCCAGATATAACTCATGATGATGTAGAATTTATTCCCGATGAAGAGAATTCGGGGGGTAGTTCGTTGTCCGGAGAAAGTAAGCTTAAGAAATCAAAGGATAAGATTGAGAAACTCGCAGAAGAGAGAGATGAGTATCTTTTGAATTGGCAAAAAGAGCGAGCTGATTTTGTGAACTATAAGCGAGACGAAGAAGCTCGCCTTACTCGAGCTCGAGCTCTTGGTTTTGAAAAGGGTGCCTCAGGTGTTATCCGAATGCTCGATACTTTTGATATGGCATTTTCTAACAAAGAAGCGTGGGCTAATGTCGATGCTAATTGGCGCATGGGTGTTGAATATATCTATAACGAAGGAGTTAAGTTTCTCCAAGATGCAGGAATTGAAATTATTGATCCAGCGCTCGAAACTATTGTTGATCCGACTATTCATGAAGCAGTGGAGACTGTGGAGGGAGGTACCGACAGTACCATTGCTCGAGTAATTCAAAAGGGATACAAAACAAAAGATTCTGTCATACGTCCGGCAAAGGTTGCGGCATACACTGGATAATGAAAGAGTTCTATTTGTTTATTGTTAAGAACGCATGGGCGTGCCTCTATGGAGGTTCGCTTTTGTTTATTATTCTTATTTCTCAATATCTTCATTTTACTTTTATTTCGCGGTATGACTTTTTCTTTCTTGCCGCGATACTTATTCAAATTATCCTCATTCTCACAAAACTTGAGTCTGTGCGTGAGGTAAAAGTTATTTTAATTTTCCATATCGTCGCAACTATTATGGAGCTCTATAAAACATCAGGATCTATTGGTTCCTGGTCGTATCCTGAAGTAGGGGATGCTATGTTAAAAATTGGGACTGTACCACTTTTTACTGGGTTTTTGTATTCTTCTGTCGGAAGTTATATTTCAAGAATCATCCGTATTTTTAAAATGGAGTTCGTTAATTATCCGAAACAACTGTATGTAGCGCTTCTTGCATTGTGTATCTATGTTAATTTCTTCACGCATCATTATTTCTATGATATGCGATATGTCTTATTCTTAGTTATCTTAGGACTCTTTTGGAATACAAAGATACATTTTACAATCTATAAAAAGGTAAGAACGTTTAACTTTATCATTGCTGGACTCCTCTGTGCATTTTTTATTTGGATAGCGGAGAATATTGCATCGTATGCAAATGTCTGGCTCTATCCTGATCAAATTGAATTTTGGAGAATGGTTTCTTTGAATAAGATTGGATCTTGGTTCTTACTCCTCATTATTAGTTTCTTACTGGTGAGTTTAGTGTATAAGGAGCGGTTTAAGTCCAAGGTATAAGACTTATTATTTTAAATTGGTATACATGCGTATTAAAACTAATATATATTAGTCATAAGGATTAATTAATTAGGTCTTCTAATTCATCAGCTACATTTACTAATCCTTTGGTTTTAATATTATTTGTAATCCCATACAGAACTGAACCAGCTAGTAAACAAATTGTTTTCTCAATCTCAATTGGAGTGAGTTCATTTTTATTTCCCTTAAAAGTAATAGGGAAACCATTATTTACAAACGTAATATTTTTATAGATTACATCCTTATGGATTTCATCTCCTGAACGGAAAGCGGCCACAGGAAACTCACGGTCGGAAGAAGAAACACTGATTAGGTGTAAAGGTTTATTAGAGGTCAGACTATCGAGCTCTTTTCTTGTAAGAATTTCAAATCCTGTAGCACCAATGATCACATTCGGGTCTAGCTCTTTAATAGAAGAGAGTACATCACTGTGTCCATGTTTTATGTCGAACCCTGAAACTGAATAGTGATTTTGCTTGAAAATCTGCAAAATTGCTTCACCTATTGGTCCAAGTCCAATAATGAGTATGCTCGGATTATTAATCGCCTTTTCTAATAAGTAATCATTAATCCTTTCAAAACATAGTCGTGCAATAAGAGGACTTTCTTGAACTAGTTTAGTGGTTGACCTTGCTACATTTACTATTGGAAAATCGGGTTCTTCTGTTTCAAGTTTTCTGAATCCTGAAGATGTCTGCTCTATAGCAAACCAAACTTTTTTATCACTAGTTGTAAAGGACTTTATAAGTTCAGCACCATCATCAATTATAATAACTCTCTTGTTATTGGTTATACTTTCTACAACAGACCTGCAGTTTATTATATGTTCTTCGTCAAAAGATGAGCCATAAAAATGAGGCTGAATAACTCGTACACCTTTTTGCGTAAGGCTACTTATAACCTCGTTGTTTGAGGAATAAGCTTTGCCTAGTATTGTAATATTTTCAGGATTAAATCTATGCTGTATAAATCCTTCAAACATTTTAAGTTGTGGTTCAAGAAGATGCTGGCAACAAACAAGTTG
>CAZRUN010000047.1:0-376 GCA_964603415.1 uncultured Candidatus Saccharibacteria bacterium | reverse complement strand
ACCTCAACTTTAAAGCGGCTGAAGACTTTTTGTAATAATGGATAATTATATATCATACTACTTGTTAATACTTCTATGTCGCTCTCTTTCGGCTCTCAATAGCATAGCGAATCGTCTCATCATCACTTTCAGATAGTCGGCTACCGAGCGACATACCGCGGCCAAGACTGGTGATAGATATCGTTTCGTGTTCGAGATAATCGAGCATGGTTGATTCCATAACCTCGCCTTCAGGAGAAATAGGGAAGGCAAGAATGATTTCTTCTAAACCTTTTTGTTTCCAGTAAGCAATTGTTTTTGCGATATATGTCTTATCAATATTGTTAACATCTTCCGCAAGTTCAATTTTTGCAGGGAAGGGGACAATGGCGAGCAT
>CAZRUN010000046.1:4208-5250 GCA_964603415.1 uncultured Candidatus Saccharibacteria bacterium | reverse complement strand
GCAATAGTGATTCCACGAGCTTTTTCTTCAGGAGCTGAGTCAATCTGGTCAACTGACTTCATTTTTGAACCGTAACCACCTCCTTGACGACCAAGGATAGTAAGGATAGCTGCTGTTAGTGTTGTTTTGCCATGGTCAACGTGACCGATAGTACCAACGTTAACGTGTGGCTTTGAACGATCAAATTCTTCTGCCATATCTTTCAATCTTTTTACTCACTCTGTCGCGACATACACAAAAGGAGAACAATGCTGTGTATATTCCGAAAAATGCTTATAAAGACTGTATATTATGTAATATTAATGCAGTACTCAAGGCCACAATTTGCCGTTTTTGGCAAATAAAAAAAGCCCTAAAGAGTGCTGTTAGTGCCATAGTAGCTGATTAAGAGTAGAAAGTCAAGAGAATGAACAAGGTAAACATAAAGAAATCCGAGCGATAATTGACTATATCTAAAAATAAGGTATTATTTTATAAAATACAAAAAAAATGGATATATCATCAGAAATCAATAATGAAGTTGTTAAGGTTATCACAAAAATGCTTAAGGAAAATTTGACATACTTGTCATGCCCTCACAAATGGTCAAAACATGGCCATGGATTCAAGTGTGATATATGTACGTATTACACTGGCACTAATGAGAATATTAATGCACTAATAAGACAACTACCCTAAAGCAAAAGCGAGTCTTTCGACTCGCTTTTTTCTATACCTCAAACCGTGAGCTAATGAATCCTTTTTCAACATGTGTTGGAGCACTCTCAAACACTTTAGCGTAGTTACCAGGAGTTGTTTGTTTAGAGATATTAACTTTATATGTCCCCTTACCAACTAATGCATAGAACATTCCATTTTGGTCAGTCACCCTCTTTGAGACGGTAACTTCACTGTTTGGATCTTTAATCTCAACAAGTGCATATTGCAGCGGCTTATCATTCTTTCGCTGCAGCACTAGAGCATGTGAGCGAGAAATCTTTGCACGGATCTTTGGAATACGGAGAACGTACATAATAGTGCCGGCTACGATATAGAAAAGAAG
>CAZRUN010000046.1:0-4198 GCA_964603415.1 uncultured Candidatus Saccharibacteria bacterium | reverse complement strand
CCAACGAGGAATATGAAATGAGCAATACGCTGCCACATGCTTTCACGTACTTGATTAAACACCACAAGGTGATCTTGATTCTTTCTAATCTCATTCCAGTCAACTGACTGTGCATCAAGCGCAATATTCTTAGCAACGAGCTCTCCATCATGCATAACTTCAAGCTCTTCACCATGATATAGATCATCATAAACACGATCATGCGACTCACTGGTAAGATATTGTGATGGAAACATATAGTGCGTCTTTGAAACAACCAATTTATACCGTCCTTTCTTTATATCAGAGAATCCGTATCGTCCACTAATATCAGTCAAACTTGAGGCAACCTCTTCACCTGTTACTGCGTTAACAAGCATGACATATGCGGGATCAATAGGTTGTTTTGTTAAACTATCAAACACTGTCCCCCATGGTTTTCTCTTAGCAAGACCAAAAAACACAAGAGCTGATGACCAAATACGTAATGGAAGGAATAAGATTTCAGAAAATGAAACAGCTTGAGTAAAGAAAATACTAGCAAGAGTTGCAACAAGTCCAGCAGCAACGCCAGCAATAGGAATTGCTTTTTCAGCGGTCTCACCAAGCACAGTAACAAGTTCTTCAGAAGCAACAAGGTCAACAACATTCATTGCCCCAGTAAGAATTGCTTGACCTACTTCTTGAGCAGCTGAACCATTGAAAGAACTGAAGAAACCACCAAAACCTAAACTTGCTGAACTAGCTCTATCTCCAGAACCACCAGTAGTGTCACCACTCGCACTATCACCCACCATATCGTTAATCCCCATATCAGGACCAGTAGTTATATCACCAGTTGTTGAGGTGTCACCACTACTAGACCCACCGACAGTAGCGCCTGATGAACCACCACCAGTAGATGATCCACCAACAGTGCTACCAGTTGATCCAGACGTAGTAGAGCTATTTCCACCAGTTGTACTACTACCTGACGTATCAGAAGCATCACCTGTTCCAGTTCCTGTTGTAGTATCTCCGGTTGATGACGAACCATCAGTACCTGTTGTTCCAGAACTTGTACCGCTTGTACCGCTAGTACCGCTAGTACCAGCAGTTCCAACACTACCTCCACCTGTACCACCCGCTGGTGCCCAGTCAGTGTTTACACATGCACCATTAACATTACAATCAAACTGTATGTATCCGAAATTTTGAGACCATGCATATCCAGTAAAGTTACCGTTTACAATCGAAACCCCCCATACTCCTGCGGCTGTAGCACAACTAGAAGTCGCATTTGCACAACTGAAAGAAATCCAACCAGTTGCAGGACCCCATGCATAACCAGCTAGATGACCAGATCCATCATTGGTAACCTTAAAATCACCATCAGTACAACCATTCGTAGTACTTTCACAAGAGAACACAATCCAACCTGTTGCCTCACCCCATGCATACCCAATAATACGATCATTATAAATAACACCAGGATCAGAAGCAGCTGTATCATTTGGTCTAAAGTTAATCTGAGTTCCTGCATGAGGACCACTCAAAACTTTGGCATACTTAGCATTTGGGTTTGAGCTATTAATAGAACCAACACTTGCTGCGTATGCTGAACCACTTACAAGTAACAATAAGAATATAAATAAAATTTTTTTCATGTACTAACAGTATACACTGTTAGCCTTAACTAATGAATTAAAAAGTCATACATAATCCACACATATGGGGAAAAGTAATGCCATAGAAATATTGCGACGAGAAAGAATCCAAGCATGGATATCCCTCGTGGATACTCAACCATCTCACGGAGGCGTGCTGAACCAAAGCTAGCAATAATTTTTGAACCATCAAGTGGTGGTACAGGTAATAAGTTAAATAACGCCAGTACAAGATTAACCAAAATAATCAATGCAGACATTTGAAGCATTTGAGGTGAAAGAAGTGAACCCCCAAAACGAATAAGGAGCGTAAAGATGGCAACAATAGACAGATTGGCAATAATACCAGCAACAGCAACAAGGAGAGTACCTTTTCTCTCATCGCGAAGATTCCTTGGATTGTATGGTACAGGTTTTGCCCACCCAACCATATATGGTGAACCTGTCATAAATAATAAGAGTGGGAGTATAATCGAACCGAAAAGATCAATATGCTTAAGTGGATTTAGTGTTAAACGTCCTTCATCTCGAGCAGTAGTATCACCATAATAAAGTGCAGCATAACCATGAGCAAGCTCATGAATAACAATTGAAAAGATAAGAACGATAAGGTAGAAGATTTTGTCGACTTGCGTATCCATGCAAGGTATGATACCATGCGAAAGCAATTAAGAGCAATAATTTTATGGCAAAAACCTGCGCAATCACCAACAAAACTTCTCGTATCGCCGGCGGATATTCAAACCGCGTGCGTGCAACTAAGTATACACCGACTGGCTCACGCCGTCAGTATCCAAATCTTCAAAAAAAGAAGGTTTTTGTTCCTGAACTTGGTAAATCAGTTCGTATTGAAGTATCCACAAAAGGTCTTCGAACTATCACCAAAAATGGTGCATTCGCTACCCTTAAAAAAGCTGGACTTATCTAGCAATAACAAAAAAGCCTCGCAATTGCGAGGCTTTTTTGTTATTTAAAGCAATTATGCTCCCAAATAGTTACCGGCTCTAACGGACCCTCCGTAAGAGTTACCATATCAGTCTTTTCTAGGACATACACAATTGAAAATGTCATTAATTCTTTATCGTATACATTATACGCATTCCATCTCCTGCACAGATATCGTCCATACCCAAGGCGATATTCAGAATAATCCTTAAGCCATAGATTCATTAAATATTTCTGCCAACGTTGATTTTGATACATCCAGGCCATATCATGGGGTTTCTCATATGAGACAGTAGTCTCACCGGTATATACATTAACCTCTGTTCCATCACGAAGCACCCCAGGAATCACATAAAAACCATCTTCTGTTGTTGGATATGGAGCAAACATATTCCATTTCTGATCCAGTCTAAGAATTAGTACAGTCTTCTCAAGAAAATTAGGGATAGATACTGTTGAAAATCGAGGCAATGTCCGAATGTTCCACAAAACAACGCCTGTAAAGATAATCACAAGTATCCCTTTCAATATTGTGCGTGAATGGGTAACCACCGGTACAGCGGTATCTTCAAATACCGGATTACACGTAACAGGACGATTATGAGAAACAAATTGATATATCTTCTCACCCAAAAAAGACAACGGTCTAAGACGTAATAGTGGAGCAATAAAACGCAGTATACAAGACGAACTCAGAATAGATATAAAACCCTTGAAGCCAGTATGCCTATTCCCATAACAATCTTGAATAACCCATGAGTTCTCTTGAGTCATAAGGATAGCAACCTCAGGATTACTCGCTGCAGGCACAATACTAGTACTTGGATGCATTACAAAAAACCGCTGCATACCATGCGTAATTTTCTCACAAAAACCACAATCAATATCATAAAAAATAGTCCACCCTGGCTTACTTTTTCGTGCAAAGTATAGACGTATTGGTTTCAAAACACGATCCCAAAATACACTTGGAAGAAGTCCTAGTGATATCGAGATCATAATCATACCAAAAAGCCCAAGTCTCATTGAGAGATTAAATGAAATAATCAAACAATTCACAAGAACAATACCAATGAAACGTGCCCATTGTGTCTTAATTGGAGAAAAGAATAACACAAACACAAACCGTTCAACGATAATAGTTATCATTGTTAGATACGGTAATATATCAGGAAATGATTTAAGCCATACACCAAAGTGTGTAGTGAATTCATCTAAAGACAAAGCCAAACTAACGGCACTAAAATTCGAAACCCATGGCACTCCATCTTTTAAAAATCCCGTCAAAAAATAAATGATCAGGAACTGGAGCATATACAATGCTCCTGGTAATGCATAGTATATTTTCTCTTTCGGATGTTCTTCCGTACCAAGTAATACATCAAATGAAAATCTCTTTGCTAGCGGTAAAAACATCATCCAAAATAATATGACCCGAAAGGCCACATCACCACCCTGCAAAATAAATGGATTACGATTATGCAAAGATACAAGCAATATAAAAGAAGCGATTGTAGCAATGCGTGTTCGGTATCCAACAATCATCATCAGCGCTGCAGCTCCAGCAAGCATAAAGAGTATAGCGTTATTGAGCGGTGTACCGTTAATAGTATGTATAGACCATAAAG
>CAZRUN010000045.1:0-5858 GCA_964603415.1 uncultured Candidatus Saccharibacteria bacterium | reverse complement strand
TTAATGATGAGAAAGCACTGATTCGTGTTGATATGTCTGAATACATGGAACGCCACAGCGTCTCAAAATTAGTTGGATCACCACCTGGGTATGTGGGACATGATGATTCAGGGCAACTGACTGAATCAGTTCGTCATCGTCCGTATTCTGTTATCTTGTTCGATGAAGTTGAAAAAGCACATCCTGAGGTATTTAATATACTGCTGCAAGTACTCGATGAAGGTCGTCTGACAGACGCTAAGGGGCGCGTGGTTAACTTCCGTAACTCAATCATCATTCTGACATCTAACATTGGATCACAGTTTATTGATAAGATGGAATCAATTGGATTTGGGGCGCACAATCAGGCATCAGCATACAGTGATGCGAAAGATCGCGTCCTAGATGCGCTTAAGAATCATTTCCGTCCTGAGTTCTTGAATCGACTCGATGAAATTGTTATGTTCGATGTGTTGTCCCCAGAAACGATTCGTGAGATTGTAACTATCCGTACCCAAGCAATCTTCGATAGATTGCTAACAAAAGGAATTACCATTTCGATCAGCCAAGGTGCGTATGCGTATCTTGCAAAAGAAGGATACGATCCGCACTATGGTGCTCGTCCACTTAATCGTCTTATTCAAACTAAAATACTTAATCCGATCGCCAGTCACATCATTGCTCACGACATTGCTCCAGGTACAAAAGTGGAGATAGGGGAGAAGAATGGTGAACTGACGGTGGACTATAAGGCTAAGAAGATAAAATCAACTCTTCGGGTTAAAGACAAAGTAAAATAATATAAAAAAATGACCAGGCCGTATTATTCAGCTTGGTCATTTTGGTTATTGGGTGGTGGGACATATTTTTCCCATTTGAAGTAGGTGATGTAATCATCCTGCTTCTCAGAATACTCATTTTTATATAAATCATTTGGAACTCTAGCTTCATAATGATACATTGTTCTTTTTGAAATAAGTCCTGGATATGTTTTTGATTTACCCACCTGAACTTCTTTTTTGATCCTTTTTAGATCTATAAGAAAACTGAGTTTTGTGATACCAAGCTCTTCTTCAAGTAACCTACCTAAACCACTTCTCGGTTGTTCATCCTTAAAGAGTTTTTCTGCTGGTAGGGTATAATTGTTAGGTATGAGTCTGTACCTAACAGTTCCATTTTTAAAAACTTGGTGACTTTCAACTAGAATATGTTCTTCTCCATTTATTCTATGATGAAGAGAAATCTTTACGGTTCTAGATACCCTAAAGACTTTTCCGTTCATAGTTTCGAGTTTACATTCGTTTCTACGTATTTCTCTACGTAGGTGAGTTACTGTTTTGGAGAAATTATCTTTTCCCCATTTTTTTGTGCTTACTCCGTATTTTTTGAGTAAAGCAAAGAGGGATAATTTCGCCATTTTGTTTATTTTTAATTAACTAAACAATAGAACAATTTAACTAAAAAGTCAAAACCCTGCTTATGCAGGGTTTTGTGTGTGTGCGCCGAGCAGGATTCGAACCTGCGAAGACAAAGTCAAGGGATTTACAGTCCCCCCTCGTTGACCACTTGAGTATCGACGCCTATAGAGTATTATACATAAATCTATAACTTTTTCAAATAATTAATCTTTATGCTACTATGGTTCCTATGCAACAATACCGCACTTGGGTAGAAATCAATACTGCCGCAATCACAAAGAATATCCATAATTACCGGAAACTATTACCTAAGAAAACTAAGATCTTAAGTGTGGTGAAAGCTAATGCATATGGTCATGGTCGAGATATCTGTGCCAAGAGTGCTATCACTGCTGGCGCTGATTATCTTGCTGTTTTTACAATGGATGATGCACTAGCGCTCCGTAAACAGCATGCTAAGATTCCAATCCTTGTGTTTAAACAGATAGATCTATTTGACGTTAAGACAGCACGAGAGAAATCAATCGATGTCACTGTTTCATCTGTCCTGATTCTTAAGGAAATCATTGCTCAAAAAAGTAAAAAGAATCTCAATATTCATTTGAAGGTGGATACTGGTCTATCTCGTCAAGGATTTCTGCTTAATGAGATTGATACTGTAGTCGCTCTTCTTAAAGAGAAAAGTAATATATCTATTGTTGGCCTCTATACTCATTTTACCGGAGCTGAGAGTAAGAAGTTTAACAGCTATACCAAAGGTCAAGTTGAAGAATTTGTAACATGGCGTAATGCACTTAAGGATGCTGGGTATACACCAATACTTCATGCGAGTGCAACTTCTGGAGCTCTTCTTTCTCCAGCTCTTTCGTTTGATATGGTACGTTTTGGTATTGGTATGTACGGCCTGTGGCCGTCTTCTGAGGTTAAGAGTATGTCTGAGGCAGATGTGAGGCTCTCTCCGGCATTAACATGGAAAACATGTGTTAGTGATGTTAAAACCATTGAACCTAATACGGGGATAGGGTATGAGGCGACATATATGACAAAGAAAAGAACGATCATCGCTGTATTACCAATTGGGTACTGGGATGGACTACCACGGAGCGCCTCGAACAATATTGATGTCCTTATCCGTGGTACACGGTGCCGTCTCCTGGGACGTGTGATGATGAATATGTGCGTCGTTGATGTTACTTCTCTTAAGAGGGTTTTACCTGGAGATGAAGTTGTTATCATTGGCAAACAAGGGAAAAATACCGTATCTGCTGATGAGCTAGCTCTGTGTGCTGGTACTATTAACTATGAGATAGTTACGAGAATAAATGCAGATATTCCTAGAATTGCAGTATTCTAGAGAATATGCTATAGTAATCCGGTAACAGCGTAAGATACATATATGGCACAGAAAGCACTTGTTAAACTACAGAATAAAGAAACCAAAGAAATTTACTTCACCCGAAAGAACAAAAAGACAGTAACCAAAAAGCTTGAATTTTCGAAGTTCTCTAAAAAGCTTCGCAAGCATGTTACTTTTAAGGAAGTAAAGAAATAATAAAATCCCCGAAAGGGGATTTTATTATTGTATCAAGAAATTGGTATGGTATAATATATATACAAGTTAATAATTAAAAATATGAAAAAAGAATTAAAATTGCGAGCAATAGAATTAAGAAGAGAAGGATATTCCATTAAGGAACTCCATAAATTACTAGAAATTTCAAAAGCTACCGCTTCTGCCTGGGTACAGGGGATTGAGTTATCCCCTGAAGCAGAGGCTCGTCTTCGGCAGAACTATACAAATGGTCAATTAGCTTCTATGAAGACAACTGCCGAAAAAACTCGACAAAAGAATAGCGTTGCGGATGATTTTGCTGAGAACATAATACGTGGGTTAAATATGTCTGAAGAAAATGTATTAGTATTATGTGCATTGATATATCAGTGTGAAGGTAATAAAAATGTTAAAACTTCTGTTACTTTTACTAATTCTGATCCTAATTTAATGGCTACTTTTATAAACTTATTTCGGAGATCATTTTCTTTAGATGAAAGTAAATTTAGAGTTTTGATGCATTTGCATGCATATCATAATGAAAAAACTCAAAAAGATTTTTGGTCACGAGTTACAAAGGTACCCAAAGAACAATTCAATAAAAGCTACTTAAAACCAACTACTGGTAAATATAAGAAAGAAGGGTATCAGGGTTGCATACAGCTACGATATAGAGACGTTGTTATTGGAAGGAAAATGCATGCAGTTGCAAAAATGTTCATGGAAAGGTATAAATAGGGTCTAGGGTGATTAGTTTAGTGGTAGAACATTTCTCTCCAAAAGAAATGGCGGGAGTTCGATTCTTCCATCGCCCGCTCGTGAATATTGTGAACTTTAAATAAACGGTATTTATTAATTTTTTAGTATAGTTAATCAATGATAAAATACATTCTTGTAGGTGGATATGTTCATAAAGCTTCTGACGGAGGAAAAGCTTTTTGTTCAGAATTGATAAAAGGAACAAATAAAAAACCAATTAAAATTCTTGATTGTATGTTTGCTCGTAACCTAGAAGATTGGGAAAGTAGCTTAGAAAGAGACAGAGGATTCTTTAATAAATTTATTACAGATTTCGAATTAGAATTAGCCGACCCTAATAACTTCACAGAACAAGTTAAAAATTCAGATATAATTTATTTAAGAGGTGGGTATACTAGAAAGATAATGGAACTCTTAACTAAGAATCTTGATTGGGTTAAAGAACTAGATGGTAAAGTATTAGCTGGAACTTCAGCTGGTGCAGATGCAATTGCAAAATATTATACTGTTTTATCAACTAAGAGACTTGGAGAAGGACTCGGTCTTTTACCTGTTAAATTTATTCCTCACTGGGATTCAGATTATTCAGACGATGAAGCTCAGAATATAAATTGGCAAGATGAGTTAGACAAGCTAAAAGCTTACAAAGAGGAATTACCAATCTACACCCTAAGAGAAGGCGAGTTTAAGGTCTTTAATATTTAATCTAATAGAGTTTTTTTAAAAAGTTCTGAAATCTAAACTTCAAGCCCACGCATTATTATTATCTCAAAAAATCAAATACCATTTTCTTAGCGGTAACCTCGGATTCTTTTTTGTCTTCCATACTAAGCCAAATGACATTCGGGTTTTTCTTAAACCACGTCACTTGTCTTTTTGCATAGGCGAGAGTGTCTTTGTTTATGCCATCGATACATTCCTCCTTTGATATGTTCTTTTGTGAATATAAAGATAACCATTTATATTCCATACCGAATTTCTCTAGTCTTTCGTAGGAGAGCTTTGTTTTTGTATGCAGATCGTATACTTCTTTCACCATCCCACTCTTCATTCTCTTAATGGTTCTTTTTTGTACTCGGTCTTCAAGTATCTCTTTTGGAAGTGTCAGACCTATGAAAAGAGTATTATAGAGAAGTTCAGGTTTTTCTTCTATGGGAACACTACCCAATTCTTCAATGATCTCAAGAGCACGAATGATGCGACGCTTATTCTTACTATCTATGGTCTTTGCTCGCGCCGGATCTTTCTTATTAAGAAGTGTAAACAGTTCTTCTGTGGTTAGTTTCTCAAGCTCAGTGCGTAATTTCGGATTCGGCAATACTTCAGGGATGGTTTTCTTGAAGACAAGATTGTCTATATATAAACCGGTTCCTCCGCAGATGATAGGGATGATGTTTTCTTTGTGTAATTTCTTAATTATTGTACTCGCTTCTTTTTTGTAATCAGCAACACTGTAGTCTTTTTTAGGAGAGGTGACTGATAACATATGGTGAGGTATACCACGCATTTCTGTTGTCGTAATCTTTGCGCTCGTCTTATCAAACCCTGTATACACCTGCCTTGAGTCTGCAGAGATGATCTCTGCTTTGATCTTGCGTTTCTTGAGCTGACACGCAATTAGAACAGCAAGATCGCTCTTACCAGTCGCTGTTTGTCCGCATATGACGATGCAGGAATTCATGTTAATCGAGGTTCTTAATCTGTTTTACGTTTGCACCAAGCTCTGTTAGTCTTCCGATGAGATTTTCGTATCCGCGATTGATAGCGTATACATTGCGGAGAATTGATTTACCCTCAGCCGCTAGCATGGCAATCAAAATGATTGTTGCTGGGCGAAGTGCTGGGGGGCAGACAATCTGTGCCCCTTTTAGATTACTTTTACCTTCGATATATACACGGTGTGGATCAGCTAGGAGTACAGTAGCTCCGAGGCGATTGATTTCAGTGAAATAGATAGCGCGGTTTTCCCATGTCCAGTCGTGTACGATGGTAGTTACTTCTGCTTGGGTTGCGATAGGAACAAAGAAAGGAAGATTATCATTGTTTATACCTGGGTAGGGCAATGCATGGATTTTGTCAGGTAATGCTTTTAAGCTACTTTCTTTGATCTCTATATCAACAAGATCAACTCGTCCATTTTCTCCTTTGTA
>CAZRUN010000044.1:5320-5887 GCA_964603415.1 uncultured Candidatus Saccharibacteria bacterium | reverse complement strand
CAGATTGATTAAAGGCACTTGGTCCAGATACGCCCATCTCACTACCATTACTAGTGCGAGGACCAAACTGGAATCCATCAGTTACGATTTCTGTGCGGTATCTTTTTGTTCCGTCTGGGCCATCCCATGAACGAGTCTGCATACGGCCATTAATCATCATGATGTTTCCTTTCTTCATGAACTTAGCGATTGTTTCGCCTTGATTTCCGAAAGCAACAACATTGTGATAGTCAGTAGCAGTTTCCTTTGCTCCTTGTGGATTTTTCCAAGTACGATTTGTAGCAACAGTAAATGTTGCAACTTTGATACCACTTGGGAGAACTTTTAGTTCAGGATCGCGAGTAAGGTTACCAATGACGAGAGCTTGATTATAGTACATATATTTATATTAGTTAGCTTCTTCTAATGGTGCTGTTTCCATTATATCATTTGTTTCTTCTTTTAGTGAAGCTGATATCCTTGTCTTGACTTTTTAGCATATAGCAGCGACAACTTGACCATTTTATTACAAATTTATGTAGATTTTTTAACAATAGGCTCATATTTTTGCTACCCTTTAATATAATT
>CAZRUN010000044.1:0-5310 GCA_964603415.1 uncultured Candidatus Saccharibacteria bacterium | reverse complement strand
ATCCATCTTATCCTCTTCACCACCACGTGTAGTACGCTTCTTTGGAGTCATAAAGAGTTTCTTTGGAGCCATAGTGTTCTCACGAACAGTTATGATAAGTAGGAAACGAAATACTTCGTCCATACCATCCATATTCTTTTTAAATGCTTCAACTGATTCAGTATCAGTTTCGAATTTAATCCAGCCAAAGTATGCTTTATCATACTTTTGCTTTTTATTGTTAACACTTGGGTACATAGTGTACGCAAGCTCCATTCTTTTTGGTGACTCTTCACTAATAACAACCGCTCCGTACGAGTCGAGCGCATCTTTTATTTTATTAACATACTGTGGTACCTCTTCCTCCGCAAGGGTAGGGATGAGATGGTAGCCAAGCTCGTAGACCTTGACTAGCATGTCTTCTTTATTTGTGTGCATAAAGGCACTATAGCAAATAAATAGCTATATGTCAAAGACTCGTTTTATATTAGAAAACAGTTGTATTCGAGCCTCATCCTCACCTATTCCCTTGATTTCAGCAATTCGTTTATAGACATATTCGACATAATGAGGGTAGTTAGTCTTTCCGCGATGTGGCATTGGCGATGCGAATGGGGCATCAGTTTCCGCCATAATATTTTCGATTGGAATCGATCGTATAACTTCGTCATACTCAGATACGAATGTAATAGGTCCATCGAAAGACACTGTCCAACCAGATGAAACAATTTTTTGAGCTGTCTCTATATCACCAACAAAGAAGTGGAAATTCACTAGACCGGTAAACTGTTCTCTCTCGAGAATTCGAATCGCATCAGTATACGCATCCATACTACCAACATGAGGACGAGCATGGATCATTAACGGTTTACCCGCCTCTTTGGCTAAATTAATATGCTGGATAAATAAATTCTTCTGCCTTTCTACTTCAATTTCTTTTTCTTCTTCACTACCCTTCAGTCTAAAATAGTCGAGTCCACACTCCCCAATCGCAACGACTTTTTCGTTCTTAGAAAGTTCAAGATATTTTTCATAATCGAAAACCTCTTCAGGATTATCATTCGGATGTTGTCCAACAGTCGCCCATAATATATCTGAATTCTCATTGGCCATATCTAGGGCAATTTTAGATGTTTCGTAATCGACGCCCACGGTAATAGTCCCAACCCCCTGCTGGCGCAAGGTGTTTATTATTTCATCTTTATTCTCCAACAGTGGAGACAGGTTAAGATGTGAGTGCACATCAAAGTATGAAAATTGCATTTGTATAATATAGCATAAAAAAACTCCGTATCCACGGAGTATTAAAATGTTTTAGTTATATTATCTAGGAAGAAAGAAAGCTTTATTATTCTGATAGAATACTTCCCACTTAGTGTTAGGCTCCATATTCTCAAAATTAAAGGCCTTGAACATACATGGCGTATATTTAAATCCTAATAGCACTATTTGATCCTCAATAGCAACCAAACACTGAACCAGAGAGTACGGAGTACCTTTCCATAACTTCATAAGAAGTCCAATTTTTGGATATGAATCTTTTGTGGCAATAGACAAACCACTAACTCCATTAGCAGGAATTGTAACTGTTAAATGTTGGCCTTTCATATTTTCAGCAGTTTCCAAATGGAAGATTTCAATTGAAACTTCTTTTTTATATGTCTCCTGCAAACTTGGTCCTTCTATTAAAAGCAACACTTTGCCAATATTTTTTTTATTAAATGGCTGTTTATATATATCATAAGGGTCACGCAATTCAGGGTCGTATTTAGGAAACGCGGCGGCAGGCATTTGAGCAAACAATGCATTCGGAAGTAAGTTTAAATTTTTTTTCATAACATATATTATTTAAGCTTAAAATAACATATGTACAAATATTGTCAACTTAGTCTTTTCGAAGGAACAACGGCTCTGCCGGCTTCTTATTCTGTGCAATATATTCTTTTATCTTCCTTGAGCTTTCAGGCAAGACACATTCAAGCATACAAGCAAGGCCGTATAGTTTAACAACAAGATCAGAAATAAGCATCTTGCCGAGTTCTGGATTTGTTTTGATTACCTTAAACGGTTCTGTCTCTTGAATACTTCGATCAAGTGCTCCAATTTCAGACCATATATATTCCATTGCTCGTGCAATTTCAAAATTATCTAAATAGTCGAAGAATAGATCCGGGATTGGACCACCCGGCATGTCTGGAATCTCTGGAGCGCTCTCTAAATGTTTTTCTGACAATGTTAGTATGCGAGATGTAAGATTCCCAAGACCATTTGCGAGATCCGCATTGTATGCATTTTTAAATCTCTCTATGGTAAATGGACTGTCTTCAAAATTACTGATTTCTTTCAAAAGAAAACAACGGAGTGCATCAGTCCCATATTCTTCTACGATTTCTCGAGGATCAACAACATTACCCAGCGTCTTACTCATCTTAAGACCTCCGTCTGCGGTAATAAATCCATTGACTACGATCTTATGAGAATTAGGAACACCTGCAGCCATAAGCATTGCTTGCCACATAGCACTTTGAAAACGCGTATTGTCTTTCCCGCAATACTGCGTCGGAGTACCATTAGCCCAGTATGTTGTGAACTCTCCATCCTCAATAGGCCATCCCAGCGTCGAAATATAACTCGTAAGAGCATCAAACCAGACATACATTACATGTTCCTCGTCTCCTGGAACAGGCACTCCCCACGGCATCTTTGACTTAAGTCGTGAGATAGAAAAATCCTGTAAGCCATTTTTAACAAAAGAAATAATTTCATTAAAACGAAATTCAGGTACAACAAAAGTTGGATTCTCTTGATAAAAATCTAATAGTTTTTCTTGAAATGCGGAATACTTAAAGAAGTAGTTTTCTTCATTTATTATTGAAAGCTCTGTACCTGGGTGATCAGGACACTGTCCTTGATCATTGAGTTCGGAGTCAGTCTTTTCAGATTCACACCCGATACAATATTTTGCTTCATATGTTTTTTTATAAATGTATCCATTATCCTGAACTCGTTTCCAGAATTCTTGCGCGCACTTCTCATGCTTGTCGTCAGTGGTACGAATAAAATGAATATCATCCGTTACACCAAACATAGTTATCTGACTCTTGAAGGTTTCAAAGCCAGCATTCACAAACTCTTGAGCCGTCAGGCCGTTTTCTTTTGCTTTCTCGTAAATCTTTATACCATGCTCATCAGTCCCCGTATTAAAATATACCTCGAAGTCTCTGTATTTTTTATACCGCGCAATTGTATCAGCACGCACAAATTCAAGTGCATGCCCCATATGTAATGGAGCATTAACGTACGGCAATGTCGTCGTGATATAGAAAGGCTTAGACATGGATTATGAATTATCAGTGGTCAATTTTCGTATTGAATCCTTACGAGACTCAACGTCATTCATGATCTCAAGAAAGAGTAGCGCAACCGGCATCGCCAATATGAGACCCCAAAATCCTGCTAATTTTGCACCAATCAAGAGAGCAAGGATAACCATGAGTGGAGAAATACCAGTTGTTGATTTATTAACAAGAGGTACCAACACGTAACCCTCAAGCTGTTGTAGAAGGAAGTAGAACAAAAGAACAATTAATCCGAGTTGTAGTCCCCCAGTCGAGAAACCAACAAGCACTGCTGGTACAGTAGCGAAGATCATACCAAATGGAATAAGCTCACATACGAGTGTCAGAAGAGCTAAGATAAGAGCGTACGGTACATGTAATAGAGAAAGTACTGTAAATGTTACAATCGCAATCAAAAGCGCAAGCATCATCTGTCCACGAATCCATAACGCAATTTTACGGCTGGATCGCTGCCATACATCAATAACATATCCTTCGTATTTTATTGGAATGATAAGTCTTAAGAATCCTTCAATGCCTTTTTCTTGAATTGAAAGATAAAAAGAAAGCACAAAAATCAAGACAAGGTTTGCTAAACTTCCGAATAGTGTTTGTACTGTACCGTAGAAGGCACCAGACACACTATTGAGTAATGCTCTCGTATTAGACGCTACTTCAGACACAGGAACCTCAGTACCAATGCTACTTACAAATGAATTAATATTCTTAATCGCATTTGGATCGATAATAGCTTGTAACTTATCAGCTGGTACATATTTAGATAGATTAGTAACTGCATGAGTTAGTTCATTAAACAATGTAGGTACTACCGCATACACAATTGCCGCAAGTCCAAGTATTAAAATAAGGAACACAAGAATAACACTGAGTGTTCGAGGGAAACGATATCGCTTCAATTTTTGAGCAACAGCATCAACAAACGTTGCAATAACAATTGAAACAAGGAGTAAGAATAATAGATCTTTAATCCTATAAAGTAAATAACCGAGAATACATAGCAGTATGACCCGCAATATTGTATTGGTCGTTATATGCACATGAACTGTTTTTGAGAGATTTTCCATGTGGTCAGTATACCACAATTTCTATTTAAGATAAGAGGTTCTTAATATCAGCCTTAGTCAGCTTAGTATGCCCTACCGGACCAATCGAACCAATATATACGTTATTTGGTGTAAAGATATCTCGTGCGGCGGCCATAATCTGACTACCTGTTATAGACTCAATTGTTGCCAATTTCTCATCAATTGTCTTAATTGTTCCATCGAGTAGTAACTGACTACCGTAAAAATATGCCCATTCATCACTCGACTCAAGACCCATCTTTGTCATACCAACAAGATAGTTTTTTACCTTCGCAAGTTCCTCTTTCCCAACAGGTTGTGTTCTTAATTTCTTACACTCTTCTAGGATTCTTGCAATAACTGTATCGACGACTTCCTTTGCAATACCACTTGCAATAATAAATCGCCCAGAGTGTGTTCGCAAAGATTGCCCAGCACTAACGTAATAACACACGCCGAGTTCCTCACGTAACAATTGAAACAATCTCGAACTCATACCACTACCAAGTACTCCAGCAAGTAGACGTGCATTTTTTGATTTTGTAGCGCCGCGCTTGTATCCTCCAAATCCAATAACCGCATCAACCAGATCAGTTTTCTTCTCTACTTAGTTTCGTTGTGTAAGCTATTTTTCCAGGCATTCCTTGATGGCTTAGTGTAGTAAATCTGTGTTTAAATTCTGCTAAAAAATCTGCAATTTGAGTATTATAAGCTTGCTGTCTATCTATCATTTATTTATTGAATCAATTATTACTAAAGTAGAACCAAAGTATTTTAGTTTTATAATTCCTAGTAGGTGGATGGTAGGAGGTAAAGGAATGACCTCCTTTAGAGATTGGTTTAAAAGTTTAAAACAAATAAAACGAATTAAACATTATAATGGGACCAATACAGTTTTTCCTACTGTT
>CAZRUN010000043.1:2109-6121 GCA_964603415.1 uncultured Candidatus Saccharibacteria bacterium | reverse complement strand
GAGGGGGTGGCAGGTTCGAGTCCTGTAGGGTCCACCCTAATAAACAAAAGACGCCGGAAGGCGTCTTTTGTTGTTCTGAAATCGTGATTAATTTCTGATGATTTGAATAAAAAAAGACACTCCTTACTAGGAGTGTTTATTTATACTTGTTTTAGTGCTATAGCTAATGCTTCTACTAACGTATCTTCTCGGGTTACTTTTCCGTTGGTTAAAGTCGAATGTGGATCCGTCGGATCACCGCCCAGATTCCTTGTGATCATTGAACCAACTGTGGTAGTTTTAAAACCTGCTGTTCTTGCCCAAGAAACATACTCTTCTGGAAAGAGGACACCTGATGATGTTGTCATTATTTGCTTACCTTCTTTTGTGAGAATGACAATAACTGCCATATCGAAAGTTATATTGCGTGATTCACTTTGAAAAGGAAAAATACCGCTTTCGATTCCGATGGCAATGTCATAATCTATATTGTGTTGCGTTGCTGCCTGTGCACGAGTGAATGCTCCATTATACGTTGCCTCAAAACCAACTGGTTGTTCATCTTGGCCTGAATCAGTTTTAACGCCATTGATCATAACTGACTTCATTTTGATCTTTTTGCATGCTTTGGCAACCGCTGTTAGCTTGTGCTTACTTGTAGTTCCTACTGTGATTTTTAATCCTGTGTTCATAGTATATTTTCTTTTTTTAAAAATAACACGGAAACAAGGAATTTGCAATATTATAAAAACATGGTATTATGTAGAAAAATAAATAACTATATGCAAACAAATCTTGAAAAATTCCGCGAACTATTAAAAAAAGAAATTGTAACGTACCCTGATCATCATGAAAATGTAGATTTTAAAGATATACAGAGTATCTTAAGTCGCCCTGAATTATCATTGCCAAGTCTTTTCTATTTAACAGAGCTATCCAAAAGTCTTGGTGATTTTACAAAATTAGCAGCTTTTGATTCCCGTGGTTTTCTTTTTGGAATGCCTTTGGCTTTAGCTTTTAAAATACCTTTTATTATGGTTCGAAAAATTGGGAGATTGCCCGGTGAAGTAATAAGTCAGGATTTTGAAAAGGAATATGGTATGGACACTCTTGAGGTTCAAAAGATTTCGTTTCTTCCTGGTGATAAGGTGGTACTCCATGATGATTTATTAGCTACCGGTGGTACCGCTGAAGCGTTGATTAAAATTCTGGTGAGTCTGGGTATTGAAATAGTGGGAGCGGTTTTTTTAATGGAACTTAGTTCTATACCAGGAAAAGAACCAGGAAGAAATATTCTTAAAAAATATATTCCGGAAGAGAAAATTATCTCTTTGGTTACCTTTTAATTGTTACTCATATTTTATTGAACTCGTCAGAAATGGCGAGTTTTTCTTTTTATGTTGCATTGCTTTTGTTATACTGTACGTATGAAAAAATTTACCGAAAAAGATACACGGGATTTTTATAATACTGAAGACGCTCTCTATCGCTCACTCTGGGACGTGGCAGGTAATTGCCATTGGGGATATTTTCTAGATGAGCATATGTCCTTCGCTGATGCGACCTCTGAGCTTAATAAGAAAATGCTCAATCTTGCTCGGATTAGTCCTGAATCGTCTCTACTGGACCTAGGATGTGGTAATGGCGTTAATACATTTTTTATACACGAAGAAACAGGAGCTACTGTTACAGGAGTTGATCTAAGTGATACGAGAATTCAGAATGCTCAAAAGGATCTCCTGGGTAAAGAGAAGGATATGCAAGATGGGATTAAATTTTTGCGGGGTAGTGCTGAGAAGCTACCTTTTAGAGGAGACATGTTTTCTCATGTCTGGAGTCAGGCAACACTCTATCATGTACATAACAAGAAGAAGGCGCTTAAAGAAATATATCGAGTGTTAAGGGAAGATGGTATTTTTATCTTCGATGATCTCATTAAGCCAAACAAGACAGTGAGTAAAGATGCGCAGAAGTTAATCTATGATCGCCTGCTCTTTGATACAAAATATGATTTTGTATCATACCAAGAGGAACTCAAGAAGCTTGGTTTTCGTGTGCTATATGCCGAAGATATGTCTTGGCATTTAGGAATGAGTTATCTTAAACTTGCCGATAGTGCAGAAGAGAAAATAAAAAATGGAGAGAGTTTAGAATTTCATAAAGCGTATGAGGAACTTATTTCTGTATATCGTCAGACGTGGAACTTGATGGAAGGAGGAGATATTGGTTGGGCACTCTTTGTGTGTCAGAAGATATAAATCTCTTTACACCCTAGTCTTTCGTGTGTCGTGTTACTTATCCACAGTTGCATGTGAACGCTCGTTCACATATACTCATTACATGACACGAGAAGAATTTTTAAAAAACCTACAAAGGGAACTAAGTAGACTCAATAAGGAAATAGATAGGAAGATCATTTCTAAAGAGAGCTACAAAAAAGAAGCCGAGGAGCATCGCTTGCTTCTCCGAAAGATATATCAGCACTCAGAAAAGAGTCCATTTGGAACATTCTTAACTAGAATCTTTTCAAAGTCATCATTGCAATTTTAAGTGTATGAATGATTACAAACAGAAGCTGGTATCATTCCATTCTTCCGCCGGAAGAATGCCAACGTATACTGAGATGATGAAGCTCTTTGGCTTTAAGTCAAAGAATGCAGTCTCACGATTGGTAGATAAATTCATTGATGCAGGGATCGCAAAAAAAGATTCACTTGGCCGACTTATACCAAGTGCCTCGTTTGGTGAGGTCCCAATGCTTGGTCTCGTTAAAGCAGGTTTTCCGTCTCCAACTGAAGATATGGTTGAGACAACGATTAATTTAAATAATTTTCTCATTCGCAAGCAAGACTCAACCTATATTCTCGAGGTTGATGGTGATTCTATGATAGACGCACATATTGCTGATGGTGATATGGTTATTGCTGAGCGAAGTGAATTTGCTCGAGATAAAGAAATTGTCATTGCTGAAGTTGATGGTGAGTTTACTATGAAATATTTTAGAAAGGAGGGGGATAAGGTATGGCTTGAGCCAGCGAACAAGGATTTTAAGCCAATTTATCCGGTAACTGATTTAAAAATACGAGCGATCGTGAAGGGAGTTATTAGAAAGTACTAATAATATATGAAGAACAAGGTTTCAAAAAATAAAGAATTAGTTATCTATCAGACAAAATCTGGAGCTATTGAGCTTCGGGGGGATTTTTCTCATGAGACTATATGGGCCACACAGGCACAGATAGTTCAACTTTTTAATATTGACCAATCCGTTGTTTCTCGTCATGTAAAAAACATATTAAAAGATGGTGAGGTTAGTGAAAAAAGCAATATGCAAAAAATGCATATTGCAAATTCTGATAAGCCAATTGTTCTTTATTCTTTAGATCTTATTCTTGCCGTTGGTTATCGAGCTAATTCTGGGCAAGCTATAGAGTTTAGAAAATGGGCTTCACAGGTCATCAAGGATTATTTAATTAAGGGCTATACCATAAATAAAAAGGTTCTACTTAAAAACCATGATCAGTTCTTGAAAACAGTATCAGAAATCCAATCACTCTTGCCAGCGCATACAGTACTCGACCCTAAAGCAGTACTTGATTTAGTTAAGGAATATTCAGCTACTTGGACTAAGCTTGATGCATATGACAAGGATGTACTTTTCCCGAAGGGTATAACTAAGAAGAAGATAAAACTCACTGGAGAGGAGGTGTTTGCAGCAATACAAGAATTAAAGACCGAGCTTATTCATAAAGATGAAGCAACAGGTATCTTTGCTCAAGAAAGATCTCGCGGAAGTGTTGAAGGTATCATTGGTAATGTGATGCAGTCTTTTGGAGGTGCCGATCTGTATCCAACTATTGAGGAAAAAGCTGCCCATCTTTTGTATTTTATGGTTAAGAATCATCCGTATATTGATGGGAATAAACGTTCGGGTGCGTTCGCATTTGTGTGGTTCTTAAATAAATCGGGCATAAAAGCAATTAAGAACATAAATTCTACAGGTCTTATTGCGATAACACTACTTATTGCTGAA
>CAZRUN010000043.1:278-2067 GCA_964603415.1 uncultured Candidatus Saccharibacteria bacterium | reverse complement strand
CTCTTGTGGTTGAATTACTTCGAATAGGCGCGTAGCACATATAAGTAAGTTCCTTAGGGTATCGAGGGTAAGGTGTATATTTGACTTATTCCCTTATTTTTGCTATGCTATTTTCTAGTGTCACACCATGAGTAACAAAGAAAACGAAACGCTCATCCAAGGAACGGTTATTGAAGCATTACCGAATGTAATGTTTCGTATTGTTGTAGACGATCAGCGTAATATCATCGCATACCTTTCGGGGAAAATGCGCATGCATCGTATCAAAGTTATCATTGGTGACCGAGTAGAAATGGTGGAAGATTTACAAGGCAACCGCCATCGAATCGTTCGCAGATTATAAAAATTGTATGAAGGTCAAATCATCACTCAAAAAGCGTAGTCCTGAAGACAAGATTGTTCGCCGACGCGGACGTCTTTACATTATTAACAAAAAGAATCCTAAGTTTAAACAAAAGCAAGGCTAGTTATTATGCGTATTCTAGGTATCACCATTCCAGCGGAAAAACATCTTGATATCGGTCTCACCGTGCTTTTTGGCGTTGGTCGTAAGACAGCCGAAAAAGTTCTTGCTGCGCAAAATATTCCTGCGGCTACAAAGCCAGGGGATCTCACTATGGACCAAGAAAATGCGATTCGTCGTGTTATTGAGGAAATGAAGATTGAGGGTAACCTCAAGCGTGAGATTTCAGGAAATATCAAACGGCTCAAGGATATCAAAAGTTACCGCGGCACTCGTCATGCCAAAAAGCTTCCTGTACGAGGACAGCGAACAAAGACAAACTCACGAACTCTTCGTGGGAATGTACGTGCAACCATGGGTAGTGGTCGCCGAAAGGAAAGTAAGACGTAATTGTTTCCTGCGACACCATTTCTACTCTTGTTATATTAATAGTTACATACCTCTATGGGAAAATTAAAGATTAAAAATAAAAATGAAGGATCACAGAACGAAGGGGTTCCACGAACCAATTCTTCTGTCCGCGTGCCCAAAAAGAAAGTTGTGAGCGGTACACTTCATATTGATGCTACATTTAATAATACGAAAGCTCTTGTTTCTGATAAGAGCGGAAACACACTCTTTTGGTCTTCAGCTGGGTCTCTCGGCTTTAAAGGCGCTAAAAAGGGAACTCCATTTGCTGCCACCAAAGTTGGTGAAGTCTTGGGAGAAAAAGCAAAAGCAATGGGTATCAAAGAAGTTGACGTTGTCATTGTTGGAGTCGGTTCTGGTCGTGAGCCTGTCATTCGTGCATTTAATGCGTTTGATATTGAAGTTAGTGCCATTCGTGATGCGACACCAGTCCCTCATAATGGTCCGAAACCTAAGAAGCCACGTAGAGTCTAATATTATATGAAACCAGTAAAGAAATATAAAATAGCCCGAAGACTCGGAGCTCACATATTCGAAAAGACACAAACTGCAAAATTTGCGGATAGTCTTAATCGTCGTGGAAAGAAAGGAAATAAGCGTCCAAAACCACTAAGTGGCTATGCTGAACAGATGTATGAAAAGCAACGCATTCGTTTCTCATATGGAATTTCTGAGAAGCAATTCTCAAACTACATTAAAGTGAGTACTAATACTCGTGGAGTTGTTCCTGCGGAAATGCTTGCAGCGCAACTTGAGTCACGATTAGATAATATTGTCTATCGTATGGGCTTTGCTCCAACTCGCCGTATGGCTCGTCAGATGACATCTCATGGACATTTTTGTGTTAATGGTGTTCGTACTACAGTACCATCATATGCATTGAAAGTAGGTGATGAAGTAACTGTACGTGAAGGTAGT
>CAZRUN010000043.1:0-268 GCA_964603415.1 uncultured Candidatus Saccharibacteria bacterium | reverse complement strand
GTAGTAAGGGTTCTATCATGTTCCAGACTATTGCTGCAAACCAAAAAGATATCACTCTTCCACCATGGCTCTCTTTCTCTATTGATACATTATCTGGAAAAGTAAAAGGCAAACCTAGTCTCGTCGATAGTGGGTTTGATTTTAACAAGGTGATCGAGTTCTATAGTCGTTAATTATTAGTTCATTTATATTGATATCTAATATGCATGAGTACTCTATAATCCTTCCCACCAAGCCAAGAGCCGTTAAAGACGAGCCGACCAAGGGC
>CAZRUN010000042.1:3800-6333 GCA_964603415.1 uncultured Candidatus Saccharibacteria bacterium | reverse complement strand
TAGGACATACACGTCCATAGTGAGATGTGTGCACGTCACGAACTTCAAGACCTGCACGCTCACGAGTGATACCACCGGGTCCAAGCGCTGAGAGTGTTCGGAGGTGTTCAAGCTCTGCCAAGACGTTTTCTTGGTTCATGAATTGTGAGAGCTGGTTTGTTGTAAAGAATTCTTTGATACGAGCTTCAAGTGGACGCTGATTAAGAATCTGTACAGGTAGAGTTGTATCAATATCAATAGTCGACATGCGGTCCTGAATGTTTCGCTTCATCTGTGTAAATCCAACACGGATTTTTTGCTGAAGCATTTCACCTACATATCTGACACGACGCTGACCCAAGTGATCAATATCATCACCCTTAGCATTCGGTGTTCCATTGAGTTCAATAATATGTCCAAGTATAGCTATGACATCATCAGCTGAAAGTGTGCGGACTTCAAGATCTTTTGGATCCTGAGATTTATCAAAACGCTTATTGAAGCGGAAACGTCCAACTGGTGAAAGATCATACCTCTCAGCAGACAAAATCGCTTCGATGTATTCACGAGCGTTGTTTTCGTCAGCCAAATCTCCATCACGGAGCTTCTTGTACATTTCCAAATATGCATTTGGACGATCTTTTGATGTATCTTTAGTGATAAGAACTTCTAACACTTCTTTAAGTTTTGCGTTTTTGCCGGTAGCGTCAAGAATAGCCTTGTCTGTATCAAGTCCAAGCGCACGAAGGAGTGTAATGACATTGAATTTTCGTTTCTTGTCGATACGTACATACAGTCCTCCATCAACTTCAGAGTCGATTTCAATCCAGACACCACGAGCCGGGATGATCTTTGCTCCAAAATATCGCTTACCCTTCAAATCTTGATCGGTAAAGAAGACACCAAATGAACGTGCGAGCTGCGGCACGATAACACGCTCAACACCGTTGATGATAAATGTTCCATGAGCCGTCATCAGCGGAATATCCGCCATGAAAATTTCCTGCTCTTTAGAACTATTCAAACTTTTGTTTGTAAGTTTAACGCGAGCTTTTAGTTGTCCTTCGTAGGTAACTTGATTGAACTTTGCATCTTCTTCATTACACTTTGGTTCAGACAAAGAGAACGATACGAAATCGAGTTCGAATTTTTTTCCAGAATAATCCTTGATAGGAGAAAATTCTTTAAAGACTTCTTTGAGTCCTGAAGCTACGAGCCACTCGAATGATACGAGCTGGTTCTCAATAAGAGATGGGAACTCGGTAAAAGGAGTCTTAAACCGAGAGAATGTTTTTTTGACGCGTTTGGTTGTTGTGGTATGCATATCTAAATGTTTCTTATAAAAAGACAAAAGACGCGGAAAGTGATTCCCCGTGTATCGTGGTAACTATTTTATTTATATCCTTGTCGCATGAGGATAGATTATTAGCCCGAAGGCATTAGATTTAATGGGTGCCGCCCTAATCAAAACTCAATCTGCACTAAAAATAGACTAACATAGAAATTCATTTTATGCAAGAAAAAAGCCATGGTCTCAAGTACTGAGAGACATGGCTTCTATATGGTTATCTATTAACCTCTTCATTCCTTTAATCGAGTAATCAACTGAAGTATTATTGTTGAAAACCACATTGAGTACGTTAGGTCTATTCTTTGACTTAGAATATTGCTCAGTGCTAGCACAAATAGTAATTCCCATCTGTAAGCCTTTTCGGGTAATATACCAGTGAATGTTTTTTAACTGTTCTGCTTTACTAGGTTTTGTATATTTTTGAATAAAACCATGTTCATGCATAACTTTAAGGACACTTTCAAATCCGGCTTGCTTTTGGTTCTTTTGTTTTCTTGCTTCAATCTCTTTAACGAGCATTTTTTCTAAATCCTCCTTTGTTGTCGCATTGAAATACACATCTATTTTACTACCCAGTGAATTGCAAAAAATATCTTTCCAGTCAATACGACTTGATTTAGCAAATCGAATAGTAAGAGCAGAAGATTCTTTTCCAAAATGGAGAGTAAGTAAGAAGCGAGGCCAGTCATCTAATGACCCTAGTGATTCGTATGTATGAATGTATTTTTTTGATTTTAGCCAATTCAAGATGTCGATTAGAATGGGTTTTAATTGTTTTTGTTTCGTTATTATAGCCATAGATTTTATAATTTTTATTTATTTAAGTACTTTTTAAGAAAATTGTCAATGGACCACCAGTTAGCGAATAAAATTGACATCCACACACGTAAAGACTATTATAAACAAAAGTTTGCAAACCTATAAAATGTCTGCCTGGAAGCGGCAAATCATTTAAAGAGTACTTAGCAGCTCACTACTGTAAACTTCAACCCGCCATCGGACATTATGGCGGGTTTTTTATTTGAGTCTACATATACTATTCATAGAAACTCTGCCTCTATATTAGAGTTTTCCTTTTTTCCATTCCTCTATCTTCTTATGATCCCCCGAAAGCAGCACTTTCGGAACTTTATACTTCTTCCCCTTATACTCCAATATCTCCGGACGAGTGTAGATCTCAGGACTTGAAACCCGTTCTTCTTC
>CAZRUN010000042.1:2380-3790 GCA_964603415.1 uncultured Candidatus Saccharibacteria bacterium | reverse complement strand
AGCAACTTGCCGAGACATACAATCAATCATAACCATAGCTGGCAACTCTCCGCCAGTGAGTACATACTCCCCAATTGATACTTGCTCTGCTTTAAGTATTTTATCCATACGAACATCAATACCCTCATATCGTCCGCAGATTAAAATAATATCAGTGTAGGTCTTAACTGTTTTTTTCGCATAGACGGTATCAAATTTCTTTCCGCTCGGAGAAAAATTAACTATCTTAATCTTCCCTTTCTTATGTTTCTTAAGTATTGAGTCTACAGCTTTGAGCATTGGCTCCGCCATCATAACCATACCGGGGCCGCCGCCATATGGACGCTCATCAATCTGCAGTGAGATATTTCCATCCGGCCAGACTTTTCTGTATTTACCACTAACAAATTTACGTGGATTCACAAAAGATACCTTGATCTTCTTTTCTTTGATCGCGCGCGCTAAGATAGACTCGCCGAGATACGAATCGAACATTTCAGGAAATAAGGTGACAATGTGGAAATGCATGGCAATACTATAACACAAAACCCGCCTTTCAGCGGGTTTTGATTTGTATCTAATTAGAGTCCCTTGAGATCAGCCAACGCTTCTTCCATTGCTCCTGACGGATCAGCGGAAACTGTTGAGCGGATAGAAGAGACATGTTCTTCAGCAGCTGGAGTAGCATGTTCATGTGTACTACCTGCTGGTTCGTTGATTTTAAGGTTAACGCGAGAATTACTCTTCATACCAATAACACGGAGTAATGTTCGGATTGCTTTAGCGGTATTGCCTTGGCGGCCGATAACTTTACCCATATCAGTTGGGTTAACACTGAGAGTTAGAAGAACTCCCATTTCGTCTACTGTTCGGATAATTTCAACATCATTAGGACTGTCTACTAGAGCCTTGATTACATAATCAAGAAAGGCTTGATCGTTCTGCATATGAGAATTATTGTCGTACTTTAGTTCTGTTAAAGCCCATATCATGAGCATATAGAGTGTACCATACAAAAAGGGCGCCTCGCAATGGAGGCGCCCTTTTTGTATTTAGTTAGCTTTAGCGTCTTTACGCTTCCCTGTCTTTGACTTCTTCGGAAGAGCATTTTTCTTTACTCCTTGAATGATACCTTGTTTTACAAGAAAGTTGTGAACAGTGTCAGAAACCTGAGCACCTTCAGCAATACGTTTTACCACTTCTTCTTGATTTACAGTAAACAGATTCTGTTTCAAATCATAGTTTCCAAGAACTTTGATAAACTTACCACTTTTAGTGGCGTTCTTAGAGTCGGTTAGTACCACGCGAAAAGCGGGATTATTTTTGCGTCCAAAGCGCTGTAATCGAATTTTTAACATGTGGGTATAGTATCAATAATTTGCTCCCTAGTCAAGCGAATAAAAATAGGGTACCATAAGGACATATATGCCA
>CAZRUN010000042.1:0-2370 GCA_964603415.1 uncultured Candidatus Saccharibacteria bacterium | reverse complement strand
AACACCCCGCTCACAAGAGAAGAGCAGTAGATCCAATAACAAGAAAGCCCAGTTGCCCGGTAAGAAAGCAAACAGCCAAAAACCGCAGCAGAAGAAGAATGGTCCAGCACCTAAATCTGTTGTTGGAAAAATACGAATGAGTAAATCTGGAAACGGATTCATTGACCTCCCAAATGGAGATTCAGTTATCATACCTAAAGGTGAAGTTGCCGGAGCAATCGACCGAGATACTGTCAAAATCGAAATGCTGCCAGCCCGCGCCGGGAAAAAAGGTCTCGCTGGAACAGTCGTGGAGATCATCAAACGCGGCACGTCTCAGATTGCTGGCGTTATTGACTGCGAGGGCGATACATTTTTCCTAAAGCCGATCAAAAAGCAATTTCCTTTCTTGGTATACCTCAAAGGCCAAAACGTACAGGCTAACGTATGTGGTACTGCTGCACTAGCAAAAATAACTTCATGGCAAAGCGACATACCTGGAAATGTTGAAGGTGAAATAATTAATACGTATGGAATGCGCGGTGACCACGAAGCTGACATGTCTCTCATTCTTTCTGAAAGCTTAGAGAGTCCGAGTTTCGAAAAAGATTTGATTGACGCTGTACATGCCCTGCCGGAGATTGACCAAGACCTGGCAATCAAAGACGGTCGTCGTGATTTTCGCGATACCCCTACATGTACTATCGACCCGGACCGTGCGCAAGATTTTGACGACGCACTTTCAATAAAAGAATTACCCAATGACGAATATGAAATAGGTATTCATATTGCCGATGTATCGCACTACGTAACACCGGGTAATGCCATTGATGTAGAAGCATATCGACGAGGCACATCTATCTATCTAGTGGACCGGTGTATCCCTATGCTACCTGAAAAATTATCAAACGATCTGTGTTCACTAAAAGAAGGCGTCCCCCGCTTATCAATGAGTACTGTTGTTATCATGCGTAGTGATGGGAGTGTGAAAGAAAGTTGGATTGGTCCTGGAATAATCAAATCCGACAAACGATTTACCTATAACGAAGTTGATGAGATCCTAACAAACAAGAAAGGTCTTTTGTATAAAGAACTCAGTACATTCATGAGACTCGCTGAAATTATGGAGAAATCCCGTGTTGCCCGCGGTGCATTGGTATTTAACCGCGACGAAGTCCGTTTTGTACTGGATGCTGCCGGAAAGCCAATCGACATCATCCGTGAAAAATCTAGTCCGTCCCATATGCTAATCGAAAGCTTTATGTTACTAGCCAATACCACCAACGCAAACCATATCGCCAGTCGCAGTAATGGAATTGGTAAAACAGAAGGTATGTACCGTGTTCATGGCGAACCAAACGAAACTGCAGTTATGGAATTGGTGCTGTTTGCGAAAGGTCTCGGTATTCGTACACCAGCTAGTCTTTCTAAATCAATCGATATCTTAAAACACATTCAAAAAAATGTGCACGGTCTGCCTATTGCTCCGATTATTGATGACATGATAATTCGTTGCCAGGCCAAAGCCCACTATAGCGAAATCAATAGCGGACATTTTGGACTAGCATTAAAATCATATTGTCATTTTACCTCCCCTATCCGTCGGTACCCCGACCTGGTTGCACATCGCATCGTCCGCAAGATGATAGAAGGCCACAGCATCAACTACACTGATAAAGAACTCCATGAAATAGCTGAACACTCAAGTGAACGTGAAGAACGCGCTACAGAAGCCGAGAGGTCAAGTATCCGCTATAAACAAATTGAATTTCTAGAACCGGCTATCGGCACATCCCGCACTGGTATGCTCGTTGGAATGACCGATATGGTTATCAAGATCATCGATAAAGAAACCGGAGGTATGGTTATCTGCAGTCCAAACAATGTCAAAGTCTCCCTGGGCGACAGTATTAACTACACACTGCTAGTTGCCGACCGACTGCAAGATGTATTGACGGGAGAGATAAAAAATATAATTGAGAAATAAAAAATAACCACCCTACAGGGTGGTTATTTTTTATTGAGAACCTTGGGATGCTGCTATTAATGTATTAATCTCGTATGTTTTTTCTTTAAATATTGCCTTTTCTCGTGGAGTTAAATCACTACTTCTGTTTTTTACTTTCTCAGCGAGAGCCTCTAATCTTGAACCAGATACCATATTAAAGTCGGTAAAATCTTTATATTCTTCGTCATCGATTAATTCAATTGGTCCTAAGTCTTCAACAACGGCGTCAGTTGATAAACTAGCATTATCTTCTAAACCTGATTCTGATGCTGTATTATTATCATTAACTGGTTCTATAATTTCACCTTTATTTAATCTATCTTTTAAACTACTGATATATTCACGATCTTTACTCCAGTATGTTTGACCATCCTTATCATAGT
>CAZRUN010000041.1:621-6463 GCA_964603415.1 uncultured Candidatus Saccharibacteria bacterium | reverse complement strand
CCTCGGCATGTGCATAGTATACACCATTTCAATTAATTTGACATGGTAGACGTATGAGTATATCATTTAGTCATGTCTCCCATAAAGAAAAAATGGTCTACTACTGATCTTATTAAAGCAGTAGAAAAATCTACCAGCGTACGGCAAGTTCTTCAGTATGTCGGGCTTGTTGAAGCTGGAGGAAATTATGATCATATAAAAAGAGAGATAAAAAAACTTGATTTGAATATTGATCATTTTTCAGGTAAGGGCTGGAGAAAGGGTAAGACAATACCAAGAGAACCCGTGTATACTCTTAAACAGATCTTGATTAAAGATAGTACGTATCAATCTCATAAATTAAAAAAAAGACTATTTTCTGAAAAAATTAAAAAACCAGAATGTGAAAAGTGTGGGTGGTCAAAAATCTCTGAAGATGGTAGAATACCCCTTGAGCTTGATCACATAAATGGTCAGAAAAATGATAACAGGTTAGAGAATTTAAGAATCCTTTGCCCTAATTGTCATAGCTTGCAAATAACCCATCGGGGTAAAAATAAGGGCCAGTGGCGAAATCGGTATACGCGCGACACTTAAAATGTCGTTCCAGTTATGGGGTGTGGGTTCAAGTCCCACCTGGCCCACTTTGATCCAGTCGCCAAGTGGTAAGGCAAGAGTCTGCAAAACTCTTATACGGCGGTTCGATTCCGCCCTGGATCTCAAAAAGAAAAACCAAGGAATGCTTGGTTTTTCTTCTATGTATAGTACAATATGCTTATTAATATATAACCATGACATATGATAGAAAATCCTGAGACTACATCAAAAGAATCTACTAAAGTAATACCAGTTGAAAACGATCAATTCGAGAAGATTAAACCGGTAGAAAATATAACAGTAGAGGATTTGCCTAATAAGCTTGCTGATCTTATAGCGCAAGGTACTAGATATGAAACTGTTCTTTCTGATAAAAGCCTTATTAATGTTGAAAAACCAGGAATCAAATTAGAGATTTCTTTTCAATTGAAAGGTGTGCAGCCAATGCCGATGAATATTGAAGTCCAAGGTACAAAAGAAGAGATTACCACTCAAATACAAGAAAAGATTCAAGGTATCGTTACAGAAAAAGGATTAACTGGTCCACAGACTATTGAATTCCTAAATGCGTTTCGTATTCTATATGATACAGATAATCCAAACACTTCGGATTATGGTTTAGGTACTAGTCGTATTGTGTCTCAGTATTAATAATATATTCAAGAAAAAAACAAGGATTACTCCTTGTTTTTTTCTTCTATCTGTATTCGTGTCATTTTCTGAGCAAGCTTCTCTCCTGAATCAATTTCAAAATCAATAAAGGGTGTTCGAGCTATAGGTAATCTTTTTTGGATATATTTTTTAATTTCACTTCTTTTGCGTTTCAAGAAGTCGAGCGCTCCAGCTTCTTCTTTTTCTGGCATAACTGTGATGTAGATCGTTGCTTGATCAGCTCTATCATTTACATCAACAGTTGAAACGGTGATAAGAGACTTACCATTAGTTTCGCGAGATACGTATTCGGCAACGATTTCCTTTATTCGGCCGCGGATCTGTTCATTTCTAAATCCTTGCATATTATATTACTTTCATTGTTACTACTTGTAATATATCACCAAGAGCGATGGTTACTTTACTTTCAATCTGCAGACCACATTCGTCACCTTCAAAGACTTCCTTGGCTTTACTCTTGTTGTGCTGCATTTCTGTTATCTTACCGGTACCAATTTCGTTTTCGCGGCGGATAATGGTAACACTTGAGTGACTAAGAGCTGAGCCTTGTTCTACGCGGCAACCGATAACTTGTTTGTCTTTTGTCTGGTTAAATACTTTAAGTACTTTTAGTGACCCTGTGACTTCTTTAGTTTCTTTACGTGGACGACGTTTTTCCAGTTCCTCTTCAAGCCATTCTGTTAGTTTGTATATAATATCAAATGTTTCAACGGTTGTGCCAAGTTGTTCTCGGAGGTCTTGAGCTTTCTTTTCGATATTAGTGTTAAAACCAATGATTATCGTACTTTTATCAGTTGATGCCAGACGAAGATCATTTTCTGAGATACTACCAGCACCGGTATGGATAATGTAATATCCATTTTCTTCAGTTGTAATTTTATTAACCTCTTTTTCGATAGCCTCAATACTACCCAAGACATCAGCTTTAATAATGAGGGGGATAGAAAATTCACTTTGTTTTGTTTGTAGTCTTGAATGAATAACTTCTGATTCTTTGTTCTGCAAGACTGCTTTTTCGGCATCTTTTTTGTTATCAAATGTTTCGAATGTGCATCCAACTGGTGGTACAGTATCAAAACCAACAATGTTAACAGGGGAAGAGCAGTAACTTTCAGTAATAGTCTTACCAAGGAAGTTTTCCATAATACGTGACGGTACAATTGTGCTGCCCGCCACGATAAACATGCCTTTTTTAAGAGTACCGTCTTTAATGATCAAGGTTGCTGTAATACCACGTTTTGGGTCTCTGTGTGACTCAAGAACAATACCACTTGCATTCTTTCCAAGATCAGCCTGCATCTCGTTAAATTCTGATACGAAGAGGATAAGATCAAGAAGCTCGTCAATACCTTCACCTGTTTTGGCAGAAATGGCGATCCATGGAATGGTGCCGCCCATATCTTCAAGATATACGCCATGTTCAAGTAATGTGTTCTTAGTTCGCTCAATATTAGCTCCTGGCTTGTCTATTTTGTTTATCGCGACAATATACGGGGTACCGCTCTCTTGTATTGCCTGGAGGGCTTCAAGAGTCTGAGCTTTAACTCCATCTTCAGCTGAGACGACAAGTACTGCAACATCAGCAGCACTAGCTCCACGAATACGCATACCAGTGAATGCAGCATGTCCTGGAGTGTCTAGGAATGTGATCTTCTTTAGTTCACCATCTTTGGTTTCGTGGAGGACTTCATATGCAGCGATGTGTTGTGTGATACCGCCTGATTCACCAGAAACAATATTTGATTTGCGGATATAGTCAAGAAGCGTTGATTTGCCATGGTCAACGTGTCCCATGATACTGGTGACAGGGGGGCGAGCAATGAGTTTTGGTTTATGTGCCATGTGAATGATTAATTAATTTCTTGTTTAGAGGATTCGATCACGCTTTTTTCCTCGCTTGTTAATTCGTATTCGGATTTCCCATTTTTTATTGGTTTAGCAAATACACTCATACGTTCTCGAGTGTATAAACTTGAAAGTACAACACCACTTTGCTCGTCATCTAAAATCGCAATAGCAAAACTTTGATTACTTCCAGCATCTTCAAATGGTTTAAAGCGAAGGGTTGCAACATTGCGGATACGAGTACGTAACTTATCAGAGAGTTGGCTGATATCGTTGGTATTTTTGACAGCATGAGCATTTTGTTGGTTAAGGCGAGATTGCATATCTTGAATTACATGCTCTAGCGATCTTACTTGTTGACCTCGAAATAAAGAGCGAAGTCGTCTTTCAAGAAGGATTGCATGCACAGCAAGAATTATCGCAATGAGAGCGAGAACTATAATAGTGATATAGAGTGGTGAAAACATAGTCACAATTATACACTAAAAACCTTATTTTACAAGGATATCGCTTCCATGCTACGATGCTCATATGAGTCGAAGAAAAGTATATCTTGATAGTGCGAGCGGTACCTTTTTACTCCCGCAGGTTTCGAAAGAAATGCGGCGGCTTCTTCGTGGTACCCCCTTGGGAAATCCTGCCTCATTGCATATTCCAGGCAAACGAGCTTATGAGATTCTTGAGGCAAGTAGGGCAGGTATTGCCCGCACATTGTCTGCTCATACTGACGAAATTATCTTTACCGGCTCCGGGACAGAAAGCATCGCCCTTGCGATCATGGGCAGTGTCTACACTGCGAAGAAAACAGTTCCTGTCCCTCATATCATTACATCAACCATTGAGCATAGTGCGGTTACTAACACATGTCGTCTTCTTGAGGAGCGCGGAGATGCTGAAGTTACGTATATTTCTCCAACTGATGAAACAGGTCTTATTAATATTTCTGATATTACTAATGCCGTGAAAGAAAATACTGTTATCATTTCAATTCATGCGGTTAACGGTGAGATTGGTGTCATGCAACCAATTGAAGAATTGATAAAGGCAGTAGATATATTGAAGGAGAAAAAATATAACCTAACAAGAATGCGTTTCTCTTCTAAATCGTTTTATCCCTATATTCATATTGATGCTGCTCAGGCATATGCACATATAGATCTTACTCCAATAGTACGAAAGGGAATTGATCTAGTATCGTTTAATAGCGTAAAGATTGGTGGACCCTCTGGGATTGGCGCTCTCTATAAAAGACGAGATGTACAGCTTTCTCCAGTATATGGCGGCGGCGGGCAAGAATTATCTCTTCGTCCAGGAACTGCGTCTCCTGTACTAGCTCATGGTTTCTATATTGCAAGTGCTCTTCTTCAAGAGCGAAGAGAAAAGACGCAGGAGAAGTACGGTAAACTTAAAGCGCAGCTTATGACAGGCCTGGAGGCGTTAAGTACAGAAACACAATTTCCCTTTATTGAGAACAGTAGCGCAGCATCTATTCCTGCCATCGTCAGTATCTCATTTCCGTACTTTAGTGGACAACAATGCGCTATCGAACTTGATGCTCGAGGAATTGCTGTTGCTAGCAAGAGTGCGTGTAATACTGGTTCAGACACTGAGTCAGTCATTATTCAAGAATTACGTAAGAAAGGAAGATTTGATACGTATACAGACTATGGAACTATTCGCATTTCTTTCTCAGATACTACGGCGCAAAAAGATATTATTCTATTATTAGATGCACTAAAAGACTTCGTGCGAACATATCGCGGTGTGTTATACTAAAGTTATATATGCCACCATTCAATCATTTTACAACCAAAGCAAAAGAAGTTATCCGTCACGCGCATGAGTTTGTAATTGAACGAGGACAAAACCACGTTTCACCACTGCATCTCTTGGCTGCTCTTGTTACCCAAGATGAATCACTCATTCTTCCACTTCTCGAGCGTATCGATATTGATACAGCTCATCTTGTTGATGTTATTTTAGAGCAAATTGAGTTGCCAGAGAGGGGTACAACATTGTCCCCATCGTACCAAATATATTTAACTCCAGATCTTGCCCAAGTCATTGAGCATTCGAGTAAGGTTGCGGCAAGTCATAAGAGCGAGTTTGTCGATGTTGAACATTTGTTTTTAGCACTTTTTGATATTCAATCAGAAGCGCGGCACATCCTTGAGAAGTTTAAGATGACAAAAGAGTCTGTTGTCTCTGCTATTGCTGAAGTTAAGAAAGACGGAAGTGAGGGCAAGGTATCAAATAAAAAAGCAAAGACACTTGAGAAGTATGCGCGTAATTTAACTAATCTTGCAAAAGAGGATAAACTTGATCCTGTTATTGGTCGTGATACAGAAATTATGCGCATTATGCAGATATTGTCTCGTCGCACAAAGAACAATCCTGTCTTGATTGGTGAAGCTGGAACAGGAAAAACTGCTGTTGTTGAGGGTCTTGCTAACCGTATTGTTAAAGGCGATGTCCCTGATACTCTTAAGGATAAAGAAATTGTATCACTTGATTTAGGGCTTCTGTTAGCTGGAACAAAATACCGTGGAGAGTTTGAAGAGCGTCTACGTACTATCATGAAAGAGGTTGAGAAGTCTGACGGGAAGATAATTCTATTTATCGATGAGCTGCATACCATCGTTGGCGCTGGCGCTTCAGAGGGTTCTTTGGATGCCTCAAATATGCTCAAGCCTGCTCTTGCTCGAGGGGAACTTCGCGCTATTGGAGCAACAACTATCAAAGAATATCA
>CAZRUN010000041.1:0-611 GCA_964603415.1 uncultured Candidatus Saccharibacteria bacterium | reverse complement strand
TGCTCGTCGTTTCCAGCCTGTTTTTGTTGAGGAACCAAGTCCAGAAGATGCAATTGCTATCCTTCGTGGATTAAAAGACAAATATGAAATCTTTCATGGTGTACATATCACCGATGATGCTATTATCGCTGCTGTTAATTTGTCTGCGAGATATATCACTAATCGATTTTTGCCGGATAAAGCAGTTGATCTTATTGATGAAGCCTCTTCTTCTTTAAAGATTGCTCTTGAAAATAAACCTACAGCGCTAGAAGAATCACATCGCAAGATTATGCGTCTTGAGATTGAGCGTGAAGCACTTCGTAATGATACTCATAACTCTAAGATTCCAAAAGATATTAAAGATCGTCTAGCTCTTATTGATGAGGAAATACATCTTAATAAAGAAAAAACAAAGGATCTTGAATCAAGGTGGCTGAATGAGAAAGATATTGTTATCAGTGTACGTCAGATAAAGAAAGATCTTGAACTACTTCGCCTAGAAGCTGAGAATGCTGAACTGCGTCAGGATCTTACTCGCGCTGCAGAGATTCGTTATGGGGAAGTACCATTGTTACAAAAAGAGCTTGAGCAAAAAACCTTCAAAGAGTTTCACTTTTTCTTCATGCAGG
>CAZRUN010000040.1:0-6626 GCA_964603415.1 uncultured Candidatus Saccharibacteria bacterium | reverse complement strand
CCCTAGTACGAGAGGACCGGGGTGGACTAACCTCTGGTGTACCGGCTCTTTTGCCAAAAGGACCGCCGGGTAGCTATGTTGGGCACAGATAACTTCTGAAAGCATCTAAGAAGGAAGCTGCCTCCAAGATTATGAATCGTTATGAGGGACGTAAGAGATGATTACGTTGATAGGTGTTAAGTGTACGCACAGTAATGTGTTCAGCTGAGACATACTAATGACCCCATCTTATCAGGAACCATATAGTCCACTTTTGGATTGTTTGATTCGGATAATGTTAGGTGTTTACCTTACGCTAAGTTTGCATTGATTATGTGGTTTGTTTCAGGTTTCTGTTCTCCTGATTTGACGCAGTGGAACCACCTCTTCCCATTCCGAACAGAGAAGTGAAACATTGTAGTGCCGATGATACTATTTTTATGGGAAAGTAGGTAGTCGGGAGAACAGAGATCTGAAGCTGAAAATCACCTTAGAAATAGGGTGATTTTTGTTTTTATATTGATTAACCCTCTTAATTCATATACTATGGATGAAATGATGTAACCATGAAAAAATATGCAACTTTAGAAGAAATCGACCAAGAAAGAACCAGGATTGTAAAAGAGATATCCCGGTTAAAGAATAAATCTGGAGATTATACGTATCAATCAATAGTAGCTGCTTCTTTTGACGAAGCCAATGGCTATCACGATAGATGGTCTACTAATGAGAAAAAAATAAACAGTTTAACGAAACAACTTAATGATCTATATCTACAAAGAAAAGATTTTATACGGAATCAATCAGAAAAACTTGATCACTGGTTACGTAGACCGAGTTTTATTGCATTGTTGAACAAAAAGAATAAAGAGCTCAAGATATCTGATTGGCGTGCGGATATAACAGGGGATAAGCCAATTTTTGAAAACTTTGATGAACCTTTTAGCGAAGAAGAATACGATAAACGAGTATTCTTTAGGCCTGTTGAAGACAGAACGGTATTTACTATTTTGGGAGAACTCTTTCAAAAAATTAATTATTAAAATACGCCCTCTTGTATCAAGGGGGTATTTTTTATGCTAGACTAGTTTTATATGTCATGGCGCAGCAGAAGACAGGGAGCATACTTAGGAATATTCGGACTGGTGGTCTTGATTGTTCTTTTCGTTATCATGTATCCTGTATTGTTCCGTGCCCCGACCTGCACTGACAAGAAACAAAATGGTTTTGAGACTGGAGTGGACTGCGGCGGGCAATGTGCACTGTACTGTCCAAAAACTGTTGCGTTGCCACGAGTAGAATGGGCTTCAGTCTTTTATGTAAATGAAGATGTATATAATGTCGTTGCAATGCTGACAAGTACCGCACCGAGCGCTGGAGCGCGAACGGCAGGGTATACATTTACACTCTACGATGAGGCTGGTGCGGTCATTAAAGAAGTTAAGGGAACTACATTTATTCCATCTGCGAGTCAATTTGCAGTGTTTGAGCCACAAATTCGAACAGGTGAGCGTATTCCAACACGTGTTCGTTTTGTATGGGATGACAGTGCTATTTATTTTGAGAAGACGAAGATCAATAGTAACAGCTTACCGATAGATATCTCTCTGTGGCAGCGCGAGAGCGCGCTTGATACAGAGCGTCTCACGGTCCAGGTGGCTAATAATGGGCTCGGAGCGGTCCCTGAGTCAGATTATATCGTTATTGTCTACGATGAGGCAGATGAGCCAATTGCGGCTAGTAAGACGCGCACTGCGCTTGATGCTCGATCACAAGAAACACTCTTTTTCTCATGGCCATATCAATTCAGAAAAGATCCAAAGCGGTATGAATTGATAAAACGCATCAATCCTTTTTCATATGTCAAATAGTGTTACGTTAAAATCAATTTTTAAGAACGTTGATTGGGTACTACTCTTAGCTGTTGTGCCAATACTCTTGGCTGGGCTTGGAGCGCTATGGCCTCTCTCTGGAGATACTGTTTTTTTTCATAAACAACTTATTTCTATTGTTGTTGGTTTTTTTGTTTTTTTTGTAGCGAGTAATATCGATCCTCGGTTTTTTAGAAAGTCGAGTATTGTACTTGGCTTGTACGGTATTTCTATTTTTATTCTATTCCTTCTGTTTGTGTTTGGTCATCTAACTCATGGTGCTCAGTCGTGGTTTAAATTTGGTATTTTCGGTTTTCAGCCTGTTGATCTTATGAAAGTTGTTCTAATTCTTATTTTGGCAAAATATTTTTCAAGACGTCATGTGGAGATTGCTCATATGCGGCATATCATTGTCTCAGGATTGTATATGTTCATTCCATTTCTTCTTGTTTTTTTGCAGCCAGACTTTGGTTCAGCTATGATCCTTATGATTATTTGGTTTGGTATGGTCCTTGCTTCTGGACTCTCAAAGAAACATATTTTATTACTCGTTGGAATGGGTGTGCTCATTTTTGGGGCTTTGTATGCGTTTGTGTTTGTGGATTATCAAAAGCAGCGTTTACATAATTTCCTTAATCCATTAGCTGATGTGCATGGCAGTGGGTACAATGTGCTTCAATCAACAATTGCTGTTGGTTCAGGACAGATTATTGGTAAGGGGCTTGGGTTTGGAACACAGTCTCGTCTTAAATTCCTACCAGAATATCAGACCGACTTCATCTTCGCTGCTTTTGCTGAGGAGTGGGGATTTGTTGGGGTTATAATACTTTTGATTCTGTATGGTATTGTGTTGACTCGGATACTCATGACGGCACTGTATGGGGCAACCAACTTTGAGATCTTATTTGGTATTGGTTTAGCACTGATGTTCTTAAGTCATATTGTGATTAATATTGGTATGAATATGGGGGTTATGCCGGTAACGGGTATTACATTGCCATTTATGAGTTATGGAGGCTCTCATATTATGGCGTCATTTCTTGGTCTTGGTATATTGTCTGCTATGAGAAAATATGGGCGATCATTCCATCGTGATGATGTGCGTAATGAGTTCCTAGGTCTTGAGAAAGAATATGGTTTTTAACGGAAATACATCTAGTACACTTTTATTGAATGAACTTAAGCAGCGAGTTGCGGTTTTGTCGTTTGTTCCTGAATTCTCAGATATCTTAGTTGGTAAGGATGGACCCTCTGCGCGTTATGTCAGAATGAAAGAAAAGGTTGCGAAAGAGATTGGTATTAATTTTGTCTCAGCTGAACTTTTGGGTGACGTAACGACAGAAGATATACTTGAGAAGATTGCTGAATTATCATCTCGTCCGAATATGTGCGGGATCATTGTACAGTTGCCACTGCCGGCTCATATTGATACAGCTCGGGTGTTAGATGCTGTACCTCTAATGCTCGATGTCGACGGTTTGTCGCAAGCATATACAGATCTTTTTTATGCCACTGATTCATTTGATGGCATGCTTCTTATGCCGACAGTTGGTGCTGTGAATAAGATATTAAATCAGGCATTGTATAATAACCCAACTGTGACGCATATTGCTGTTGTTGGTCAGGGTCGTTTGGTTGGTCTTCCGATAACTCATTTGCTAGAGTCACAATCCGAATCTCTTGATTTAGGTTGGGAAATTAAAACAGTTGATATTCATACGCCGTATCCTAGTCGGGATCATATATTAAAAGAAGCAGATATTGTTATTACCGCCGTTGGTAGTCCTGGAATTATTACAGGGGATCAGCTTAAGGATGGAGTAATTGTTATCGATGCGGGGACTCTTGAAGTTGGACATGTGCTGTTGGGCGATACTGATTTTGAAAGTGTTGTAGAAAAATCAAGTTTTATTACACCAACTCCTGGAGGGGTAGGACCAATGACTGTGGCGTGTCTGATGGAGAATGTTGTTATTACTGCTGAAAAAAAACAGTATGAGTAATCTCTTTATTTTCTTACATAGTTTAACTGGGCACCATGATCTTTTTGATGCACTCGTTATTGTGGCTGCGCGCTATTTTCAATACATTGTTATTGGATACGCATGTATTCTTATGTACCGTACATTAGTGAATCGTCAGCCTGGATTAAATCCTGATTTATATATTAAAAAGGCGACTTCTCAGTTTGTTTCTATTTCTGCGAGTATTGCTCTTGCCTTTGTTGTTACTGTGATTATTAAAATGACACTTGCCATCCCAAGACCTTTTTTAAACGGGATAGAGACGCTGTTTGTCTATGGCGGCTATAATTCATTTCCATCAGGGCATGCAGCAATTTTTGCAGCACTCTGTGTGTCGATGTTTTTATTTCATAAAATGCGTGGATGGTGGTTTCTTGTCTCCGCTGGTATTATTGGCATAGCTCGGGTTATTGCAGGCGTTCATTATCCAATTGATATCTTTGTTGGGTATCTAATCGGGGGAGTATCAGCGTATATTGTGTGCGTGTATGTGCGTCCATGGGCAATACGATCATTTCAATTATTTGATTATTAATATGAGTCTTTTCACTATCCTGGTATTAAGTGTTGTTGAAGGTATTACAGAGTTTCTACCTATTTCTTCGACTGCACATATGTCTATTGTTGCGCGGATAATGGATATTCCGCAGACTGAAAGTCTTGCAGCATTCATTATTGCAATCCAGGTTGGTGCATTAATCGCTGGAGCTATCTTCATTCTCCGAAGTATGAAGATAACGAAACACATTGTTCTGTGTTCTTTGATTGCTCTTGTACCAACAGGAATTATTGGTTTTTTGTTTTATCCTTTTATTAAAAATGTATTTCTAGGGAATATGCTCATTATGTCTCTGGCGATATTTTTGGGTGGAGTTGTTATTTTACTTGTGGATAGAAAAAAAGAGATTGTTGGTATAGAGAATGAATTGACCTATACAAATGCTTTTATTCTTGGACTTGTGCAAACGTTGGCGTTTATTCCTGGTGTTTCAAGATCTGGGGCATTAATCATTGGCGGAAAATTATTGAAATATAATCGCCAATCAATCGTTGTCTTTACGTTTTTGTTGGGTTTGCCAACTCTAGGTGCGGCAACTGTTTATTACTTATATAAATCTCGTGACATACTTACTATGTCACTTGGGTATGAAATCGTTCTCGGAGCTGTTATTTCTGGTATTGTGGCGTATGTTTTTGCTAAATGGTTTTTGCGGTATATCACTACTCATACTTTTAAAATCTTTGGGTGGTATCGTATAGTACTGGGTATTATTTTACTTGCCTATTTTTTCTTCTAATTTCTTTAATGGGTATAAGATAAAGAAAATAAAAAAACCGGACTTTGTCCGGCTTTATTTTTAGATATGAGGTTGTTTTCTGAGCGATAATATTGTTATTGTTGAGCAAATTATAAGAGCGGCCGCTGAATATAATTTTTGTTCCAATACCCATGCGCTTCCCCCAATAAAAGATAGTAAGTTAGCTGTACAGAATCCACAATATAGTATTGTTGGAGTGCTCTGAGGTTTTTTTAAAGTGTCTATTATCTGCGGGACGCTTGCAATAGATAGTGCTGATACGCTTGAAATCATAGCTAGAAATGGACCAGAGTAATACCATGTAACTAAACAAATGATTATTAAAAACGAAACGAAGCTTTCAAATTTTGACCAGCTAAATTGTTTTTTTATCAGGAGACTAATAGCAACGAGTCCTGCACCAATTGAATAGAAGAGTGAGAGCCAAAAGTTTCCATTCTGGGCTATTAAACTCATTGTAGCTATTCCATCAAGTGTTGACCAAAGAGCATAGCTTGCAAAACTTTGTTCTATTCTGTTTTTCCATATTCCAATAAGGAGAGGGATGTGGAGCAGTAATCCCAGTAGTCCACCTAGTAATTGTATATCCATTTTTTAAATTATTTTTATAGATTATAACACGTTTTATTAAAAATACAAGTATCTGAAAACCTATTTAATTAAGTAGATTTTGACCTTATTTCGTGATACACTGTCCACGTTATTAACTAATAGATATACAGAAAGTCTTTATAATCATATGTGGAAACGAAGAATAGCAGCACTTTTAATTTTGATTTTAGCCGTTGGTATCGGTTATTTTGTCTATGCCAGTGAGCCAAAAATCTCTGGACAGACTCATACTGGATTTCTTGATAAGCAATTCCGGCTCGGTCTAGATCTTTCAGGTGGAACACAGCTTGTGTATCGTGCAGATACGTCAAAAGTTCCATCAGCTGATGTTGGTAATGCGATGCAATCGCTTCGTGAGATTATTGAACGTCGTGTTAATGGTTTTGGTGTGTCTGAGGCTGTTGTTCGTACACAGGCAGCAAGTTTCAGTAATGGAAACGAAGAGCGTCTTACAATTGAACTTCCTGGTATTACAGATGTAGCGCAAGCTGTTGCACTTATTGGGCAGACACCAACACTTGAGTTTAGAGTTGAGCGTGATGCCAAAGATGCAATTCCTGTAACAGTCGGACCTGACGGTACTGTTAATCTTGGTAGTATAGATCCATATGTTCCATCTGGTCTTGATGGTCGTTATCTTAAACGTGCTGATGTTGTTTTTGATCAAACGACAGGACAACCAACAGTTTCTATTTCATGGGATGATGAGGGTTCTAAGTTATTTGCTGAAATCACAAAAGCTAATATTGGTAAGAGTATCGCAATCTATCTAGATGGCGCAGCAATCTCAGCTCCGACAGTTAATGAGGAAATTACAGGAG
>CAZRUN010000039.1:0-6676 GCA_964603415.1 uncultured Candidatus Saccharibacteria bacterium | reverse complement strand
ATGACTGGCTTTCTTCATGGGCACGGAATATGCCGCAATCTTCTGAAGAGCACTTGCTAGACCTTCAGGATATCGCGTCAAAAGAGCACCTGATGCATCAGCAAGAAATTCTCTTTTTCGTGAGATTGAAACCTGAATAAGAGTTGCAAAGATTGGTGCCAAAATTGAAAGAAGAACGCCAACAATCATCAGTATATAACTTGCGCGGCTATCACTATCTCGTCCACCAAAGAATTGAGCTCTAATAAACATATCTGAAGCGATAGTAATGAACCCAGCTAAAACAACCGCTACAGTTGAAAGTAAGATATCACGGTTACCAATATGTGAGAGTTCATGAGCAATAACACCTTCGAGTTCACTTCGGTCAAGTATCTGCATGAGCCCTGTTGTCACAGCAACAGCAGAATGTTCTTTGTTGCGACCAGTTGCAAATGCATTCGGAGCTACATCATTAATGATGTAGACTTTTGGTTTTGGTAGACCTGCGGTGATGGATAGGTTTTCGATAATATTATGCAATTCAGAAAATTGAAGTTCATCAGCCGGAACAGCACCAGAAAGCTTGATTGCCAACTTATCTGAATTCCAATATGAATAGATATTCATCAGAAGAGCGAACGCGAAAAAGATATAGAGAATATTCGGATTGCTATATACTCGAGCAAATATGAAGCCAATAACAACAATAAGGACCAAGAACGTGGTCATAAGGAGCCATGTCTTCGTTATATTTTTGGATTCTTGGGTATAGAGTGTTGCCATATATTCCTATAGTAGCATAGGTGCGTAAAACTACCAGCTTCCGCCGCCACCGCCACCTGATCCCCCACCGGAAGAACCGCCGCCGCCAGAACCGCTACTCTGTGGAGTGGTCGAGCTAACAGTCTCATTAAATGAGGTATTTAAAGCAACGAGACTACTCGCAAACACAACACTGTTAAAATGATCTCCTGGAGCGCCATCATACCAACCAGGTGGCGTTAGGTATAAGCTCTCGAACTGCTTAGCCCATTCTTTCTCTACGCCTAAAACCATTGCATACGGCAGGAATTTTTCAAATATTTCTGGTTGTATCTTCGGTGCATTAAAAAAGGCAAGTCTGTCTTTTTCTGTCATTTCCAAGAATTTTTTAAAGCCCAGAATTTTTGCAAAAGCCTCTACTCCCTTGGAGGTTAATTTCTTTTCAATGTTTTCAATGATAACAATACAACTAATAAAAATAATAGTCGCGATAACAAAAATAATAATGGCCAATGAGCTTTGCTCATTTAAAAAACTAACAACCATACTAAAAAGTATATAAATTGCCAGACCACCGAGTAGTGTAAGATATATCACCAATTTCTTAAATCTACTTTCTGCTTTTTTATCAAAATACCCCTTCGTACCTAAATAGTCTTCTGTCCCCTTTTCAATTTTCTTAAGGTATTCTTGAAATAGTTCGGGTGATTCTTGTAATTCACTAAATGTCACTCTGTCTCGAGATGTAAAGAAGAGTTCAAAGAGTGCCTTGTCTGCGGGATTAACCAAATCGCTGCCGTCTTTAAGTTTTATAAATTCATAGTCCGTAGTATCGGATAAAATAAATCGCTCTTTCGTAATATATTTAATATACAAATATCCTCTCACCGCCAAGTCTACGATAATGGAAGAGACTTCTTCACTATCAACTTGCCTGTTAAGGATGGCGCCGATTTCAATCGGAGAGAGATCTTCAGGTGGCTCAAACTCTGTTACAATTGATCTATTTTTTAATTCTCGAGGAATTTTTACTTTACGATTACCAAACCGTGAAAGAATGCGGAAAAAGCTAGTAATGAAAACAAAAGCAATCAGTATCTTTATAAACGGCACTATCTGTCTCATAAACCAAGGATCTTGAACGGCACCATCTTGCGTAGATGGCTCTACATACACAGCATTAATAACGCCTTTCGGAACAGAAAGACTAATTGTCATACCCTCTTCTGGGCCAAATGATTTAAGAGCGGTATAGGAGACTTCCAGACCATCTATTAGAGATCGGCAATCTGTTTCTGTCGAGCCTAGAGCGCCTGTATAACAATCAGATGTCACACCGGTCATATCCAGATCCGGTAATCCTGATACATCGATAGTAGCTGAAACGTTGGCTAAAGGTATAGACCATCCGTTACCTGTTACGTTCCAATAGAGCTCATCATGATCTTCAAAACTACGGATGGCATTATATGCCATATAACTAATAACATACGTTTTTTGACCACTGATAAGAATATCAGCATCCCCTATTTTTATATTCAGCACATCTCCGTATCGAGATGTTGTGTAGGTATACGGAGCACCATTGGTATCAGTAACACTTAAGACGTTAACGACGAGCTCTGGACCATCAGTGCTCGTAAGTGGGATGTCACGAAAAATACCATGTCTTGATTCTCCACTAAAATCATAGGTAATTGTTTCAGTGACTTCGGCCCCACCTGCTTGATCCAGTACAATATGGGACTGAAACTGAGTTATGTTTTCTGCTGCCAGTGCATGTCCGGCAAAACAAAAAACGGCTAAAAATAATCCTGCGGAGATATGTATCTTTAGCCGTTTTATATAGTTCATAGATTATTTCTTAATGAATCCCTCAAGAGCTTTCAAGGCTTCAACTGGAACCATATATACCACTGTATTTGACTGATCACTCGACATATCATTGATAGACTGCAGTGTTCTCAAATGAAGTGCTCCTGGAGCTGACGCAAGCATGGCAGCAGCTTTCGCCATATTCTCTGATGCAGCGAGCTCACCTTCCGAGGTAATAATAACAGCTCTTTTTTCACGTTCAGCTTCTGCTTGTTTACCAATTGTTCGTTCCATCTCAGGAGGCAGGCTAACATCTTTCAGTTCTACGTTCTGAACTTTAAGACCCCATAGATCAGTTTCTTTATCAACGATCTCACGAATACGATCAGCAATTTGGTCACGACTGGACAGTAGCTCATCAAGAGTTACCTCACCGACAATATTACGCATTGTTGTCTGCGCATACTGAGATATTGCATGTTGAAAATGTTCAACTTCAATAACTGCTTTTGATGCATCACTAACCTTGTAGTAGATGACAGCATTTACTTTAACTGACACATTATCACGAGTGATTGCATTTTGATCTGGAACGTCAACAGCTTTTGTTCGAATATCAATCTTTTGAAATGATTGGAATATTGGAATGACTAAACGCCAGCCGGGATTCATGAGTCCGGTATATCGTCCAAGAGTAAAGCGGACACCTCTTTGATATTGGTTAATCTGCTTAATACTGATCAGAATAACAAAGACAATGATACCAAGTATAAGATATGCCATATAATGAGATTAGATAATTTATTAAACCCTTTAGAAACCTGTATAATTAAACGTGTCGACATAGAACTGGTCACTCAATTTCTTCTCAAGTCCAAAAACAAGAGCATATGGAAGATCTTTATTTAGATTATCAAAATACTTATCATTAGAAGCATGTAAGTCAAATTTATTTTTTTCTCCAGTTGATAAATATTTTTTATAATTAATAATCTCATCTCTCACTCTTAGACCCTTATCTGTTAATTTAAATTTTGAGACTCTTATAAATTCAATAAAGATACTTACTAATAAAACCATAATCACGATTATTTTATTGCGCAGCAATTCGTCTAAGCCATTGAATCCAGCAAATAACACATAGGAATCTGCTAAGTAATTAACCAAAGCAAAAAGACCAAGACTAGTAAAAGAGGTAAAGATAAGAACCAATAAAAAATCTAAAAACGGATATTTAACCGAGTGCCTGTAGGCGCTTTTAATATAGCCTTTTTCTATCATAGAATCCCTAATTTCTTTCTCTTTTAATCTATTGAAAAAATTATTTACAAGAGCGATCGTTTCAGAATCAGCAGATGAGTAATATACAACATCATCTCGTGCTGGTAATTCAAATAATGAATAATCAATAATGTTTTTACCTTGCAAGAATACAGTTTTATCTAATATTAGATCAGGGCCAAATATTGATTTTAAAATTTTCAAATCAATTAAACTTAAAGAACTTGGATCTTTTAAGAGAGTAACATGATAAATTGATCCTAAAGCCTTAATATTTAAGAGGTCTTTCTTTTTAATTTTAATATATCCAAGTGATGCTAAATATAAAATTTCAGCTAATATATGACGCCCCCTATACCCCTTATGATATAAATAGCCTACTTCAATGGGTAATAGATTCTCAGGTGAAGTACGTTCGTTAATATTTTCTAAAGATTTTTCCATTCTTAAAACTTTACTTCAACGTTATTCTTCGCAACATCCCCTTCTTCAAGATCAAAGAATTCCATCTTAGCGAATCCAAACATTCCAGCAATGATATTCCCTGGGAACACTTGGATCTTTGTGTTTAGATCACGAACATTTGCATTGTAGAAACGTCGTGCTGCCTGGATCTTATTTTCTGTATCTGACAACTCACGCTGCAGTTCAGCAAAGTTAGCATTAGCTTTAAGATCAGGATACGCTTCAGCAATACCAAAGAGTCCAGTAATTGCTTGACCGAGCATTGCTTCTGTCTTTGCATGTTCATCGACAGTCTTTGCCCCCATAGCAGCAGCGCGCGCTTGAGTAACTTTCTCAAATGCAGTTGACTCGTGCGTTGCGTAGCCCTTCACAGTCGCTACAAGGTTCGGAATAAGATCATAACGGCGCTTGAGCTGCACATCAATGTCTGCCCAGGCTTCTTTGGTACGATTAATAAAACGGATAAAACCGTTGTAGGATGCTACCATCCAGATAATAAGAACTGCGACTATTCCAAGAACTATATATAAAACCATATATTATAAATACTAATTAATAATTTACTTAACACCAACTTTCTTTTCTAAACGAACCATCCGAGAATTTAAATCACGAATTTCACGAGAAAAAACTCCATATGTTAATAGGATTGGCTCAAGAGATTCTTCTACTTTTTGTAGTCGTCTATCTACTGACTCAATCTTAGAATCAAGAGTCATGAAATTAAGTTCTGTTTTTTGCTTAAACTCATACATTTCATCCCTAAACTCATACATTTCTTTTTTAAAGTCATGCAGATTTTTATCTTGCGCAACAAAACCCTTATGAACCATAATTGCCAAGTTATCTAGAGTAGCTGCCACTTCATTTAAAGTGACGTCTCTTTTCTTTGGTACTTTTTTAATTGCTTTTTTCATATACTAGTATTATACCATACCAAAAGAGCCCCACCAACATACAGGTGGGGCTCTTTTAATACCTATATTTAAGCCTTTTTAGCTAATTTCTCCTGCCAAAGCACTAAAAGTGGTGAAGCTAGGAAGATTGATGAATATGTTCCAAAGAACATTCCTGCGGTTAACATAATCGCCAATAATCTTGTTGAATCTGGTCCCCAGATTGCAAGAGCAATCAATACAAGAATGACACTGAAGCCTGTTGCAATTGAACGCTGATATACTTCTGAAATACTTTTACCAACAGTTTCTGCAAAATTACCATTATTCTTTGTTCGTAGATTCTCACGAATACGATCAAAAACAACAATAGTATCAGAAACTGAAAGACCTAATATTGTTAACAGCGATACCACGAACAATGTATCAATCTCAATATTGTAGAAGTATGACAAAGCAACAAATATTCCAGTTGGAATAGCAACATCATGCAATAGTGTTGTAATAGCAATAACTCCATATTTCCATGATTTCACAGGATATGAAACTTTACGGAAAGCAATAGCAATAAATATAACAATACCGAGAGAAACAAGAATAATTGAAAGTATTGATTTACGTGCTAGTTCTTTTCCGACTGACGGTCCAATTGTTGTATAACCAGCAACAGACATTCCAGGATAAGCAGCGCCAATAACACTCGTAAGACCCTCTCTCTCAGCAGGGGTAATCTCACGCATTTTTAGCACGAAACTATCCTGCCCTAATGGCTGAATTAGTATTTCTGGAGCATTTGGAATAGATTTGATGGTTTGACGAACAGCTGCACTTTCTGGGCGCATGACATCATTAGTCCATGAGACTTCAATTGAAGTTCCTCCTTTAAAATCAATTCCTGGACGGAATCCGAATACACACATTGAAGCAATAGCTAACACAGCAAGAAGAGCTGAGATAGCAATAAAAATATTTTTGTGTTTGATGATATACATGATAGTAGGTTAAAAATTAAAAACTATTATTTTTTAGTCATAGTTGCGTTTCTAAATCCCGACCCAAATAAAAACTGAACTAACTTACCTTCGCGTCCTAATGATATTCCTCTAAAGAATACTCGACTAACAGAATAAGAAACAACAAGAGATATTAACGCGCCCAAGAAGAAGGTAAAAGCAAAACTTTTAATCAGTGCAGTACCTGTAGCATAGAGAATAAATGCAGTAATCAGACTTGATACGTTAGAATCACGGATAGAACTCCATGCAAGTTCAAAACCAGCGCGTAGACCATCACGAATAGTACCGCCATGCCTCACCTCTTCTTTCATACGTTCAAAGACAAGAATATTAGCATCCACTGCAATACCAATAGAAATGACGAATCCAGCAATACCAGCAGCAGTAAGTGTAATAGGCCATAGTTTAAACACAGCAAGTGTCACAACTACATAAATAGCAAATTGACCACAGCAATAA
>CAZRUN010000038.1:813-6957 GCA_964603415.1 uncultured Candidatus Saccharibacteria bacterium | reverse complement strand
ATCACAGCGGTCTTCGGAACCGTTATTCTGGGTTCGAATCCTGGCAGGTGCACAAACGTTTCATATGAAACATAATCTAATACATTCCAATATGATACCTGAGTTTGTGGTCCATGTTTCACAAACTCTTGAAGAAGCCGGATTTGAGACATATCTCGTCGGTGGTTGTGTTCGTGATATGTTGATTAACCGTGATCCAAAGGATTTTGATCTCACTACTCGAGCAATTCCAGATGAGATCATTGGATTGTTTCCTAAGACTGTATATGAAAATACATTTGGCACGGTAATAGTGGTTAATGAAGAAACAGGTGAAACTGTTGAAGTTACACCGTTTCGAACTGAAAGTGCGTATACGGATATGCGTCATCCAGATAGTGTTACCTTCAGTGATAATGTAGAAGACGATCTCTCTCGTCGTGATTTTACTATAAATGCATTTGCATATCGATTAAAAACAGGAGAATTGATTGATTCCTATAAAGGGTGGGAGGATTTGAATAATAAAGTGGTTAAAACAGTAGGGAATGCGGATGAGCGTTTCACTGAAGACCCACTTCGTCTTATGCGTGCAGTACGATTTGCTGCTGAACTTGGTTTTGCTATTGAACCAGAAACAATGGTCTCGATTGTTAAGAATGCTGCCTTGATTAAACATATTTCATTTGAGCGCATTCGGGATGAATTCATAAAGATCATTAATTCAAACAGTCCATCTGCTGGGGTTGATATGCTTCGTCGATTTGGACTTCTTGAGTACTGTATCCCTGAATTACTCGAAGGCGTTGGTTGTTTGCAAGGCGGCGCGCATAAATACGATGTATATGAACATTTACTCCATGCATTGCAGCATGCGGCGGATAAAAAGTTTGCTTCGTATATTCGCCTTGCAGCGTTGTTCCATGATATTGGTAAACCAAAGACTAAACGAGCCCCAGTGAAACCTAACTCGTCCGGCAAGCCAACTTTCTATGGCCACGAAGTTGTTGGGGCAAAGATGGCACGGAACATAATGGAACGACTTAAGTTTCCCAAAGACATAACTGATTTAGTGTATAGATTTGTACGGTATCATATGTTCTTCTCGGATACGGAAGTGATTACTTTGTCTCCCGTGCGTCGTATGATTCAGAATGTCGGAGTAGATCATATTTGGGAATTGATGCAGATCCGTGAATGTGATCGTGTTGGCATGGCAAAAGCAGAAGCTCCATACCGACTACGTAAATATCATGCCATGATTGAGCAAGCACTCCGTGATCCAATATCCGTTGGGCAGCTCAAGATAGATGGAAACTATTTAATGAATGAACTCAGTGTGAAACCTGGACCACGTATGGGTTGGATATTGCATGCGCTCCTTGAGGAAGTCTTGGAGGATCCGAGTAAGAATACAGTAGAGGGTTTGAGTATGCGGGTAGGGGAATTGGATACACTAACGGATGCCGAGCTTAAAATTCTTGGAGAGCAAGCAAAGGAAAAGAAAGATGAGCTTGAGGAAGAGGAAATAGGGAAATTACACAAGAAGTATGGAGTGAAATAAAAAAGCCAGTCGATATGACTGGCTTTTGGATTATAATTTTTTATCTATACATTTTGCAAAATCTTTGTATAGATTAAAGAGCTGGTCGATGTCGTAGTGGTGTAAGAATAGAGCAACACCAAAACCCACAGTAAATATTCCAAAAATTAATAGAATAAAGCTAGGTACAGGTACTTTTTTGAAACACATAAATGAAAGTGAGCCAAAATAAAGTATGCCGAATAGGATTATTCCAACAGCGATATACCGAATATCATGATTTTCAATTGAAGGAAATATTGTAAATGCTACTGCAAGTACTGATAATCGTGCAAGAACACCTAAAACATCGTTAATTTTATTTGATTTTTCCATTTTTTTAGTTTTTAATCAATACAAAAAATAAACTCACTATCTGTTTCGAAGGGGGCTACAGAGGGGGTAAATGTATTTGACCTAAGATAGCCTATGTCATAATCAAATCCGAATACAATTCTAAAGTATCCGTCTTTGATTAATTTCATTCCGATCGTAAGATATTCTCCACGAGGTTGCTTGTATTGTAATTTGAGGTGAGGCGCAACCTCAGCTGGACAAATCTTTAATCCAATCTCTATAGCCTTTTTACAAATATTTTTATACAATGCCGGCCTATCAAAACCTAGTTCTCTTACTGATATTCTGACTAACTTACACTCCTTTTGTATTGGGCTCAATTGAAAACTTGGGCTATCCCATATGTGTTTTGAGTCTGTAACTTTAATACCTCTTTCTTCTAACGCTTGCAGGAGTTCATTTTTGTTTCCGTATGTACCGAGAGTAATTGTCTTCCAAACGTTTATTTTTAATTCGCATTTCTTCATTTTTGTTATTTAATTTTTAAAGTACAACTTAAATTTAATTTTCACGATAACTGATTTCGATTACCTGGAAGTAATTCTTTGTAAATTCTACGGCTTTTTCAAGTAAAAAAGGCTTGCAGGTGTAACACTCAATATCGATTAGATAAAAACCGCTTTTGGTGAATTGTTTATCATACGAATATATCGCGCAACCCGATGTAACCCAATGAACCCATCCACCGTAGCCAACCAACGTATCATTTTTAATAGCAGGGTGGGCGAATGGTGGTTGTAGTATTTGCATATCAACTACCTCGGAGAGTTTTAGAAGGTAATCTTTTAACTCCTCCTCTCCAACAAGGCGATCCAGGTTTCCTTCTATTGTTACCTTTTGACGACACAATAACGGTGCCAAGTTCTTGTAATTTGATTTTTTTATCATGTTTTTTATATTTAAAAATACTATACAATGAATTATCTATTTTGTCTAAAAAGTATGTATTATATATAGATTAGTAAAGTATTACTTTACTTTACAATAAAAAAGGATATACTATATAATATGCGAATCTTCGACGGATCAATAGAGAGTATGGTTATAGATATTCTTCGTGATGGACAGATATCCGGTCCGGAACTTGTTTTAAATATTAATAAAAAGCGGCCTAAAACAACAAAACAGGCTGTATATCTTGCGCTACGTTCGCTATTAAAAGAAGAAGTAATTGTTCATTTTAAGAACAAATACCATATATCTGATTTGTTTTTAGACAAAGTCATTGGGTATTTTAATTATCCTCGATCAAAAGAAAGACAAAAGATAAATACTGAGCCGTTTCTTAATTTGTCGGATGGGGATAGTATCGCGTATTCATTTAAGACCCCATATGTTACCGATCAATTCTGGGCGCACGCTTTTGCTTTACTAACTTCATACGTGCCCAAAGAAATTCCAATAGTTATCTATAATCCTCATGAATGGTTTATCTATGCCCATCCTGAATCAGAGAAGCGTGTCCTGTCTTCTATTGTTTCTCAGAAAAAATATGCATTTTTTACTATTGGTTCAAACGCATATGCCGATATCGAAGCTAAGAAGTATTTCAATAATGAACATCTACAATACTTTGCGACAGATACCGATTTACCTCGGAATTATTATCTAAACATCTTCGATGATTATATTATAGAGGTGTGGCTCGATACTATAATTTCAGACCATGTTGATGCTTGGTATGAAGAAACTAAGTCTATTGATAAGGATAGATCTGAAAAACTAGAATCTATTGTTCAGAATAACGGTCGAACAAAGATGCGTATCTCAAGGAATAGGAAACGAGCAAATAGACTTTCGAAACAATTTACTAAGAATTTTTATATACCAAAACAATGATCAATACGATAGAACAACAACTCAAAAAACTAGGAACAAACGAAAGAGCAATCGGCGCAAGCCGATTCTTTAAGACGGGTGCTGGTCAGTATGGAGAAGGAGATATCTTTCTAGGCGCTACTGTTCCACAGCTTCGAATCTTTGCAAAGAACTATTATTCTTTATCATTGCCCGAGATAACCAAGCTACTAGAGAGTAAATATCACGAAGTACGTTTTATTGGTGTACTTCTATTAGTAGAAGCATATAAGAAATATCCCAAAAAAGTCTTTGATATATATGTTCAGAGTGTCGGTAAGGGGATTAACAATTGGGATTTAATCGATGTGTCTGCTGACAGAATTGTCGGGTCATATATTAGTACGTTGCCCCATGCAGAGCGATCTAAGTATATTAGTACTTGGATCAAGAGTTCAAATCTTTGGAAAAATAGAATGGTTATCATTGCGAGTTTTTATCAGATCAAGAATGGTGACGATACATTAACCTACTATCTGGCTCCTCATTTTCTTACTCATACCCATGATTTAATTCATAAAGCTGTTGGTTGGATGCTGCGTGAGTGTGGTAAACGGGTGAGTGAAAAGAACCTCGTTCTATTTTTAGATACATACTATACAAAGATGCCTCGCACAATGCTTCGATATGCAATTGAACGATTGCCGGAAAATATAAAAAGAAAGTTTATGGCAAAATAAAAAAGCGGATTTCTCCGCTTTATTTTCTATAGGCTACTTTTGATGTCATAAATTATCTCGCTCGCGAGATTCATTCTATAGTCTAGTTCTTCAGGTGTATTCCAGATCTTTGGGTTCTTTTCGATACTCTCGATCCATTCATTCACCCAGGTTATAATCTGGGTTTTGTATAGAGAGAGATGAATTATATCTTCACCTTCTTCATCTATACTTCTATATGTATAAAAACAAAGGAATTTACCTATTGAGAAGGGTTTGACGTGTAGAATACTGGGTATTCTGTATAGGGGTTTTTTTATAAGATCGATTTTTATATATTCAATAATCCCTGTTAAAAAATAGAACTCACCTCGAGTTATTTCAAGAAAGTGTGGCGTTTTGAAGCTAATACCAGGTATTCGATCTTTTTTGTAGTATAAAAGGTATCTTTCATTATCAATGTGGTTTGTTTTGTAGAAGATTTCCGTTACATCTTTTAGAGCACCAGGGTTACCTTGTGCTACTTTGTTAAAATAGTCATGGGCTGTTTCTGTTATCATTTGTACCTCCTTTTTCTCTAGGGTACATCAGTTATTTGGTTTTGTCAATTTTTAAGGATTAATTCTATTGGACAATGGTCAGATCCCATGATCTCTGAGCGTACTAGGCAATCTGTTACGTCTTTCATATGGTTCTTGTCGATAAAGAAATAATCAATACGCCAGCCGACATTGCGAGCTCGAGCACCTGTCTTTTGGTCCCAATATGTATATATATCAGTCTTTTCTGGATATCGTGTGCGATATACATCAATAAAATCGTTTTTAATCACTTGATCTATCCATGCTCGCTCAATAGGTAGAAATCCTGTGTTTTTCTCATTCTCTTTAGGACGAGCTAGATCAATAGCGGTATGAGCAGTATTAACGTCTCCGCAGAAGATTACGCGGTACCCCTTCTTGCGAAGGGTAATCATTTTCTCTAAAAATGCAGCATAGAATCGCATCTTGTAATCGATCCGGTGTTCTCCTTGTCCTCCATTTGGGAAATATGAGTTAACTACAACTGTTTTTCCAAAATATGCAGCAATTGTACGGCCTTCCATATCAAATTCTTCAATACCAAGTCCTTCTACTTTATCTGGTTTTTGCTTTGATAGAACCGCAACCCCACATTTCTAGCACTCTTGATATTAGGTTCTGGTATATATCAAATTGCACATGGTCAAACTACTGGTGTTGCTGATTTTTATAATGGAAAGCAACTTCAGGGTGAGGCTGTTGGTGGTAGCGGTGTGATACCAAATAATGGCCCTGTTGAATTTAATACATATACTGGTACTGTTGTACCGAACACAACTACTACTGGAGGCACCACTACTGTAAGTCGTGGTCGTCGAGGTGGCGGAACCACTACTACTGGCACTACTACTGGAGGCACCTGGGTATCAACTGGTGGAGGATCTGGTCAGACCGGCGGCGCATATGGACAAACTGGATTCTTTGAACAAGGTCCGATCAAAAACGCAGGAAGTCAAACATCAGGCAAAAATGCTGGTACATATACTCAAGGGGGAGTATATGAGGGTGGAGCTATTCCAACACAAGGTTTTTCAAATACAGCATCTGGTCAAGGAGTATATTCAACTAAAGGTCTTACGGAATCAGGAGCTATGATTAATGGGGTAGAAGCTATTTCTTCTGCAACAGG
>CAZRUN010000038.1:337-803 GCA_964603415.1 uncultured Candidatus Saccharibacteria bacterium | reverse complement strand
AATAGCGTTAACCTTAAAAATTGTGCGATGTTTACTACATATCACGCGTTTGGTGACAAGGGTGGTGATGTTGGTTCTATTCAAATGTTTCTAAAAGAGAAAGGATACTATAAAGGCAAGATTGATGGTGTATATGGTATCGCTACGTTTAACGCAGTGAGGGCATTTCAAAAGGATTACTCTTCTGAGATTCTTAATCCATGGGGGATTGATAATAAAGCAACAGGTATTTGGTATAAATCAACTGTATATAAAGCAAATAAAATTATAGGTTGTCCGCAGCCAGCAGTATACCTAGAGCGAGTTAATAAATTATTGCAATACTAAACAAAAAGTCCACATCAGTGGACTTTTTGTTTTAATAGGTGTATTTTTAAGACAACATAAAATTAGAAAATCATGAAGATAGTAAAATCAATTTTTGTAGGGGCTGTAGTTCCATTGATAGCACTTGCTGGCCTATATT
>CAZRUN010000038.1:0-327 GCA_964603415.1 uncultured Candidatus Saccharibacteria bacterium | reverse complement strand
CAGAAAAATCAACAGAGGTTGTGGTAGTAAACGTAGGCCTCATTATTACACTTTGGATACTTCTTAGTATTCTTTCATACTGTTTCTTTTTTCAAACAAGTAAAAAAACAAAAAGCGGATAATACCGCTTTTTATTATTTCCCATTCTTCCCATGGAACTTCTTATGCGTCTCTCGCAAATGTGCATCAGTCACGTGCGTATAGATTTGCGTGGTCGCAATGTTTGCATGACCGAGCATTACCTGCACGCTACGGATATCAGCTCCATTGTTTAAGAGATCAGTTGCAAAACTGTGACGAAGGACATGGGGCGTTACATGTTTCATA
>CAZRUN010000037.1:0-6969 GCA_964603415.1 uncultured Candidatus Saccharibacteria bacterium | reverse complement strand
GCCTATGAGTAAACGAAATATTCTCGGCTTCAATATGATTAATTTGTTTTATTGGAGCAGGATGCAATGGAACAATTTCTTTTGGTTTATTAAGGATTTCCTTAAAATTCTCAAGCGAAACCTGAGCTTCGCGCCACGAAGTAATAACAGTGCCGATATCTTGCAGTGGCATAAATAAGAAAAATGAATAAATCCAAAGAGAAAAGAACTCTCCGAATGTGATCTTGCCAGTGAAAATAAAGTAGAGCATTGCGCCCAATAGGAGCGTCCGTACTAAATTAACAATACTTCCTTGAATAAAGGACAGTGACCGCAAATATTTTACTTTACGTAGTTCTAGTTTTAGAATTTCACCGGAGGTAGCTTTTAATCTTTCTACTTCACGTGCACCCAAGCCCATAGCTTTAACGAGCTCAATATTACGTAATGTTTCCGTGGTATTCCCTGCGAGTGCATTAGATTCATCAGTAATAGTACGCTGCACTTTTTTAATCTTACCAGCGAGCAGAAAACTAACTCCACCAATAACTGGAATAGTTGCCATATAAATTGGCACGATTGGCCAATAGACATTGTATGCATAAATAAATACAAAGATAAAACCAACCAGTGTTATAAAGACTGTGTTTATAAGAAGTCCAATTAACTTCTCAGTGTCAGTGCGAACTTTTTGAATTTTTGAGAGCATTGAACCTGACTGCTCATCTTCAAATAATTCATACGGCATAGTGAGCGTCTCTTTAATACCATCAGTATACAATTCTGTACCAGTTTTCTGTGTAATACGGTTTACATAATAGTCTTGAAAGTTTTTTGCAATTCGAGAGACCAATGCAAATCCAACCGCGAGCAATAATAGTCCCCCGACACCATGAATAAATTCGGTATTTGTATATATACCAGGCTTGGTCGCATAATTATCAATAATCTTTCGAAACACCCATGGGTCCAAAAGTGAGAACGTTTGATTAATTGCCGCTAAAAAAAGCGCTAGGACAATTGTCCCTTTGTATTGTTTTAAGTAAGGCCATAGTATTTTCATGTGACTACTATATCATAAAAACCCGCATCTCTATGATGCGGGTTTTTAGTACGTTATTTAGACGAATGTAAATGCTTTACCAGTCTTCCCTGCACGGCCAGTACGGCCAATACGGTGAATATAGTCATTGTGTGTTTGCGGGATAGTAAAGTTAATAACATGTGTTACGTCTTTAATATCAATACCGCGAGCAGCAACGTCAGTTGCGATCATAACCTGTGTCTTACCAGTCTTAAAGTCATCAAGTGTTCGCTGACGAGCACGTTGTGGTTTGTCACCATGAATGTAACCAACTTTGTAACCATGGAATTCAAGCTCATCTGAAAGTTTTTCTACTCCAGCCTTTGTTTCCACGAAAATAAGTGTACGTTCAGCTTCAGCATCTTCTAAGATTTCTAGTAGCTTTGGAATTTTTTGTGCTTTGTCAGTAATACGAACAACATCTTGCTCAACTGATTTAGCACTTGATCCAGTAGATTCAATCTCTACTACTTCGGGATTCTTTAAGAATCGATCCATGAGAGCCTTGATCCGTGGCGGCATTGTTGCTGAGAAGAAGAATGATTGTCTTTCTTTTGGAAGTTGTTCCAAAATTGCAGTAATATCATCAACGAATCCCATATCAAGCATGTGGTCAACTTCATCCAAAACGACAGCAGATACATTGTTGTATTTTACTACCCCACGATCAGCTAAATCCTTTAGACGACCAGGAGTTGCAATGATAAAATTATTTCTTCGCTTTAAGTCTTGAATTTGACGATATATTGGTAAACCACCAACACATACTGTTGAGAAAATACGCATACCCTGAGTAAAATCACGGAGTTCAGTATTAATTTGTGTTGCAAGTTCTCGAGTTGGTGCCAAAATCAATACTTGTGTATCTGGATTTTGCTCAGCTTTTTGAATCAACGGCAATAGAAATGCCGCAGTCTTTCCTGAACCTGTACGAGCAAGACCAATAATATCATGACCTTTCATTGTTAATGGAATTGATTTGTCTTGGATTGGACTTGGAGTAACATATCCACGACGTGCCAAATTGGCGTTAGTCATCTGAGAAAAACCGAAATCAGCAAACGTATGCTTAATTTCATGTGTTTTAACTTTTAGATCATCAGCTGTAGGCTTGTAGATAAATTTTGCAGTATCGATATATTCGCCACGCATTTTTGTCTTACCACGGCCACCACCTGACGAACGTCCGCCCCCAAAAGATGAAGAGCGTCCACCAAAAGAACCACGACTAGAGTATCCGCCCGACTGTGGGCGAGATCCATAACTACCTCCTGAAGAGCGTCCACCGAAGCTTGAGCCTGCTGCAGTGCGAGGGCGTGATCCATATGCAGTAGAACCAGATGATCTACTAGAGCTAGTAAATGTTTTTTGTGGAGCACTTCCACTTTGTGGTCTTCGAGCAGAGGAAGTTCCTCCACGAGAAAAACCAGAACTATTGCGGTCAGCCGAAGGCTTGCCGCTTTTTTTATTTGTATACATAGAATTGTATTTTTTTTAGGACTACTATTAACGATTCTCACACATGCTGTATAGATCGTTAACATTAGTAACCTCGTCCATAGAACACATTTGAGTAATATTACTGTAGCACAAGTTTATAATTTTTGCAAGTTCCATAAGAAAAACCGCATTGATAGAGAATGCGGTTTTTACCCTGTCATATATTACGTTACTATTTACCGAGCTTAAAGAAATGTTTCAAACGTTGGAAAATACCAGCTTTGGTATTCTCTTTTTTATCAACATTCATTTCATGTTCCATTTTTGCTTCGGCTTTTTGAGTAATACCGGCATCTTTGAGCACAGTCTTTGCCTCCTCTGTCTTACCTTCAGCACGAAGAGTCTTTGCTTTTTCAAGCGCACTCTTAATCTCAAGGCTACGATCTGATTTAATCGGCTCGACTAGATTTGTAAGACCAGCTGCTTCAAGAATGACGCGTGCCTCTTCTTTTTTACCTTGTTTTAACAAATCACCTGCATTTTTAAGCGCAGTTTTTTGTGCTTCAGTTAAACTTGCTTTTTGACCCATAATAAGACGATGCAGTAATGGACTTAACTTTGCATCCATAATACTCTTTTGAGCTCCTGCAATATCTCCAGCTTTAACTTTTGCAAATGCTGAAACCATAACTGAAAACTGTTCCTCACTTACTGACTCTGTAACACCAGCATTAAGTAACGCTTTAGTAAACGATGGATAGTCTCCTTGCGTTAGTGCTAATGTGATACTTTGTAAATCAATTGGTGGTTTTTGCATTTCAGCTTTATGTGGTAAACCGCGCCCCACTGGCGACCTTACACCACCTTCATTAGCTGAAGCCGGAACAGCAATACTTGCTGCTATAAGTAAAAAACTAAGAGCAATAGTTTTTTGGGTAACAAATGATGACTTTTTCATAATGATATTTTATTAATAATATGTAAAAGGAATACCTCCTACACTACTTATATACGGATACGATAAAAGAATATTACAATCACTTCAAAACAACAGCACACACTTCAGATATAACAGGTTGAATTGTAGCACTACCCTGTTTCTTCTCAATTAAGACTGGATTATCAATATTAAATGGTATTACCTGACAGGCTACGAATAAATTGTCGTCTGTTTGTATCCCAATAATTCGAACGATATCATTAGAGGCAAGAACCTGGCGAGACAGAGGGAGTACGTGAGTAACATCGACAGCGTACAAATCTCCCCCAAAATCACGCAAAATAAGAGTGCTTTCACCATAACTCTCAACAAAACCTGAGAGACGCCCTTCTCCCGGCAAGGACCATCGACGAACCTCTGCTTGAACACTAGCATCAGTAAATATATAGCCATCTCCAGTAGTAGCGCCAACTCGAAGAAGTATAATACCTAAAATAAAGCTAATTATTATACTTATAAGCACAACAACAGTTGTTCTATATTTATATCCCCCATCAGTCATATGTACGAGATATGGCATAAGAATCACAAACACAAGAAGAAGCGAAATCCAAAAAATAGGTAGCATTGAAAACGCAAACGATCCAAAAGAGGTAAATGCATAATCCCAATACACCCAATCAGTAGTAGATAGAGAAGCGATAATCTTAGCAAAAGTAAACGCACCAAAAAGTGTTGTAGCTATACCGAGCACCCAAATAAACACACGTCGAAAAATAAAAGTCTTTTTCGACAAAGGCTGCATATTTTCTTTTCGTATTTTCTCTAATATATCTTCTGATTTCATAATTACATATATTATCCTTCTAATAATAGATTATCTAATTTTTTCTTAAGCATAGCTTTCCCTCTATTAATACGTACCCCAACAACACTTACTGGTATTCGCATAATATCTGATATTTCATCATATGACTTATCTTCAAAAAAACGAAGAACTAGAACATCTTTATAGAGCGGACTGAGTGAATCAAGAGCAATTCCAACTTCCTTTACCACATCTCCCTGCCTTGCCATTGCATCAGTCGGAAGACCTCCAACAAGTGTCCCCGCAATAGTTGAGTCTTCATCATCGAGTGAGATACTATCACGCTTCTTCTCTTTTCGATACCAATCAATCAGATGATTGCGCGCTATTCTATATATCCATGAAGAAAAAGATAACGAATTATCAAAACCATTTAAATTCCGATATACTTTTATAAATATTTCTTGCAAAATATCATCCACATCATGGCTTGTTGCTTTGGAACGACGACGTACATAACGACCTAAAGGGTCAGCATAGCGATCAATAAGTATTGCAAAATAATCTGAGTTTTTAAGACTCAATTCAACAAGCTTACTATCCGAAAATTCAAAGCTCTCCACGTATATAGTATATACGAAAAAAATATTACTATCTTACAAGAACACACTATTCACCAGAAGTACCAGATTCTTCAACTTCAGTAGTAGTACCACCATCATCTTCATTTTCTCCTTCCGGTACTATATTCTCATCACCACCGCTGGATGAACCAGTATCCTGTGTATCCCCACCATCAGTATCTCCTTCATTTGAGGTATTGTTACCGCTTCCACCACCTGAACCACTATTAGTACCCTGTAGTAACAGTAAATCAAGTTGGGCTTTAGTGATACAGGTCTTTCCGTTTACATCTGATACACATAGATTTTCTGTTTCAACTTCTTTACTAAATATTTTTTGTATTCCATTCGTTGCTGAAGATAACCATTCACGAAGATTAACAATAAAAGGAGTACTCGTATCAAGATTTTCAATGCTGACAATTTTTACATCGATCTCTTGAATAGATTTAACTAGCAGTGGAGTTAGGCGACCATAGTCAACACCCCATGGAATAGAATCTGCACCCAAAGGATCAACACCGTTATCTGTTCGAACAACAGCATATGGATACACTTGGTTGAGTTGTTGAGCAATAAAACCTTGTGTGGTATATCCTGGTGAGCCAATATAATTAAAATCAACAACTTTAATACCCAAAAGATCAACCAAGCCTTTCCCCGTCACTGGATTCTCTAGATCAAAATTTTCTTTAAGACGAGCATCAGAAGTAGTATTATACGACACACCACCAGAACCGTCTCCTTGAATATACCCGATACGAGTACCTTTGTTTGAAGATGTAGCTCCTTTATAAAACGCAACAAATAAATTACTTGTTCCAGCAGTTGAAGCGCCGACACCTAAATGCAATACCTCGTCACTACTACCAGTATTTGTATTAACCATATATGCCACTGCCCCGCCAACACTACTACCTGTAACTTGGAATCTATTCAAAGGACTTGATTCACCTACACCAACATTACCAGAATCATTTGCGTATAATGCTGTTGCCGCACTACTTGTTCTTACCCAGAGTGATGGATTACCAGAACTACCAGTAATGGCAACTCTTGCATCTGGTAGACTATTTGAGAAACCAACAAAACCTGTAGAATAATTAAGGAAGAGAACATTCTGTGCTTGAGATGGGTAACTAAATGTAAGATGTGCTCCTGATGTTTGACCAATATTCCATCCAGACCAAGATGGTTGCCCCGAATATCTTATACGCATATCACCAGTAACATCTAGTGGTACACTAGGAGTAGCAGTATTAACACCAATAGTACTCGCCACAAGTCCTGCATATCCACTATCATCAGCTAGGCGTACTTGCAATGTTGTACCACTACGTTTTATTGCAGGGAATGATGATGTAGAACCACCAAATTGTAGGCGATTAAAGTTTGTTTCAAATCGGTCAGTAAGCTTTAATACACCATCGCCTGATGCCTGAATGATTGCACGATTCGTGGTGGTTCCAATATTTATTCTTTGAGTTACATCAATTCCAAAATATCCAGATGCTGTTAAACTAGTTGCGGTAATGTCGCCTGCATTGGTAACCTTAAACTTACTACTACCCCCCACCTGCAAATCCATAAGATTATGCGTCATTGAGTTTAGAGCTGTTTCAGTAGCGTTGAGGAATATACCTGTTGCAGTACCTGATTGAGCCGTACCTGTGTTGTTTATCGTGTATGAAAGGTCAAGCGGTCTAAATGTAGAGCTTGTAGCGTTAGAAGCAGAGAATGTTGGGTTGAGGTATATTGTTTTATACGCTGTACTGCCCGACGCTGGCGATGTTGTGTCAGCTATTTTTAATCCTGCAACGGTTCCTGACGTAAATGACCCTGTGTTTCGAGTATCTACCAATAACCCCGTAGTAGCTGCTTGCAAATATGATTGAATTATAGTTCCTGAGTTAGCATCTATGGTAAGGGTATTGTTTGAAGCTCCTATCGCAGAGCTACTGCCGTACCAAAGAGCTCTAGTTTGAGTTACTCCAGTGGCTGGATTGACAATAAAATGTTTCGCACCTGCAACTTGTAAATCAATCAAATTCCCTCCAAACCCACTCGCAGCATTTACCGCTATCACTGTACCTGA
>CAZRUN010000036.1:6435-7468 GCA_964603415.1 uncultured Candidatus Saccharibacteria bacterium | reverse complement strand
ATTATAAGTTCCATTAGTGGATCCTCCTTTCGTAGGTATTATACCATACAAAAGAAAAAGATTCAACTCATCAAACCTTTAATTTGACTAATCCCATTAATTACTACATAGTTTTTTAAATCAAAAAACTATGAAACATCTAAGAGTAATTCGATACTCGGATTTTGAAAAACTGGGCTGCCCTATCTGTGGCTACAATAAAGGCCAGGAACACAGCAAGGGCCCAAGTTGGATTCAATTTGAATGTGGGCAATGTCAAACACAAGCATTTCTTTTAGCTACTGGCCTAACTGAAACACCTTTTACCGTAGGTGAGCCACCTACCAACATAGCAGTTCAAGGCCATTTAAGAAACGGAACCTTAGCCCACTTTGAAAAAATAACAGATGAAGAAAAATTAAGGAGCCTTTTATTTCAATTTGAAAATTGTATGGTACATACTACTAGTGCTTCAACGTATATAAAATTTAAAAACTGCAAAACAGTAACAAAACTTGAGGAAAATTTTCCACATGTCATTCCTGCCAGTAGAGAAATAACAAACTGAAAATTAACCGTTTTCAGTTTTTTTATTTTATAGAGTCTATGTACTCCAATATCATCTCAACTACCCTATTTGCATCGTTATGTGTTGTATCAATATTAAAATCAAAATTATCAGGATTATTAATATCGGTAATATTGTATAATTTCTTATACCGTTTATAGATAGACTGCTCTCGATGATCAGTCTCTTCTTGTACTAACGCAATATCTTTACCTTCACGCATAGCAACCCTACCTAACCTCACAGTATCATCGCAGTATAGTCTGATCTTTATCGAATCTGGAACAAAATGCCATGCAAGGCGACTTTCAAGTACAAAATCCTCATTGGCTTTTCCATATTCGGTAACCTTTACCTCGTCTAGTTCCCTATCATATTTCTCATCTGTTTCGGTTAGAATCTCAAATTCATTCAATGTCATACCATGATCCTCTGCCATTGATCGGAAGATGTTACCTGTAGACATATATGGGTAGCCCAATCTCT
>CAZRUN010000036.1:5089-6425 GCA_964603415.1 uncultured Candidatus Saccharibacteria bacterium | reverse complement strand
AGTTATTTTTGACATGCCCCCATACTATCAATAAAAGGCGTTTTTTGCTATATTTGCCGTATGCGAATACTTGCAATTGAAACTTCTTGCGACGAAACATCAATGGCACTTGTTGATATACATGAATCATCAATTACAATTCATGGTCATTTTACTGCGTCTCAAGCAGAAATGCATAGCCAGTATGGAGGTGTATTCCCTGCTATGGCCAAGCGCGAACACGTAAAAACATGCGTTCCTCTTCTTGCAACACTCCTCTCAGAGGCAACACAAAGTATTCCAAAAGAAGAATGGGTACTTCACTCAATGACGAAAGAAGCTGAGATCAAAAGCATGCTTGACCGGGAAGAAATCATGGCCAATGAGTTATGTGAATTATTTCCAAACCAAGCGTTTCCAAAGCTTGATGCTATTGCTGTAACGAACGGTCCAGGACTTGAACCAGCGCTATGGGTTGGGATTAACTTCGCAAGAGCGCTCGGACTCGCTCTTTCATTACCTGTTATTGGCACTAATCACATGCTCGGACATTTATACTCTGGTCTGCTCCCTATAGACACGCTACATACCGAAATAACTCTCCACCCAATCCCAAAGCAAGCAGTATCCCTACTAGTCTCAGGTGGACATACTGAACTTGTAGCTCTCGAGGATGGAAACTATACGCTCCTTGGAGCAACACTCGATGATGCAATTGGTGAAGCGTTTGATAAGGTAGCAAGAATGCTTGATCTCACATATCCTGGTGGCCCCCTCATTTCAAAACTTGCAGAAGAGGCTCGCGATAAAGACATTCCTGGTATTGTCTTTCCAAGGCCAATGATGCACAGTAAAAATTACGAATTTTCATACTCAGGCCTAAAGACAGCAGTGATGTATCACATACAGAAAAATCCAATCACAACAGATGAACAAAAAATGTCTATCGCTCGAGGATTTGAAGATGCAGCGATAGAAGTTATCATCAAAAAAACAAAAGATGCTTTAGAAGAAAAAAATGCACATACACTACTTCTTGGTGGTGGAGTTGCTGCAAACAATCATCTAAAAAATGAACTCAAGAAACTTGGAGAAGAACAAAACATAACTGTTTTGTATCCACTCAGTTCCTTAACTGGCGACAATGCGCTTATGATAGCTATAGCAGCTGGTATTAAATATATTAATCGCGAGGTTGTTGATGAATCAGAAACACTGAAAGCTAATGGGATGCTAAAAATTGCTTAAATCCAAACTATTGACAAGGTAAAATAAACATGATATTTTATATCTGAACATTTAAATTAATAACTATGTGGCTAAAAATATCCGTTAAAAACGACAAGAACAAAAAAAT
>CAZRUN010000036.1:3977-5079 GCA_964603415.1 uncultured Candidatus Saccharibacteria bacterium | reverse complement strand
CATGAAATAGGTTCAGGAGAAGAAAACTTTAAAGATTTCTCTATTTATTTCAAAGAACCAGAGCTTGGGATACTCATGGCTCAGTACGAATCTACCGGAGACGGATTCAATCTAGACATTGAGGAATTACATGAACAGCAATATCCCGCTGATGAAAATGACACTGATACGTATGACATTTTCTTAACCAAATAAAAAATTTCAAAAGAAAACATGGCCTATCGAAATGATAGGCCTTTTTTATATGCTACTTTATAAAATATGTCATAAATGCTATATTTTAAGCATGAATCCTGATGAAATAGACATACACCCAAAACTCCTAAAGCCATATGACCCAGTCAATACTGAGAATCGTATCTATGCACTATGGGAAGACGGTCAATGGTTCACTCCTGAGACATATATAAAAAGAGAACTCATCCCTGCTGATGCAAAACCGTTCACTATCATACTACCTCCCCCGAACGTAACAGGGATTCTTCATATGGGTCATGCCATGATGCTATCCATTGAAGACATGATCATCAGATACAAACGAATGCGCGGCTATCGTACCCTCTGGTTACCAGGTACAGACCATGCAGCTATTGCTACTCAGTCAAAAGTTGAAAAAGAAATCTACAAAAAAGAAGGTAAATCAAGACATGATCTTGGGCGCGAAGAATTACTTGCCCGCGTTAATGCATTTGCACTTGAAAGTCAAAATACAATTTTAACCCAATTCAAAGCAATGGGGGCATCTTTGGATTGGTCACGTTTGGCGTTCACACTCGACGACAAACGAAATCGTGCAGTTAAGACAATGTTCAAGAAGATGTATGACGATGGACTTATCTATCGCGGGCATCGTATTGTTAACTGGGATCCAAAAGGACAAACAACCATTGCTGATGATGAAATCGTATACGAAGAACGTAAGTCTAAGATGTATACATTTAAATATTCACCGGGCTTCCCTATCGCAATCTCAACAACACGGCCAGAAACAAAAGTTGGTGACGTTGCTGTAGCGGTTAACCCTGAAGATGAGCGATATAGCGAGTATGTTGGAAAAACATATGAGATAGCTGATTTCTGTGGAGTACCCCTAACAATTACT
>CAZRUN010000036.1:0-3967 GCA_964603415.1 uncultured Candidatus Saccharibacteria bacterium | reverse complement strand
TGAGAAAGATTTTGGAACAGGTGCGCTCTGTGTTACCCCTGCTCATAGTATTACCGACTGGGAGATAGCTGATCGTCACAACTTACCACGTCCTCAAGTTATCAACGAATATGCGAAGATGATGATTGGTGGAGAACAATTAGAAGGCAAGAAAACAACTGAGGCTCGAGAAATTGTTGTTGCATGGCTAAGAGAACAAGGTCTTCTTGAGAACGAAGTTGAAGTTACCCAAAATATTGGAACAGCTGAAAGAACTGGAGGTATTGTTGAGCCATTACCGAAACTACAATGGTTTATTAACGTAAACAAAGAAATACCAGGACGCGGAAAGAGTCTGAAAGACATCATGCGCGATCCTCTTGAGAATGGTGATATTAAAATTATCCCGGACTATTTTAACAAGACATATTTCAACTGGATTGGTAATTTAAGAGACTGGTGTATATCAAGACAAATTTGGTACGGACACCGGGTACCAGTATGGTACTGTCTTCACTGTAAACACCAAGAAGTGGACATAGAAACGAACGAAAAAATCTTTTTTGTTCGCCATGGAGAAACAGATCATAATAAAGAAGGTAGATTTCAAGGTCAATTAGACATCCCTCTTAATGAGACTGGGCGAACCCAAGCCAAAGAAGCGGCTCAAAAACTCAAAGAAGCACATATTGATTATATAATTTCATCCACTCTCTTAAGAGCAAAAGAAACAGCTGAAATTATTCAAAAAGAAATTGGTGGTCAGCTCATTATTGAAAATAACTTACAAGAGAGAGCCTATGGAGAGCTTGAGGGTATGATTTCAAAAGATATTCCTGAACTACTTAACCATAGTCGAACCTACGAATGGAAACCAGAAGGCGGTGAAAGTTACAAAGACGTCGAGGAGCGAGTTTTTGAGGTTTTTGAAAGAATAACAAATGAATACAAGGGTAAAAATATAGTACTTGTTTCTCATGGTGGTGCACTGCGAACACTCATGAAGCGATTACGCAATCTAGATTCAGACGAAATGCTTTCCCGTAAAGGTATAAAAAATGCAGAGGTTTTATCAGCTGACCATAGTCGAAACCCATGTCCTAATTGTGGAAACCATTTATTTGAACAAGACGAGGACACTCTTGATACTTGGTTCTCTTCTGGTATGTGGACGTTCTCAACTCTTGGTTGGCCAGACGAAACAGAAGATCTACGGATATATCATCCCTCACAAGTATTAGAGACAGGATATGAAATCCTATTCTTTTGGGTTGCACGTATGATACTTATGAGTGGCTATGCTCTAAACACAATCCCATTTGAAACAATCTATCTCCATGGAACAGTTAGAGATAACAAGGGACAAAAAATGAGTAAATCTCTTGGTAATGGAATTGATCCACTCGATATTGCTGAAATATATGGTGCTGATGCTGGACGCATGGCACTTGTTGCCGGAACATCTCCTGGTACAGATAGTAAGATTTCGGAAGATAAGATAAAAGGATACAAACACTTTGGTAATAAAATCTGGAATATCACTCGTTTTGTTACTACAAGCACAATGCAATACCCAGACTACATAGCCGCAGTATACACAGAGAAAGATGCAGCCGAAACTGAAGCGTGGCACGCAATTGTAAAAGATATCACTAAAGATATGGATGCATATCGCCTACATCTCGCAATCGAAAAAATATATAACTATACATGGACAACATTTGCTGATGTTATCCTAGAGGAGAGTAAACGTATTTTTGTAGAAGGTACTGCTGAAGAGAAAAATTCTCGAGCACTATTTCTCAATACAACATTGCATGAGATTCTAAAAACGGTTCATCCATTCATGCCATTTGTAACAGAAGAACTGTGGCAAATATTAGCAGTAAGTCCAGTACCACTAATTGCGTCGCCATGGGTAATTTCGGACTAAACAGAGAAACACTCAATGCTGTATTTGGCGGATTGGTGCCAGCTTTTGCATGGCTAATCTTTTGGATTAATAGTGAAGAAAAGGGAGACAGAGAACCATGGGGACTTGTTGTTCTTGTATTCATTATTGGTATGCTCTCCGTCCTCCTTGCAGTCCCCTTAGAACACGCTGTAGAGCCATATATACAAAATGATCAGTTCTTAATGGTTGCATGGGCAGCAATTGAAGAATTAGTTAAATTAATTGTTGTTATCCTCCTTATCAACAAAAACAGACATGTTAACGACCCGATAGACTTCCCTATGTATCTTATTGCTGGAGCACTTGGTTTTGCAGGGTTTGAAAATATTTTATTCCTCATGAATCCAGATGTTGTTTCAGATATCAGTGCGAGATGGATGACTGGTAATCTTAGATACCTTGGCTCAACACTGCTGCATGCAGTAACAACAGGTTTTGTTGGTATTGGACTTGGACTTGCATACTTCCAAAATTGGAGAAACACATTTATGTATGTCATCGGTGGACTCATCGCAGCAGTTGCATTGCATAGTATCTTTAATTTATTTATAATGAATGCACAGAGTCAAGATTTTTTAAAAATTTTTGGACTACTCTGGGTTGTGACAATTATCAGCATACTTCTTTTTGAAAAACTGCGCCGCTTAAAGGGGCAGATAGAATAATATATGGCAGAAGCAAAGAAGAAATCTTTTTTTGAACGATTAACTGGCTCAATGCGCGTGAACGATGATGAGGTTTTTGAAATAATACAACAACCACAAGTACAAGTACAAACTCAACCAGCATACCAAAAGACCTTACGAGTAAGTGAAGAAAGTGATCCATTTTCTCACACATATCAAGAAGAGGAGGAAGATGGTGAATTACCAATTGATGTATACCAAACTGATGCAGAGATCATCATTCAAGCATTTGTTGCTGGAGTGCGTCCTGATGAGCTTCAAATCTCAATAACTCGTGACTCCATGAGTATTAAAGGTAAACGTCAGGCATCACAAACCATTCACGATGACAATTATCATGTGAGAGAACTCTACTGGGGTTCATTCTCAAGAACAGTCGAACTCCCTGCTGAAGTCGAGCCAGAAGAAGCTGAAGCTGTTGAGAAACATGGTCTCATTATCATCAAACTACCAAAGATTGATAAACAAAAGAGAGCAAGTATTCGAGTGAAGTCTATATAAAAATCCCCTTATGGGGATTTTTATATAGACTTCACATACACTATTTTTGTAAAACAAGACTAAGTCGAGGCTCACCATCACCATAGTAATTATCATACATAGACTCAATAGTAAAACCTAAAGATTGATATAAGTGTAATGCAGAATGATTATCTGGATGAGTTACTAAATCAATCCTTTTTGTATTTTTAAATTTTTCTAATAGTTTTACTAACGTCTCCCGAGCAATACCTTGTCCTTGGAAAAGAGGATCTACCACTAACCCACTAATGTAAACACTATTATCTTTCCTTGCTTCATAAGAAACATTTCCTACAACTACGTTGTCTTTCTTTATAAGGTATATTTCATCCTTATTAAATTCTTCCCTCCATTCATTTTCGTCTAACATTGGAGAATATATATTTGTACCCGAGACACTTTTCTCAAGTTTGATTAATGTTGAAATATCTTCAAGACTAGCCTTATGTAGTGTTACGGAAAGATTTTCATATGATAATACTTTTTCCATATACGTTATTTTATTTAGTGTGGTTATACGATTCCGCTAGAACCTATTTTATCAAAAACTGCTAACAATATCCACAAGCGTTCCCCGCGCGCTGAAGCGCCTCTGTGCGAAGCACAGAGCTTCTGCTGAAGCAGAAGTGCGGGGAAACGCTCCGTACTCCGCCACAATGTTTTTCAAACGAGGCAGAGTACGGAAATGCAGATGCGGAACGCGAGCGAAATTTGCGAAATGCTGGGGGTGTGGGGGAAAGTATTTCGCAAAATTCGCTTCGCGTGCTTCCTGATTTTTTGGCGGGATTTTGGCGGGGCGGGCATTAAGAAAGAAAATACACAACAT
>CAZRUN010000035.1:4474-7507 GCA_964603415.1 uncultured Candidatus Saccharibacteria bacterium | reverse complement strand
GAACCATTTTCTCGAGCTTCCTTTTGAGTAACAGCTTCTTTTTCAACACTAAAGGTAAACGCAGCAGTATCAGGGATGGCAAAATATTCCCCACTACCCTCAACAACAATTGTCGCCGGAGCACGGTCACCTTTTGATCCACGAATTGCTTCATATGCTTTTGTTAGAAAGAATACTGACAATGCAGCTGCAGCAATAAGAATCAGAATTGATAACAACTTTTTATTTTCGAACATATAATTACTACTTACACTAATATACATCTAGTATACCACAAGTATGGATTATCGATTTTTTACATCATCGATAATTTTTCCATCCTTAAGAAACAAGGTTCTATGGGACATATGTGCATATTCTGTCTCATGAGTCACCATAACGATAGTCTGCCCTTCTTTGTTCAAATCTAGAAATACCTCCATAATATTGGCTGATGTCTCAGTATCAAGGTTAGCTGTTGGCTCATCAGCAAATAAAACCTTAGGGCTATGAGAGATTGCCCGAGCAATCGAAACGCGCTGCTGCTGACCTCCGGAGAGCTGAGACGGTAGATTGTGTATACGATCACCAAGTCCAACTTTTTCTAAAGCCTCTATTGCTTTTGTTTTTGAATCTATATCCTCGAGTCCAAGCATAACATTTTCTAACGCTGAGAGAGATGGCAAAATAGCATAGTCTTGAAATATATAGCCCAGGGTTTTTAGGCGCATAACACTTTTCTGTTTCTCAGATAAAGTCCTACTGTTTATACTATCTATTATAATCTCCCCCTGTGTTGCATCATCAAGCAGTCCGAGCTGATATAGCAGTGTTGATTTACCACTTCCCGACTTACCTGAAATAGTTAAGAATTGTCCTTCAGGAATAGTAAACGATACATCGTTAAGTGCTGTAATTGGAGAATCACCGTTTTCAAAAATTTTATAGAGGTTTTTTATTTCAATCATATTATCTTCCTAGAATAGCGCTTAATGTATTTTGTTTCGCAACAATTCGTGCTGGTATGTATCCAGCAATGACTGTTGTCACCATCAAAAGTAGTACCCGTTTAAGTGTCCCTGGTAAATCAGCAACAAGAATACCATCAGAAAAAGGAAAATCAATTGGATGAGAAGCAAAAGCAGGTTTAATAAAAGCAAAAACAAGTATCATACCAATGATTGAACCAAGAATCGCATAGAAGAGTGATTGGTAGATATAAGAAAAAATAATAGCACGACGAGAAATACCAATACCTTTTAAAATACCAATATAACGACGTCGAGTAATCGCATTAACAAAGATAACAATAAAAATTGTAATCGAAGCAACGACAAGACCAATAGATGATATTGCATTTCCAAGAAGTGCGAATGTCTGCTGAATATCTTTCAAGAATTTAGGCTGCGCCTCTACTGAAGTCTGAATACGGCCGTAGCCACCAAGACCTGAAGATACTAATGCTTGTTTTGCTAAATCCTCATCAATACCATCCTTAAGATCAATAGCGATTTCATTGTACGTAATCAAACTAGAACCAACCATTTTCCTTAATTCTGATTGATTCATAAACACACGTGAATCAACTTCATTAACCTTAGATTTCATAACACCACGAACAATAAATTCTTTTTGAGAATCACCGACAGTAATAAGAACACTATCCCCTACTTTCACACGCTTAAGGGCTGTAAAACCAGGAAACTCAATTGGTGTTTCTTCGTTATAAAGCAACGATTCACCAATAAGTATTCCGTCTGGATCATTAGATGACAAATATGTTCCTGACTTAATTGTAGTTTTTAAATTTGTCACCATATCTTCTTTTTCAGGGATAATACCAACAAGTCCTGCGCCAACAGCATTTGGTAATTCATCTTTTAAAAGAGTCTTTCTAAATTCAGCAGTGACACGTCCAGAACTTGTCACACGAGCAGTATAGTTTGCAAGTCCCGGAGTATTTTGTACTACTTTCTCAACTTCAATACTTTGTTCGATATAATCACGATTCAAAAACGAGCTAATAAAAATATCACCAGTATTTCTTTTTTTGTTTGCTTGCACTGAGCCCTCAATAAGCCCAACAAGTATTCCTGACACCACAACCAAATTAAGGAATGTGAATATCATAACAAACACAATAAGAACAGTGGTCCATTTATTTGCACGTTTAATATCACGCTTGGCCAAGAATAGGCCAACGCGCATATCGTTTTTTATAGAAAAAGATTTTATTGTATTGTCCATTATTTTACTTTAAACAGAACCTTCTCTCCCCCAATCAGTCCAGTAAGAACTTCAGTTAAACCACCATCACCTTGAAATCCAATAGAGATAGGTACTTTTTTTGTCTTTGCTTTTTTCTCATCAACAATAACTAATACATATGTACTACCATCATCTTCATTTAGGATAGTGCGATTTGGAATCACAACAACTTGTGGTTTTTCTTGTATCAAAATCGAAAGATTCGCAGTCGCACCAGTCTTTATTTTATCTTGACCAGTTAAGATAGTAGCTTTAATTTTGTAATTAACGATGTTTCCATCTTTTGTTGGAGAACCATCTATATGAGTAACTTCAGCAGTAAACATCTCACTACTACCAAGCGTATCAACCGTAAATGTAACAACTTGCCCAGGAACAATAAGACCAATATCAGCTTCATTAATCTGAGCTTCTAAGAATAGACCTCCTTTATCCTCAAGCACAATAGCAACTTTTTTTGATTCAACATTCTCACCCTGGTTAATATCAAGTTTTGTTATATATCCATCCATAGGGGCACGGATAATTTTATCTTCATAGACACCTTGTGCGGCTTGAACGCGGCCTTGAGCAATCAATACATCAGCTTCTTTTGCTGCAATGTCACTTGGACGAGCTGCAGCTTTTTTAAGAGCTAACGATGCCTCTGCTGCATCTATCGCAGACGTAGCAGATTCAAGAGTAGATACTTTCGTTTCTTCAGCATTACGAAGAGCGTTTAAATTAGTATTATATACAGAGCTAGATGTATTTGGAATTTTTATCTTAAACATCTCATTAGGCATC
>CAZRUN010000035.1:1271-4464 GCA_964603415.1 uncultured Candidatus Saccharibacteria bacterium | reverse complement strand
ACATACAAACCTTTATTACCCAACGCTATTGATCCATTTGTTGTCAGCGGAAATGTACCACTCTCTCCAGCTGCACTTGTATATGAAATATAGTTTCCTGCTCCAGTAGAATAAATATTTAGAGTATACTCATCTTCAGTATCTCCAACATATGTTCCACTAATCGTTGGAGCTGTTGAATTCAAAGAACTAGACAAAGCCTCAAGTCCTCCAGAATAAAGAGTTCTTCGAGCATTCGATACTAGAGTATTCTGTAATTTTTCAGTAGTACTATAACTTCGCTTTGCGTTATCAAGCGTCACCTGCGCAACACGAACCTCTTCAGTAGTACTTCCTTCAACAACTCGAGCAAGTGCAGCTTGTGCAGACTTGAGAGCACCATACGCTTGATTTAATTGACCAAGTTCAGATCCAGCGTTTAAACTCGCCAATACTTGTCCCTTATATACCTTCTGACCCAGTGACACATTAACAGCACTAACCCTTCCAGGATTATTAAAGGCTAATTCAAGGTTAACAACAGAAGTAACATCGCCAGTAGCTTTAACAGTTTTTTGTAAATTTTGAACTACTACATTTTCAACTATTTCTGTTTTTGGATCAAAACCATTTGGAATTATCTTTGCAATAGCAATAAGAACGACAACAATACCAAGGATTGTCCATTTCCAGTTTTTTCTCAAAAAAGTCACTTTAGGCTTAACAAGATTAGTTATTTTTTCTTTCATATAACAGAAGAATACCATATATAGCTACCATACACAAAAATACCCCTACCATAGGGGTATTTTTGTGTATGAGTATTATTCTCCAGTATCAGAACCACTTGTTCCTGATTCACCTTCACCACCAGTAGTAGTGCCACCTTCTTCACCTGTTTCTCCTTCAGTAGTAGAGCCTCCAGTTGTTGAACCTGAACCATCAGTAGATACGCTACCAGAACCACCAGTAGTACTACCCTGTACATTACTATTAGTCACGATATCCAAGAACTGTTGTTCATCAACGCATACTTCTCCGACACATAGTTGATTTGTTTTTACCTTTGCAGCAAACAATTCAGTAATGCCATTCTCTGCACTAGCAAGCCAATTCTTTAAATTAGATACAAATGAACTGTTTGTATCAATGTTTTGTATAGATACAACACTTGTATCAAGATCTTTCACCGCATCAGCTAATACCGGGATAAATGCTATGTAGTTAACACCGAGATATCCATTTTCTGGATCGATAACTGACACAGCTCCAGGGAATACCGCTTGAACATCTTGAGCAATGAATCCATATTCTTGGCGAGTTGAACCAATCATGTTATATGATTTAGCATTAAGAGAACGGATGATCTGAAGATTATTCTCCATATCTTGTACGTTTTCCTTAAGACGTGAATCTGAAGTATCAGTAATTGTACCAGTGTATTCAATATCACCAGTGACGTCGAGGGCGACGGATGGGTTTAACATGCTAATACCAACAAAGCCAGCATTAGCAGCAGTGACCATTGCATACTTATTAGTAATACCAGCATCACTATGTCCATCAATATAGATACCGTAAGAGTTAGTAATGGCACCACCGGCGATATTTCTTGGAGACCTGATGTATAGTCCAGAAACTGTTGTTATAGTACCAGTACTTTGGTTTTCTGGGTATGAAGTAATACCATATGCTTTTGCAAGAGTACCACTACCCCTATGATATACGCTACCATCTATACCAACAAGACCAGCACCATCAGCACTATGTGTATAGTTAAAGGCATTTCCAGAAGTAGTAGCAGCACTTGCCTGTATACCCCACAATCTCAATGCAGTGTTTGCTGTTGGATTATTATCAACAACAAGATATAGACCTCTTTGTCCATAAGAAGCGTTCTCTGTTACAGTTTTTGTCATATACACAAGTGGATTAAATCCTACTGGATATGTACTTGTACCAAAAATAGTATCCCCTTCTACTGCTAAGCCATTAGTTGGAGCAGCTACTGCTGTATATCCAGAACCAATAGATACTCCACCTGAAACACTTAAACGTGACGCAGGTGTTGCAATACCAATACCAACATTTCCGGTTGAAGCAGTAGTACCAGTACCATCAATACCTGTTCCAAAGATTAAGTTTCCAATAGTCATCAAGTTATCTCCACCAGTTGTTGGCAAATCAACATCATATCCAATTACGATATTGTTAGTAGCACCAGAGGTAATATTATTTGCAGCCTGATATCCGATAAAGATATTATTTTGTGGAGCTAAGTCACTCCACGCGCCTGGATATCCTGTATTATTTCCAATGGCAATATTATTATCACCAGTCTTATTTTGAAAAAGAGCGTTGTATCCAATACCAATATTGTTTGAAGCTGTTGTGTTCAATGCAAGAGCTTGTAAACCAAGCCCTGTATTGTAATTACCGGTAGTGTTATCTCCGAGTCCTGCTCCAAATATAGAGTTTCCAGTACCGGTAGTATTAGAATACATTGCCCAACTTCCAAATGCCGCGTTATTAGCGCCAGTAGTATTCACTTTTAATACGTTATTACCGAATGCTGAATTATAACCACCAGTAGTATTAGCAGCAAGACTAAGGTATCCTATCGCAGTATTATTTGCTCCAGTCGTATTTAAGGTTAATGCATTGTACCCTAATGCAGAGTTTTGACTACCAGTAGTATTAGAAACAAGTGCAGTATCACCTACTGCTAAGTTACTCGAAATATCTCCGCCGCCACGACCGATCATAAGCGATACATAACAATCAGCACTACCTGGGGCACACGTAGGATTGAGCGTTTGATCACTCACAACATATGGTGCAGCAAAAGTGAAAGTTGAGTACAAGAATGCAAAAGCAAGAGAGAATATGAGTGCCTTATTCTTAAGCAGAGGACGAGAATTCATCATAGGAATACAATTACTGATTTTAAAAATTTAATAATAACTTTATTATAACAGAAATCCCCATGTATTTGGTATGTTATACCAAACATATGGGGATAACTTAAAATCCCCTTTCGGGGATTTTAGTAAAAATAATTATTTTCTAGCAGCAACGATATCTTTTTCAACATTCGGCGGCACAATATCATACCGAGAGAATTCCATAGTAAATGAAGCTCTTCCTTCGGTCATAGAACGAAGTGAATTGATGTATCCAAACATTTCAGACAATGGAACAATAGCGCGAATTG
>CAZRUN010000035.1:0-1261 GCA_964603415.1 uncultured Candidatus Saccharibacteria bacterium | reverse complement strand
CCGGCCCCTGAAACGGATTGTCCGCGTCCCAGATCCACGATCTTCCATTCCTTCAACAAGACCACGTTTTGATGACAAGTTTCCAGTTACGTCTCCCATGAATTTCTCAGGAGTAACAACTTCAACCTTCATCATTGGCTCAAGAATAACAGGACGAGCTAGACGACAAGCATCTTGGATAGCCATTGATGCTGCGATCTTAAACGCCATTTCGTTCGAGTCAACATCATGGTACGATCCATCATACAATTCAACAGAAACGTTAACCATTTTAAATCCAGCAACAACACCGCGATCAAGTCCCTCACGGAATCCTTTTTCACAGGCAGGAATATATTCGTTTGGAATAGCTCCTCCTTTAAGTGTGTTAATGAACTCAAAGTGATCATCACGCTTAGTATTCTTCGGAAGGTTCTCTGTATCAACTGACATATCCATTGGCTTAATGCGAATACGTGTATGTCCGTAGTTACCGCGTCCACCAGACTGTTTAATGTACTTACCTTCTGCTTCACTAGGCATAGTAATTGTTTCTCTGTAAGCAACCATCGGCTTACCAACGTTAGCATCAACAGTAAATTCACGTTTCATACGATCAACAATAATTTCAAGATGGAGTTCTCCCATACCAGCAATGATTGTTTCGTTTGTTTCCTGATCAGTTGAAACTTTAAATGTTGGATCTTCTTGAGCAAGACGAGACAATGCCATACCCATTTTTTCTTGGTCAGCTTTTGTCTTTGGCTCAATACGAAGTGACACAACTGGTTCTGGGAACACAATACGATCAAGTTCAATTGGGTTTGATTCTGAACAGATAGTATCAGATGTAATAGTATCTTTAAGACCAACAGCAGCTGCAATTTCTCCAGCGAATACCTTCTTCACTTCTTCACGATCATTAGCATGCATACGAAGAATACGTCCAATACGCTCTTTACTGCGTGTACGTGGATTATAGACATATGATCCTGATTCAAGAGTACCTGAGTAGACACGGAAGAACACAAGCTGTCCAACGTATGGATCACTAGCTAGTTTGAATGCAAGCGCAGCAAATGGCTCAGTGTCAGATGCATTACGTACTAATGCTTCATCAGTTGTTGGATGTACTCCAGTAATCGCAGGAATATCAAGTGGACTTGGCAAGTAATCAACAACGGCATCAAGTACAAGTTGAACTCCTTTGTTCTTCAAAGCTGAACCACACAATACAGGGAAGATTTCGTTAGCGATAACAGCCTTTCGAAGTGTTTCCTTA
>CAZRUN010000034.1:0-7604 GCA_964603415.1 uncultured Candidatus Saccharibacteria bacterium | reverse complement strand
ACCTGCCACCCCCTCATTGCAAATGAGGTGCTCTACCAGATGAGCTAAGGGCCCTAATAAAATTAGTCTATCACAAAAATACTAAAATGCAATAATAACGAATATTGACTAATCCTCTTCATATTGTTAATCTGTGTTAAATTTAAAACTTTAAAATATGGAAGAAACAACTCAAACACAACAAAAGAAATTTGAATTGGAAAACGGGGGTGATGAATTCTCAAAAAAAATGATTACCCGGATAATTCAAACAATAGAATCCATCCCTAAAACAAAAAATGTCATAGAAATAGATGGTTATGAAAACAAGTTTATCGTAAGAAAGGGAAAAGCAGCAGAAACACTAAAAAAAGAAGCGGCAGAAGGTAAAGTGATTCATGAGGGATCGATTACCGTAAAAATGAGGGGCTCCCTTGATAAGACAGTAACTTTTTCAGTATGGACACGAATCAATTCTTCCGAAGTCTTATTATAGAATAGCTATGGTAAACACAGACCAGGAAAAAACGATTCTTAGGTTAAAGTTGACTAAAAATGATTATAAAAACCTACTATCTCAAATTCCTATATATAGGAATTTTGGGATAAACACAGAAAAGAGCCATACGATATGTATAATAATACATCCAGAAGAATTCCCAATTACAGTAAAAAATGCAACGCCTAAAACCGAAAATTTTGGAGTATACGACGAAGTAAAAAAAGAGTTTTTATTAAAAATTGCGTTGAAAGAAATCATCTCGAATAAAAAAATAATTACTGGTGAACTCTCAGACCCTGTGCCTTACTACAAAAATTTCGAAATACACCTGGTATCTTAAAGAAATACCGAGAAGCCTACCTAGGCTTCTTTTTTTATAAGACTCTCTTTTGTATATATTCTTGCACCTGGTCAAGTAAGAGTTTCGCATTTTCGTAAGTAATGAGTTCTCGCAGTTCTTGATAAGGTAACCATTGCATCTCTGATATTTCTGTTTTAAATGCATCAGGTATTGCAGTAATAGTACTCGGCACTACTCCAAGAAAATATGTTACAGACTTGTCATATGTAATACCCTCTTTTTCAAAAACGTACTTTTGGGTAAATGAAGCCCCAGGTATGATAGTTACCTCAGTCATCCCTGTTTCTTCCGACAACTCTCTTCTGGCAGATTCTTCTTCTGATTCACCAGGATTCGCATGCCCCTTTGGAAAACCCCAGTGCTCTTCGGAATGCTGCACTATACAAAAAAGATACGTATCTGCTTCTTTACATATCGGAATGATGCCGAAAGATTGGTCTTGTTTTGTTTGCATAGTATCTTTTATGTCGATCTTTTTAATTGTGCCCCCGGTAGGAATCGAACCTACAATAACGGCTTAGAAGTCCGCAGTTATATCCATTTAACTACAGGGGCGCATTAATACCATACCACTCAGGGAGTTGTTTTTCAATGGCATTGAGTTTTTCGTGAAAATAGTGTATAAGATATATACACGCGCGATTAGCTCAGTTGGTAGAGCGCCCGATTTACACTCGGATTGTCGGGGGTTCGAGTCCCTCATCGCGCACTCGTAAGGTCCTAGATAAGGAATATAAAAAGCCAACCCTTAGGGTTGGCTTGTATAGTATTATGCTATTCTTGGATTATTCCTCAAATAGTTTCAGAACGTCTGTTTCTGAAGGCAATGCTTCAGAATTAAACAACTTAGCAAGGGCGTTATCTTTTTGTATAAAAAAATAACTCTCCGCTATTTTTTTAACCACGTCTTCAGTAGCAGGATTCTGCTTACCGAATAGTTTCTCGCGCCCCTCTGCACTGAACAGATTTTTAAAGTTTTCAACAACATCATCAGATACAGATGATACAATAGGTTTAACTTCAGCTTTAGTAGCTGGTATTGTACTTTTTTCTTTTCTGGAGAGAATCCTAACACTACAGTCAGCTAACTGCACATTAAAATGTTTTTCTAAGATGCGATGAGATTCAAGGTTTTTTTCTTGACGTACTTCCTTAGTACCACCCAAGAAACATACTTTTAAAGTATCCGCTAGCCGTTGAACCTTCACAACCGGCTCCTTTTGATTTTTCTTAAAAGTGCTATCATTGTAAAGCTCAAACGATCCCCTTAAGAGGTCATAGACTTCTTTACTAAGAATCGTAGTAGCAGGATCCTTACTAGTAGCTGCAGGTTTTACAACCAACGAGTCAGCCTCAATTGTAATCCTCACTGTTTGCCGATTCTCAACATGAGAAGCATGGTACCCGGCGTTAGTTAAAACATTATAGATTTCTTTTGCAAAATTGATACTCGTACAACTTATTGAACCAGTCTGCTTATCCTCATTAAGAGGAAAAGACGTATAATGCTGCGAATTGTATCCTTTTTCTTTCAAAAAAGTGATGATACTGACTTTTAATTCATTGATTTTTTGTTTGTCCATTTTTATTGTGTTTGTGTTTAATATTGTTTGTGTAGTTTTTGGATTGACCCATGGAATCTGAACATAAAATGTTTTTGGTTCATCGGCGTCAATCTTTGTTTTAATGTGATACATCTTTTCAAGCTCTCTGATGATTTCAACTACTTTATCTGAGCTAACATTCGAAACCCAAAAGCGTGTTGAATACCCATTAGTAGTTGAAGAACCTTCTGACTTTAGTGCGCAATTGAATCGATTCTTAATTTCCCAAGAAACCAATGCTAAAAGAAAATTCACATCGCTGAGTAATGCCCCTGCATCACTTCGGCCTAAGAATTTTGTATTAACCTCAGCAGTTGCACCAGATAAACTAAATCCATCAGGAAGAACTAGTGTAAACTTTAAGCGATGAGTGTTCACCGGCTCAAAAATAAACCCAGTAGACCCAAAGAATGTCATCGCTCTATTTTTTTCTTCTTGATTTAGATACAAGAATTCACTTACCTTGTCTACACAATTAGTTGACCTCTCGATAGGAATCCCAATGATTCCACGCATGTCATGTAAGCTTTGAATAGCTTCGAAGGCCTCTTTGGCTAAAATTTGATCTCTAAGAATAGCTTCTTTCGCCATTCCATTTCCTTTTGTATCAATCTGTTTTAAATATACCGGGTTAGTTGTCGGTATAATGTTTTTCAAAGAAAGTGAAAAAGATTTACGTTTATTCACAGCGGCTTCACTGATATCGCTAGGATCAAACAAATTTTTTATACGCTCTATGGCGATTTCGTTCTTTGTAGCTAATATCACCCTAATAAAACGATTCTTATGTAATCGAGCTGGGTCTAGTAACGAAAAGTCATCTTTATGGATTAAACCAATTTGTTCAATCTTCTCTTGAACCGCAGCTCTTCTTTCCCAATAGTCTTTAATAATTAGTGTTTGTGTTTCATTTTGTCCCATAATTTTGTTTTTTTAATTTATCAATATAATACATCTTTTTAAAAATATGTCAATGTTTTAGGAGTATAACAAAAGCCCCATATACTATGAGGCTTATCCTAAATATTTTTGTAACAACATAGATCGTTTGTTTGTGCGTAGTCTACGTAGCGCCTTTTCTTTGATTTGCCGAACTCTCTCAGGAATTAAACGAATTAATTTACCTATTTCTTCTAGAGTAAGCCCTTGGTTTTTTGAGTTCCTTTGAAACGGATCGTTAAACCAATCCTGGGTTTCTCGAGATACTAAGATTTGTCTTAATAAATCGCTTTTATATGGAAACCCGTAATACAAAGCCAGTACATCGGCTTCTCTTTCAGAAAGAGTATTTAATGTTCGTAGGATATCCATATATAGAGATTCCCTCTCGCATATATGATCAGCAGTATCTTCCGTAGAAAATTGATTCTGAACCAAAACAACTGCACATGCTTCAGGACTATACCAAGGAGTAACATCCATTGAAAAGTGCGTTATCCTATTCTCATAGACAAGCATATACCTATCTATGGATTCTTCTGCTGTTTCAAAGGCATCTTTTACCGTCTGCCATGTAATCGGCATTTCTTGTATATACTCAATATCATACACAAGCTTCTTTCTTTTTGAAATTTGTCTTACCTTATCCAAAGGAAGATGAACGGTGTTCGTATAGAATTGTATGCCATTTTCAATACGTTGACGTACTGAGTAAATCACATAGCTCATTAATTTAAACCCTCTCGTTGCATCCCACAACTTGATTGCTGAATCAATACCAATTATCAATCCTTCATTAGCATAAAGAACAAGTTCGTCGAACGGAATCTTACCCTTGTCATGCATTTTTGCAGTACTAAAAGCCAGCTTTAAATTGCAGTTAATGAGAATCATTCGCGCACGCGCATCTCCAGCTCTAGCCCTGTTGATAAAAGATATTTCTTCCTTGGCACCTAAGACTGGAAAGTCTTTGATCTCACTTAGATAGCGTTTTATGTTGGCGGTTCGTTTTGTGATTTGTGGAGTAATTACACTCCGTTTTAAAGTGTAACCCATATGTTTTTTAGATTTTTTGTACTATACCAAAAATATCAAATAAGTCAATATATGGTTCTTACTGATACCCTCTCAAAATAGTATCCAAATATTCCCCTTCAGACACAGCGCTTTCTTCTAGTGCTCTTAGTACTTCTGGATCGTCTTCTAATATGTGACGATCGATGATTCGAAATAATACAGGTTTATTATTCTCAACATGCCGAAATACAAATGTCGTAGGTGTACTTGGATTAATAATTCCGGCAGCAAGTTTTGTATAGAGATCAAGCGACTCACGAACCTTTGGCGCCGCAAATGAACCCTGCGCGGAGAGACTATCAGGTGCATTTGAGCGAAATGCTGGACGAACACTTCCGCGATATATGGGATGCAATGTATACCATTTCATATCTCTAAAATTAGGTAAGACGGTAACAGACCATTCATCCCCAGAAATATATTCTTCAATCATGTAACTAACTGTCTCATTAGGGGTTTCTTTCTCTATGAGTGCAAAAAGCTCATCGATTGTCACCGCATGAGAAATATGTCCTACTTCCCCACTCGTGCGTGAAAAAGTAAGACATATGGGGGAGAGAATGTTTTATGTATTTTGTGTGCAAGGTTCTCATCGTTAACATCCAATATCATATGTCTTGGTAGTCGAATCCCAACACTACGAATCTTATCTTTCAAAGTATCAGGAATATACCCTCGAAGTGCCTCTTTGGGTGTATGAACACATGGAATACCGAAACTACTTACAATCTTTTCAATCGGTCCATTCTTAGATAATGGATATGTGATAGTTGAAATACAAATATCAACAGTGTGAGCAAGATTACTTGGTACTGTTGGTACCCCATCTACATGCATCACTTCATTTTGATCAATCAAAATATCATGAGGTTCATAATTATGATGTTCACGAAGTGCACGCAGAATAATCGATCCATCAGAGATCGATTTTTGATATCCACGAAGATTACTTCCGCCGCGAATAACTCCTACACGCACTGTATGCATATGTATAGTATACCTTATTTTTTTAGAAAAAGTTTACCTCTTTTTATTATATGTCGAGCAAGCGCATAACGATGCGCTTCCGCATTAGCAAGTAATATATCTTTTTTATATATCTTGATCAGTGTTTCATTACCAATCATTGCTCTCGCTTTATGGCGATCATCTTTTACAACTGCAATAACTGGAATATGCAGTCCACGTGCAGCAAGTTCTTTTTCGATAACTGCTTTCTGCACCTGGTTACCATCAGCTACAATTACATCAGGAAATGGCCATTCAGAATGGTTAAGTCTTCGGGAGATAACTTCACCAAGAGCACCCGGGTCATTAGGACTTGAAAATCCTCGAATATTAAACAAACGATATTCTGCCGTGTTCGCTTCACGCTCTTCAATGACACTAAAGACACCAACCATACTGGAACCTGAAGTATGGGCAATATCATATGCTTCAATACGAGACACATGCGGAACGTTTGGGTTATACACAATATCAGTATATCGATCGTCCTTAAGAAGTGATACGTCGTTAATATGTGTTAATGCAAACAATTGTTTTTGTATATACCCCGCATGTTCGAATTCAAGATGCTTAGCGGCACGCTTCATCTCTTTTTCCAGTGCCTGCACAATCTTCCCTTTTTCTCCTCGAAGAAACTGCTCAATGTGACGAATTGTTTGTGCATATGCAGCTTGCGCTTTATTTGCTCCAATATCTGGAGCTAGGTGGAGTTGCTTATAGAACTCGTAGCGGTCTTTTTTTAGTGTTTTAGCATCAAGATACGGAAAGATCTTACGAATGATTTTGAGGGCAGTTCTGAGCATTTCTCCGCTCGGGTATGGTCCAAAAATACTCTTATATTTTTTACCATTTAAAACACTACCACTTCTGGCTAATTGTCTACCACGGATAATAACAACCCGAGGAAATTCATCTTTTGTAATACAGACATAGTTATAACTCTTATTATCTTTCTCTTTGGTATTATATTTTGGGTTATACTGTTTTATTAAATTCGCTTCGAGTATCAATGCCTCAAGAACCGTATCGGTGACCACAAACTCAACACTATCTGACTTAGTCACCATATCAACTAAAAATGGACCACGAGTTACAATGAGGTCTTTACCGAAATAGCTCTGAACGCGAGACTTCAAAGATGTAGCTTTACCTACATAGATAATGTCACTGCCATGTTTAAAAAGATACACACCTGGTGCATCAGGAAAAAGTAGTTTTTTGAAATCTTGACTTTTCATAATTTCACTATATTATAAAGAGTAAATCAATACAACTATGCTGTATATACTTATAGGGGCTCTAGTATGCTTCCTCTTACTATATGTAATCGAAGAAATCGTCATCGATATATATAAAAGCATACGATGTGGTGTTATTAACATTAAAAACTATCTTAAAAAAAGAAAGCTATAGAAGTTTATATAATCACACAAAGCGGCCAACAAAGGCCGCTTTTTTATTTCCTCTTCAAGACTTTCTTCAAATATTTTCCAGTATAACTCTTCGGATTGTTTGCAATTTCTTCCGGTGTTCCTTTCGCCACAAGTTCTCCACCACCAGACCCGCCCTCAGGCCCAATATCAATGATATAGTCTGAAGCTTTAATGATATCCATACTGTGTTCAATCAGCATGACGGTGTGTCCGCGATCAATTAATTTGTTGAGTACGTCTAAGAGCTTCGCTACATCATCATAGTGTAGACCAACCGTTGGCTCATCTAATAGATACATTGTTTTTTCAACATGTGGTTTGAATAGCTCGCTGGAAATTTTTACCCGCTGCGCTTCACCACCTGAGAGCGTTGTAGCACTCTGTCCTAATTTTACGTAGCCAAGTCCGACGTCCATCAGTGTCTTGAGACGGTCGTAGACTTGCGGAATTTCTTCGAAGAAGACAATCGCCTCTTCAACAGTTATCTCAAGAACATCATAGATGTTCTTCTTTTTGTACTTAACCGACAATGTCTCTTTATCAAACCGTCTGCCATTACACACATCACATGTAACATAGACAGTCGGCAAGAAATGCATCTCGACTGCAATCTGTCCATTACCCTCACACGCCTCACAGCGTCCGCCTTTGACGTTAAACGAGAATCTGTTCGGCTTCCATCCACGCAAACGAGATTCTTC
>CAZRUN010000033.1:6783-7837 GCA_964603415.1 uncultured Candidatus Saccharibacteria bacterium | reverse complement strand
ACCAACCCAAAATCAAGATTTCTGGCTATTTACAGGCACGATCGTGTTATCAATCGTATGCACAAGTAGAATTCTATATAATTGGTTTCACATGAAACAAGGACTTTTAGAGGTAATTCTAGGAAATACATCAATAATTTGCTTTGTTCTTGGAACCGCTCTTATTATTCACAAGATACATTTAGGCTGGCTAGTGTTTGTGATAGCTCATTTTTTATTAGGAGCAATGCAATTAGTTCAAAAGGAAAAAGATTATTTCTATGCGCTACTGCAGTTAATTCTACTAATAATAAGCTTAGTAGCTCTGCTTAAGTAACCAAAACCACTCAAAAGGCGGTTTTTTTGTTACACATGAAACAAAATAACTAATATATAGATGTTTCACGTGGCACATACTCCACTGTTTCATATGAAACGTAATCAATAGTTAAAGTCATTTCTTTAGAAAAGAAGTGACTTTTCGATATTAAGCGCTTGAGTCATAATAGTTAATCAAGTGATCTGTGTTTCATATGAAACATTCATTCTAATATAGTATAAAAACAAATAAGTAGTCTCACATGAAACTATCCACCTTAAATACCTTCTTTTTAGTCTAAATAAGCTTAGTTTCATGTGTAACAAGTGATATAACGTTTAAAGTGTTTCACGTGAAACGAATCTTTGACTTTTTATTAGCTTTTCAAATAAAAAAAGTATTCTCCTGTAGTGTCCGATAGAAAACCCTTATAAAATAAGGACTATTTTTGTCTAACGGACATCGATGTCCTTTAGAACAGAGTAGTGTCCGATAGGAAATTATAAGAAATAGTGAAGGTTATACCCCTAATCCCCAGTTTTATACACAGTTTTGTTTAAAAATAAAGGTTTTTTATGCTCTATTGGACATTATATTAGACATTGGTTTTTTAAAGGACACAAACGGTTACCATATGTCCTTTACTAACGGACATGTCCTTTATAATGTCCGATAGACACACATCTCCACTAGAAAAGATAAAAGACCATTTTCATGGTCTTTTATTCTTGTCGGGGTGCAGAGAATCGAACTCTG
>CAZRUN010000033.1:0-6773 GCA_964603415.1 uncultured Candidatus Saccharibacteria bacterium | reverse complement strand
CACGGTCCCAAACCGCGTATACTACCACTGTACTAGACCCCGAAACTATATAACTCGAACTGCTCTAGTGTAGCATATTCTATATATAATTCAACATGAAACCCCTCAATTGAGGGGTTTCATGTAAAAAGAATTATTAATTTCCTTTCTGATCTAACCACTGAGCATGTTCCTGCTTATTCATAGGAATTGTTGGGTTACCATTATCATCTCGGTATACTTTTCTCTCACTATCAGGACCCTCAGACATCGCAACCATACCTTCTTGCATAGAAGTCTCTTCTAGCATCTCAGCGACTTTGTCATTATCAGCCTTATGAGATTCATATCCAATACTATTTGGGTTCATTTCCATACTCTTTACAAAATTACTATTATGTGATATATTATACTCCAATCAAAATAAAAAGTCAATGAAAAACACGCTGAATACGCCAACCCGGCGTCAGATTATTACAATACAAGGCATCATAAAACAAGAAAACAATACATGTAGTGAATTTAAAAAGTCCCTACATGCCATTAAAGAAACAGAATATCAACTCAACGCAAACAGTTGGGGGGGAGACATGATAGAGGCAACCGAAATCATCACAGAGATGGTAAAAAGAGAGTCTCCCATTTGTGCCGTAGCGCATGGAGAATATTATGTCGGCTCAAGCATGCTATATATCTTTATAAACGGTATATACCGAACATGTGAACCACATACAGGTTTCCATATTCATAGACACAGAGATGTAAAAACTGGCATAATTCCCAAAAATATAACTCGGGACGAGATAATATATTGGGAAATAATGGCCCTACGCACAAACACACATATAAGTGAATTTATACAGATGGCGAGAGCTAATTCCGGAGAGGGAACATGGTTTGAAGCTGATAAGGCACGTACATTAGGTATAGTTCATGAAATTTGTTACTAAAAAATAGTTCAAGGCTGGTATTAACACCAGCCCTTTTATTTTTCTCATTTTATGCTAGTATACATATACCGCAGGATTAATTTAGTGGTAGAATGACTGCCTTCCAAGCAGTATACAGGAGTTCGATTCTCCTATCCTGCACAATAAAATGCAACCCGATAAGGACTGCATTACAGTTGCTTATGCAGCCTTAAACCTTTTTAGTAGATAAAGCTGTCCACTTAGTAGCCCTTGTTTCTTATAAAAGAAATTAAGTTTTCCTTTTAAATAAGGGTCAAATTCTAAATGTTCATATTTTTTACACACAGCTCTTCGAACCCTGAGTAATAACGCTGCAGCTTGTTTTGGTGTTTTGTCTTTAAAGACAATACGCCATGCCATAGTTTGATACCCAGACGGAACATTACGACACTGCAGGTATCGAATAATCTCATTAATTGTTTTTATCTTAAACAAAACATGCCAGGCTGCATGCTTGAGATCCCATAGTTTAATTCTGTTTTTGGGTAAACCAAAAGAGGTACCATAGTAATCTTTAATTCTGACCCGAGGAACTAGATGATGACTATTTCTTTCACCTAATTGCTTATGTTTCATTTCTTTTTTATAGAGTATACCAAAATCTTATTAAAGCTAGTAGCACACAAACAAAAACCCCTTCCGAGGTCAAAAGACTACGGAAGGGGTTTTTGCACATAGAACAGGGGATAGAGGCCCTATTCCTTTATAAAAGGCAGACTATTTAGCAACAGCGTCCTTCAAAGCTTTAGCAGCTCGGAATTTTGGAACGCGTGTCTTAGGAACCTTAACGGTTTCCCCAGTCTTTGGATTACGTGCATTGCGAGCTGGACGGTCTTTTACAGAAAAGATACCAAGTCCTGCAATAGAAACCTCTTCACCCTTTTTAAGAGTGTTAACGATTTCATCAATGATGGCGTTGACTAGCTCTTCTGAAGCTACTTTAGTACCACCAATGCGCATGTTTACGAAATCAGCAAGTGCTTGCTTGTTCATGATTTTGTATTACATTGAACTATTAAAAAGTCGACCACCTGCGACAAGTGGAAAGAACTACTTAGGGACATTATACCGCAAGGGTTTTATGGGACGCAAGTAATAATACTATTGACATCTTTAAATATTAATTTATAAATAAATTCTAATATAGAATTAGTATAGAAAATACTTTATAAAAACAATACAAAAGGATATCCTGTATTAAATAAAAAGACATGCTATACTCTCTAACATCATATGAATAAGCAAAATATCACACGGGCATTCTTGAGAAGTAACGAGACAATGACTCGCTATATAGAGACAATGACCCAAAGACAGGAATTAGGAATTAAGGCAAACCATTTTTTAAACTGGAAAGATAACCTTATAAAGGAATTTAACCATTGGGTTATTATAACCAATGAATTTCCATACGATGCAGTAGCTACAACAAGCCACATGATCGCAACAAAAAGGGAAGTAGTTTTCGACTGGAAACTTTTAAACAAAGAAGAACAAGCAGAATTTACAGAAATTAGAGATACCTATTTAAAACAAGAATATGATGCTATTTGGGAGAATCTACCGAAACAACAAACTATCCCAGGACATTTCCATTTACATCTTGTGGTACTCAAGAGGGAAACTGAATAAAAAAACCAGGCTTAGCCTGGTTTTTTTTATTATCTCGCGAATTCAATCAATCTATTCTCTCGAATCAATACTACACGGATTTCTCCAGGGTAGGTGAGATCAGATTCAATCTTCTTTGCAATATCTCGTGCCATTTCTCGAGCCTTGAGATCAGTTACAGTATCCGGCCGTACAAACACGCGCACTTCGCGTCCAGCAGACAATGCCCATACTTTTTCAACTCCAGTAAATGACAATGCTAACTGCTCAAGATCTGCAAGACGTTTGAGATAATTCTCAACAGTATCACGACGTGCTCCAGGACGAGAACCTGAAATAATATCAGCTGTCTGTACAATAACCGCTTCTACAGTTTCATGCGGACAGTCGTCATGGTGTGACTTCATAGCGGTAATTACACGCTTATCTGCACCAAACTTCTCCAGGATACGCATACCGATTTCAATATGTGTTCCTTGTACCTCATGATCAAGCGCCTTACCAATATCGTGCACCAATGCACCCGCTTTAGCGATAGCAACATCAGCTCCAATCTCAGCAGCAATCATACCAGCAACATGAGCCATTTCCACACTGTGCTGAAGGACGTTCTGTCCATAACTAGTACGGAAGTAGAGTCGTCCAACGATAGCAACAATGCGAGGATCAAGTGTTACGATACCGAGCTCCATAACAGCCTGCTCTCCCTTTTGCTTAATGATATTATTGATATCCTTTTTAGCCTTCTCAATTTCCTCTTCAATCTTAGCTGGTTGAATACGTCCATCGAGAATTAAGTTCTCAAGCGCAATACGAGCAACCTGACGACGTACTGGATCAAATGAAGAAACAACAATAACTCCTGGTGCAGCGTCAACAATGAGTTCAACTCCTGCAGCTTGTTCAAATGCACGGATATTTCTTCCTTCTTTTCCAATGACTTTACCCTTGATATCATCATTAGGAATTGAGACATTTGTTGTCATCATCTCACTAGCAGTTGAACTAGCTAAACGCTGAATACTTGTTGCTAATATTTCCTTAGCACGAACAGCAAGCTTATCCTGAGCGTCACGATCAAATTTTTGTAAACGAACGAGTAAATCTTCTCCGTATTCAGTCTCTGCACGCTTCATGATTTCAGCACGTGCGTCTTCCATTGAAAGATTAGCCACGGCCTCCATCTTTTTATCCTGCACATTCTTAGCATCTTCAAGTTCAGACTTAACCAAACGCACCTCTTCTAGTTTTCCTTTGAGCTCCTCGTTATTCTTATCAATATCGAGCTGACGTTGATCAATCAGTGCTTCTTTAGAATGAAGACGTTCTTCTTCCTTCTTGATACCTTCGCGCATGAGACGATCCTCATGTTTGACCTCTTCACGTAATTTGTCGGCATCCTTCTTGCCGGCATCAACAATTTTTTGTGCTTCTTCCTTGGCAGCGATCATCATCCGCTTGAGTTCAAGCTCGATAGACCCCTTTTTACCCAGAGACACGGCTTGCCGGATGAAATATCCGAGAACCGTCCCTATTCCAAGTCCGAGAAGCACAAGGATAATAATTCCTAGTGTTCCCATAACGTTAAACAATTAAACAATAATAAAGATCCAGTCGTTGCGGTATTGCTTCATACTAGCAAAATATGGTGATTTTGGCGAGAGCTGTCAAATATACTGGTTTCCATAAAAAAACCCTGCACAGTGATGGCAGGGGATGTCTTAAGTAAGACAAGAAACTTTTTTCTTTTGTATTGCGTAATCTATGGGATGAACATCGAAATGATCTTTAATAAACTGTTTAACAGCTGTCATGGTTGCAGTATATTCTCGATCTTCAATTTCTTCAGAACGAATAACTTCACCAACAAACTGGAGTTTAGATTCTTTTTCTTTTAGTTTTTTTTCTTCAAGAAGGACATCATCCTCCAGAATGATAAGACGATTCTTCTCTGTATCAGATAAGAATCCCTTTGCTTCTTTGAATTCTAGATCTTTCTTTTCTATGTTTAAATCTTCAAGAAGTTTTGATTGGATAGAAATACTACTCTCAAGAGCATTTATATTAATATCCTTTCTTTTCGCTTTCCTCACTTCAAAATCACCCTCAACTTCTTTAATCACCCTTTCTAGGTCTTTTTTAGAAAAAGTACATGATTGCTGTATTAAGAAAATCTTTATTGTTAACACAACAGAAACAAAAGGCAAGAATCCTATTATCAACCCAAAGTTAACAGTACTCGAGACATGTGATCTAAGAAAAATTGTCGAGATAACCGCAACAATAGAGGCAATTAAAGTGTAGTTCCTTTTTGTCTGAAGGGAATGAATCCGTTCATTAGCGAGTTTTTTGTAAAACACTCGCAATTCTTTAGTTTTGAGCATTGAAGTTTTCATGATCTTCTATTTTTTCAGATTAAGGCCTATTATAGGACTGACGGATTGCTTTGTCAAACAAAATCCCCTAGTTTCTTTACTAGGGGATTTCTGTATATTTCTTTATTTATTCTTCGTTAAGACTTCATCAACAATTCCGTATGCTTTAGCTTCAGCTGCCCCCATCCAATTATCCCGATCCATGTCTTTTTCTACTTGAGACATAGACTTACCGGTATTCTTGGATAGAATCTTTATAAGATTCTCTTTTGTTTTTAGGATATGTTTTGCCGCGATTTCAATATCACTAGCCTGACCCTCAGTGCCGCCGAGGACTTGGTGAATCATGACTTCACTATTTGGTAAGGCAAATCGCTTACCCTTAGCTCCAGCTGACAAAAGCATTGCCCCCATACTTGCAGCCATACCAACACAGATCGTTGAAACATCAGGTTTAATGAAGTTCATGGTATCCATAATCGCAAGACCTGCAGATACAGCGCCACCAGGGGAGTTAATATAGAGAGAAATATCTTTCTTTGGATCTGTATGGGCCAAGTGCAATAACTGAGCAATGACAACATTAGCCATACCATCATCTATAGCTCCGCCAATAAAGACGATTCGTTCGTTCAATAACCGGGAAAAGATATCATAAGCACGTTCACCTTGAGGTGACTTTTCAATAACTGTGGGGATTAAATAACTCATGAGGTTAGTATAGATGAATGAGGTAAAAAAATAAAGCCCCATAACGGGGCTTTATTTTATTGCGCATCTAGAAATTCAAACGTTTTTTCATTCTTGAGCTGTGATTCAACATAAAGCTTTGCACGGAGGGGATCAATATCCTTGTACATTGTCTTTAATTGTTCCACTTCTTTCTCAACTTGTTCTTTTTCTGGAATAAGGTTCTCAACTTTAGCAATCTCATCGAGCGCTAGCTGTAGTTTTACACGCTTCTCAGCACTAGGCCTCCATTCAGCTTTGATATCTGCAAGATCTTTACCAATCATCTTTGCATATTCTTCCATATTCATACCTGAGTTAGCCAGATCAGATTCCATGCGATATGCCATGCGTTCGATTTCACCATCAATCAAGAGATCAGGGATTTCAACTTTCATTTCATCCACAATCTTCTCACCAGTAGCCATACGAACCTTGTCAGCACTCATCATTTCTTTCTCCTTCTGCATATTCTCACGAATCTTTAGCTTGAGATCGTCTAGTGTTTTAAACTGCTCACCGAAACTTTGAGCGAACTCATCATTTAGTTCAGGGAGTACTGCTTCTTCAGTAATTTCGTTATGCTCTTCATCATGAACACTACCATCTTCATGTGTATGTGTTTTTTTGTTAGATCGCATTTTTTGAAGTTCTTGCAGTGCTTTCTCAACATCTTCGTCAGTAACAACAGCTTCTTCTTTCTTCTTATTTTCCTCTTTAGCTATTTTCTTGTAGTTAGGAAGTGTGATAGTTGGCATGACTGTAACGCTAACCTTGAACTCCATTGGATTATCTCGAGCAATTTTAGTGATAGCGATATCAGGTCGTCCGATAGCTTCCGGTGCATGTGTTTTAATAATGTCACCATACTCTTTCATTAACGCTTCTTCGGCCATTGCTTCAAGCAAAACAAGGTCTTGAATATACTTACGAGCAGTAGCAGCTGAAACTTGACCCTTACGGAATCCATCTACTTCAAGCTCTTTTGCAAGACGAGCAAGAGCTACTTCTTCGTGAATCACAAGCTCTTCGTAGGGGATTGAGCCTGTAATTTCAACCTTACTATTACCTAGTTCTTTTTTTGTGTATGTTGCTGGCATATTAGTTT
>CAZRUN010000032.1:3711-7966 GCA_964603415.1 uncultured Candidatus Saccharibacteria bacterium | reverse complement strand
CTCGCCACGCCAGCGCACTGGCGCAATGGCGAGGGATAGCAGGACACAAAGTAGTTTAGGCGCTCGTAGCCCTAGCGGAAATACCCGAGGCGGATGCCGAGGGCTTATCTCCTTTAGACAAGGACTTCCACTAGCAGAGAAATAGCCGAGCCAATTTTATGGTATGATGTATTTGCATTTTTGTCCGCCCCGAATTTCGCCAAAAGAAAACGGATGGAGCAAGCGGAGGATTCCTCCCCAGACCCCTCCTCCTCCGCTTGCGAAATCCGAAAGTAGCCGAGGTTTTGCGGAAACCATATCCCAGAGAATTTTGCTTCCGCAAAACCGAGTCCATTTGTTAGTCCGCATCGGGATTCTGTTCGTAAAAAGTTCGGACTTTGTTTAATAGACACCACATGATAAAACGCCTTAGGGCGTTTTTCTTTTTATCGATTGAAATATAATTATTGACAAGTTAACTTTTATCTGTAAAATATGCTTAAACTAATAAATACACAAATAAAAAATTGGATCAAATGTATTTTGATTGTGATTCTCTTAGGAGGCATAATCGGAATTATCTCTGGATGGATGGACGACGAATTTAACCTTTTATCTTTTTACTTCGGCTGGATCATCAGTGTACTAAGTGCGATACTTATCGCCATTAAACTGAGAGTAAATCCTCCATGGATAGCCTCTATTGTCAGTATGATCATAGCCAGTCTATCAACCTGGATAGGTTTCAATTTGATTTTATACCTAACCATTAATTAAATAGCTGAGCCCCATCGAATAGGTGGGGATTTTTATTACACAAATAAAATACCCTCCAAATTAATGAAGGGGTTTGTGTAATAATATATTATTATTACACTGGTATAATTTTAAGTGTTCCTTTTTGTTTCCATAAACTTTCAATGGAATCACCATTATGTAAATTATCAATAGTCTCACCTACAATTTTAGTAATATCTATCATATGGCAATTCCCAAGTCTTTTTAGTCCTACTAAATCTTCTTCTAGAAGAGAAAAAGTATTCATAAAAACGATTCTCTCAAAATTACCGGCTTCAAGATTCTCAATTGCACCTTTAGATAATCCCGGATGTGTAAATATGCCGAATATCCTTTTGGCCCCCTTATCGCGCAAAGCATTGGCTCCTTTCGTTAAAGTAATAGCAGTGTCAACAACATCGTCAATCATTATTATGTCATAGCCATCAGCATCTCCAATAACATTCATAACATCGGCTTTATTTGCTAATTTCTCATCACGATCTTTATCTATAATTACAATACCTACACCTAATTTTTCTGCTACAGATCTTACACTTTTAGTTGCCCCTGTATCTGGGGCAGCTAATTTGTATTTGCTATCTTTTGGATGATATTCCTTAATATACTGAACGATGATATCAGTTGTGTCTATATCCTCCATTTTGAGTAATGGGTACACTGTACGTGAGGCTGGGTTATGCAACTTTACAACCACAATTTGATTAGCACCGACGGCTTGCAACTGGACTGGTATCAATGTTGCGAGTACAGGTTCACGCAGATTACTTGGCTTATCCTGTCGTGAAAATGGAAGATATGGCATAACTACCGTAATCCAACTTTTAGGAGAGCCTTGTCTTAATGCATAAACCAAAGCATAGCAACGCATAATGTCTTTCCACTTAGCATCACCCTTACCAGGTTGGCAAATCACAAACAAGTTTCGATCGCGAATCGAGTCTTCATGGTGTTCAATAAAATCTCCATCGTTAAATTGCTTGAATTTTACGTTCTCAAGTTTTTTGGTCATATGAGAAGCAACTTGTTTAGCAAAACTTTGATTATCTCCACAAGCAAACAACATTAGTGGAAAAGGATTCAGTGCGGGGTGTTTTTTTTCTTCTTGTTTCATTTATTTTAAATTTGGACTCACTATATCACACTGCTACATTTTGTAAATAGTCTGTATTTCATTGCACCACCACTCACCCCACGTTAGAATATATGTATATGTCAGACGAAATAATCATCAATCAGAATACTACTGATCCCCTTCTGAAAAACACAGACTCAACAACTGAAGTAGTGCCAGAAGAAAATATAATTCCTGAGGAACCAACCGAGGTTATAACAGAAGAAGTTGTCGCGCCAGCCGAACCCATACAAGAAGATATTCTAGAGACAGAAACGTTTAACGAATCTACCCCAGAAAAGATAGAGGTTGCAGTATCAACAGAACCAACCCCTGTGTCTATACCGAGTATTAATACCCAAGAAAACATACCCACTACAGTGATAGCACTGCCAGAAATCCCAAAAGAAACTCCACCTCGAGAAATATCTCAAACAGAAAAAGAGAACATCATCCGAGAATTCTTATCTAGCATAATGAATAAAGCGAGGGCAGCAACCCAAACAAAAAAGAAAAAGAACCTGGAATTAACCATGGCTCTATTTGATACCCGTATGTCTATCACCAACGATCTCGTAGAGAAGACTCTTAAGATTTCAGATTCCAGCGCACGAACATATTTAAATCGTCTAGAGAAAGACGGAAAGATCCTACAGCACGGCACTAAAGGCCGCGGTGTTTTTTATACTAAGCTCTAAACTTACTTCCCGCTGGTAATATCATCAATCGATTGAGCGAATGCAATATTAGACTCTGTATAAGTCGCATATACAGATTTAAGGATATACATTGTCACCGCACCACCCACAAGAGCAACAGCGAATGCGGCATATATGAATTTAATTGGTTCATGCATAAGATGAATATATTATATCATGAATTGTTTAATCTCCTCTACGTACTCACGTTTTTCTGAGAGACGCGGCACTTTATTCTGTCCCCCAAGTTTGTTTTTGGATTTCATCCATTCATAAAATGTTCCCTTTAATGTAGGATGAACGAGAGGAGCCGTAAGAACAATATCCCCTGTTCGCTTTGCATCATAATCACTATTCAAACTACGTAGTGTCTCATCGAATATTTTTACAAATAAAGACAGATCTTCCGGCACTGTTTCAAATTCGATAATATATTCATGTCCGCCGCCATTAGACCCACTCTTATAAATTGGACACCCAGTATATTCTCCAATGGAATAGAGATTCTTCTCGTGAATTATACGAATGGCTTCATCCACATTACCCACCATAAGTTCTTCTCCATATGCATTGAGAACCGCTTTGGTACGGCCGGCAACCTTGACCCGAACAGGATCAATTGAAGATATAAGAACAACATCACCAAGACGATATCGCCACAGTCCTGATACTGTTGAGATAATAAGTTCATAACATTGCCCTTGTACAAGCTCCCCAATGGTTACAATTTCATTCGTTTCTATATTTTCAAATTCATAAAAAATACCATGCCCAGTAAGAAGAAGCATTCCATTATCTGAATCATCTGTATCCTGAAACGCAAAGAAACCTTCTGATGCGTTATACACCTCGACATATCGGAATGTATCACTCGGAAGCATTTTTTTAAACTGACTTATGTAGGGTTTCATTGAAACTGCTCCATGGAAAAATACTTCAGCGTTAGGCCAAATCTCAAGAGCATGTTCCACTCCATACTTTTGAATAATGTTATCAAGTATGATGTGTATCCAAGTAACAGTACCAGCAAATGCTTTTACATCAACATCCTTCAAAAACTCAAGTACTTTAGGAAGACGCTCTTCCCACGATGGGATCTCTAGGATATGTTTTGGAAGTGCCCTCGTTAGTTGTTCCAACCAAGGAGTATTCATATCAAGTACAGTTGAGATATCTCCAGCGTGAGTCTTTGCAACTTCATTTCTATCTTGTATTGATCCGGTAATACTAACCAAACTATCAAATCCAATCGTACTATTAGGATTACGGTCTAGATAACTAGCGAGCATATCCCGAGCAGCAAGAAAATGATTTTGTTCGATTGATTCTCGAGATACAGGAATATATTTACTCTTTGCATTAGTGGTACCACTCGACTTAGCAAACCATTCAGTTTTGCCGTACCAGAGAACATTCTCTTCCCCATTCCACACGCGATCAATCCACGGATACAAATCTTCATACGAGACGCACTCGAGTGATTGCAATAGTTCAAGAGGAGTAGCACCAGAAGTATTCACACCATACGAAACAAAGGGCAAGACACTAACAAGTTCTCCAAGGATTTGGTTCTGCGCTTCAATTTGTTTTACTTTTGTTACAGGAAGAAGATCGCCGCGATATAGCTTATAGAACGCACGATACATATCAGGAAATAAGATATGTG
>CAZRUN010000032.1:1067-3701 GCA_964603415.1 uncultured Candidatus Saccharibacteria bacterium | reverse complement strand
TATCAAAACCGCTTCTATACCAATGGCTTCACCGGTAATACGAATAACATCCTTATCAACCTTCTTGAATTCAGTTGTTGATTTATTATATTGATTAACTGCCGTTGAAAGTGCATTCCCTAATTTTTGGTGATAATCATCATATGAACGAAGATGATTTCCGAGTTCATTTACACGCTTTACAATATCTTTTGCTGATTCTTCAATTTGCATAGCTTTCAAACCTTGCAGCACTGTCTGCAAATATGCCAAGAATGATGTCGGTGAAACAATGATAACCTTATATTTACTCGCAGCTCGCTGAATAAGATTCTCATCTTCTTCACCCTGACGAAGACCAATCTTATTCACCAAAAGATCGTAATAGATAGCTTCATGCGGAATAAACATAAACGCAAACTCCATAGTATTCTCTTCTGGGCGAATGTACTTACTAGTCTCAGCAATACGATTCTTTAGATCATTCACAAAAACTTTTTCAAGTCGATCTTTTTCTCCAGGATCATTCGTCTCACTAATACGATTATAGTTTTCAAGAGAAAACTTAGAATCAATTGGAATAATCTTATCTTTAACAAACACAGCGGCATCAACAATATCACCACCAGGAAATGCATACTGCATTTGATATGAACCAGGAGGCATAATGTTCTTAAGAAGTGTCTCAAGATAATATTCACCAAGAATACCGCGCTGTTTTGGATTTTTTAGAATATCTTGAAGACTCTGCAGTTGATCAGTAAAAGAAACAACCTGTTTATTTGTTTCTTCAAGTCGAGTGATTTTCTCAGTAATATCTCTCACAATACGAGACGTTTCAGTTGATTGATAACGCATTGATTCTTGAATACCTTTATTTGACTCATGTAGCTTGGAATCAATTGTACGAGATAATTCATTAATATGAGACAAAAGAAGCTGAATAGACGCATTTTCTTTTGGTTCATTATTTTTACGTAACAAAACAAAAGCGATTATAATCCCAAGAGTAATGCCAATAATAACAATAAGTATGGAGTTCATACTGACAGTCTACCATATATTTGATATACTGTATTTAGTATATTAATTAATAAATAATCACTGTAGTATGTGTAACACAAATATTCATTGCTTTGGCGAATGCAGCACCACTAAAGATGCCGGACTTCTTTTTTTACGAATTGCCATTGGTGTACCATTTATCGCCCATGGTCTTACTAAACTCCTAGATATCCCAGGAACAACTCAATTTCTTGCTTCACTTAACCTATCCCCTACTTTTTCATATATTGTGGGTGGAGGAGAACTACTTGCTGGACTTATGATCCTGCTTGGTATCTGGTCATATATTGGTGGATGGCTCGTATCAGTTGTTATGCTATGTGCGTACATACTACTCAAAAGTGCAATGCCATTCCTAGGCGGATATGAGCTTGATTTCGTACTCTTCTTTGGAGGTATCGCTATTGCAATACTTGGAAGTGGCCGATATGCTCTCATCGGCGGACGAATGGGAAAAACAACAATAACAGGAAAACCAGTTGATCCTACTATACTAGAAAAGAATGCAATTGCTTGTGAATGTGACGGTAAAGGAGGTTGTTCAGACGGTGTCTGTACAACATGCCCTGGATGTAACCCAAATTACAGACCATAAGCACTACTTAAAAAACACCTGCCTCTTTGGCAGGTGTTTTTTAAATTACACCAGGACTATAGTATACTAGCACCATGAATAACGTCATTATACAAAAACTCACCATATCAGGATTTCGAGGAATTATTGGCAGTGAACTGACCGACGAAACAGTATTACTGTTAACAGATGCATTTATACGCATGCTGCAAGAAGAGACAGGTAAAGAAACACTACATATTTTGATTGGAAGAGATGGTCGGGAATCTGGTGTTCAGATTGAGCAACTCATCGCAACGCGTCTTGTTGAAACAGGTAACACTGTTACTGTTGGTGGTATCCTCACAACACCAAGTGTTTGTTATCTTACAAAAATATTACCTTTTGACGGCGCAATCATCATCACTGCATCTCACAATCCAATAGAATATAACGGTCTTAAATGTATAAATAAAGATGGTTTTTTCATAACACAAGAACAAGTCAGTAACATAAAAGCAATACTATCTTCCCCGCAAGTACTCAAGCTTGAACAAGGAGGAGAAGCTATTCAAGACACAACACTTGCAAACATGTATACCGACTATATTGCATCTTGTTTTACAAAACTCAAAACAAGAATACGGGTCATCGTTGATCCTGTAAATAGTAGCGGTACTCTTATGGCTCCAGAATTTCTAAGAACACTTGGTTGTGATGTTATTGCGATTAACGATGACCCTATCGGTATATTCGCACGGCCAGCTGAACCAAACCCCTCAGCACTACTTGAACTTGGAAGAGCAACACTTGGCTACGCAATGGATATTGGATTTGGTCTTGATCCAGATGCTGACAGACTGGTATTGGTTGATGAGAATGGTATCCCTGTTTTTGAAGAATACACCTTAGCACTTTGCGCCAAAGCACTCTATACAAAACTTCAAAAAGAAGGCGCTCTCGATTCAGCTGGACCGTATGTCATAACCCTATCAAGTTCACGAGTTGCCGAAGATGTTGCTCGTTCATTTGGTATT
>CAZRUN010000032.1:0-1057 GCA_964603415.1 uncultured Candidatus Saccharibacteria bacterium | reverse complement strand
AACAAAAAGATCCCCTGTTGGTGAAGCTAACGTTGTGAAGACAATGATCGAAGAGAAAAGTATGTTTGGAGGTGAAGGAAATGGGGGTATTATCTTTAGACCAGTCAATTTCTGTCGAGATAGTTTTGTTGGTATGGCACTTATTCTCTACCTTATGGAAGAAACAGGGAAAAAAGTATCTGAACTTGTAGCTGAACTACCAACATACGTCATGGTGAAAGAAAAAATAACTGGTATTGCAAACTTTCCATCATATATTCAAAAACTTATCGAAAGTTTCCCAGACACAACAGTTGATCAATCAGACGGAGTACGATTCGACTTTACAGACTCTTCTTGGATACATATTAGATCTTCAAACACTGAACCTATTGTACGTATCATTGGAGAGGCAAAAACAGAAGGCCGTATACAAGAATTAATTGAAAAAGTAAGGGCATTATTGGGGTAAAAATACCCTATATTATAAACTGGGATAAGGCTACCGGTAATACCCTGCTGATTTGCCTTTTTTAGGTAAATAGTGTATATTTATGTAGTAATCATTACTCGTTTCGAGTGAAAAGCAATTGAAAGAACGAATCAACAATCAGATACGAGCACGAGAAGTTCGCGTTATCGACCATAACGGAGACAATCTTGGTGTGCTATCACTGGAAGAGGCTCTTCGCATTGCCGAATCCCAGGGACTTGATCTTATTGAAGTATCACCCGAGGCTCGGCCTCCGGTTGCCAAAATTGCAGATTACGGCAAACATGCCTACGAACAAGCCAAAAAGGCCAAGAAAATGAAAGCTGGGGCTCACATTAGTGAAACCAAAAGCGTTCAGGTCAAGATTGCAACAGGCGAACATGATCTAGAGATGAAAGCCCGCCAAGCATCTAAATGGCTCGGTGAAGGTCACCGCATTAAAGCAGAACTCTTTCTCGCTGGACGTGCGAAAGGAATGCCCGATGAGTTCCTCCGGGAACGAATGGATAGATTCCTAAATCTCATCACTGTTCAATACAAAATATCAGAACCGTACAAACGCGGACCTAAAGGCCCAATCGTAAC
>CAZRUN010000031.1:4064-8422 GCA_964603415.1 uncultured Candidatus Saccharibacteria bacterium | reverse complement strand
CAGTATCTCCACCAGTATCAGATTCTCCGGTCATTGAACCACCATCTGTTGTTCCAGAAGTAGTGGAACCCTCACCAGTAGTATCAGCTCCAGATCCTCCAGTGTCGGTAGTACCTTCACCATCAGTACCTCCGCCAGTATCAGTGGTACCAGAGGAATCACCAGTAGTAGTTGTATCCGTTCCTCCAGTAGTCGAGTTATCACCGTTAGTTCCAGTTGTGGAACCAGAACCACCAGTAGAACTACTACTCATTTGATTATTTTGCATAAGCTGTATTAACTGACTTTCAGTAAGACAAGTTGAACCAACACAAATTTCTTTTGTTTCAACTCTATCTGTCTTCATAACTCTTACCACGATAGACTCAATCCCATTTGTAGCCGAAGCCAACCATGCCTTCAAATTAGATACAAAACTACTATCCGTATCAATATCTTGTATAGATATAATACTTGCATCAAGGTCTTTTACTGCATCAGCAAGTAGTGGGATAAATGATATATAGTTAATACCGAGATACTCATTTGTAGGATCGATGATTGACACTGCATCCGGGAAGAATGGCTGAACCTCTTGAGCAATGAATCCATATTCTCGGCGTGGGTTACCAATCATGTTATATGATTTAGCATTAAGAGAACGAATAATAGTGAGAGTATCATTGATATCTTGGACGTTTTCCTTAAGACGTGAGTCTGAAGTATCAGTAAGTGTTCCAGTGTATTCTATGTCTCCGGTGACATCTAAAGCGACAGATGGGTTGTTCATACCAATACCAACGAATCCGGTGGAGACGGTGGTTCCGGTTGCTCCGAGACCAGTTGCAAAGATGAGGTTACCGATGGACATTTGGTTGTCTCCGCCTGCAGTTGGGAGATCGATGTCGTAACCAATGACAATGTTGTTGTCGGCGCCGGTGGTGATATTGTCGGCAGCTTGATATCCGATGAAGATGTTATTTGCAATACTAACCATTGACCCACCACTAGCAGTTAGAGTTCCAATTCCAATATTATTAGAACCTGTTGTATTTGAATATAAAGCATTAGTACCAATACCTATATTGTTCGATCCTGTTCCTAATGAGGACATAGAATCTACCCCTAACCCAACATTATGAAAACCTGTAACAAGATTTTTAAGGGCTCTTGTTCCAAGAGCCGTATTACTAGAACCTGTAGTATTTTGGAGTAAGGATTGTCTACCAATTCCAACATTATTGGAACCTGAAGTATTTGACAAAAATGCCTGATAACCAAAAGCAGCATTATTAAGACCGGAGGTATTAGCAAGCCCTGCTTGATATCCAACAAAAGCATTACCTCTACCTGTTCCTCCGGAACGAATTTCTACTCCAATCGTCTCGTCTGAATTACGTATTATCTGCGTCGGATTTGTAGGAGTTACTAGTTTAACTGATACATTATCAAGCGTACCTGTCCAACTTGCATTATCAATAACCAATATAAGAGGATTAGTATTAGTAGCAACTATTACGTAACTTACTGTTACGCTACCAACAGCTTGACCAAGAGCATTAGATCCATTACCTAAAGTACCCCCAAATGATATATTGAATCCGGTATAATTAGTTGTAGCCGTAGTTGTGCTTACCGTATATGTAACTTGATATCTACTCCCCACCACCGGCGCAGCCGTCAATGCAGAGTTTGACAAGGTATAACTATTCACCCCTGCCGTATGTGTCGCCACTCCACTTCCGATAGACCAGTTAGTCCCTGTCCAGTTACCTGTATCAGAAGAGAAATCTCGGTCAGCGGTTGCGGTGATCATCTCAGAACCGAGAACTGCAGTTGTTGTCACTCCTTTAACATCAAGTGGTGCAGCAGGAGTGGCTGTGTTAATACCAAGATAGTTGTTGGTATTATCAAAAAAGAGTGCTGCGTTATCTTGATCAAGCACACCCGAAGTTCCAGCAAAGAAGATAGATCCAGGAGTAGCGGAAGATACAGTACCTCCAATACTTGTTGGGGTTACGTAACAGTCTACATCCCCAGGGGCACATGTAGGGTTAAGGACTGCATCACTAGCTGCATATGGAGCAGCAAATGTGATAGTGGTATAGAGAAGAGCAAGAACAAAGGAGAAGATGAGGGCCTTGTTAGAGAGAAGTCTTTTCATGCTATGTATTATATAAAAATATACAAGAGAAGTATAGCGATTTATGTGTGCAGAGGAATGTTACAGGTAGCTAAATAGTACAAAGAGACCTGAGCATACAATAATTCCTCCAGCAATCCGATTTACCCACACAATATGTTTAGTTTGAATATTGTCTCGAATCTTCGCGATAAACAATGAAAGTACTGTCCACCATAAAAGAGCACCTATAAAGAGTCCTAATAAAAATACAACTGATGATTGAACAGAACCATGGAACACAGCAAGAGACCCAATGAGTGCAGTGAACGAAACTATCTGAATAGGATTAACCATCGTTACAAAGAATGCTGACAAGAATTGCCCTATGCGTGACTCCATGATTCTCTGAATAGGTGTCAATTCTGATACGCTACTAAGTACTTTTGAGTGTTTTGTTTTTTTTGAAAAATAAGTCAACACTCCCAAGACAACAAGCAGAGCTCCCCCAACAAGATGAAAGAGTGGTTTAGATATCACTAAAAAATGAGCAGTGTGTCGAAGTCCGATAATAACAATACTCCCGTATACGATATCTGAAACAACCACTCCAAGACCGGTCACAAACCCAGCCCAAAAACCATCATTCACTGTCCGCTTAACAGCCAAAAAACCAACTGGACCAGTTGGCACAGACACAACAAGACCAACAAGCATGCCTTTAAGAAATGAAATCAGAATCATACCTCTATCTTTTTGATCACATGTAGATGTGATGCAATACCCATGGCACACGCAATGATAAGTATATTCTTAATAATATACTGCCCCTCCATAGTAGGAACAAGGAAACCAGTCCATGCAATACTTGGTAATAAGAATAACGGTAAGATAGTAGTAATAAGATGTAACAATAAGAGTGGAATAACTAATCGCTCAAGTCCACGAATTACAAAAAAGATACCAATAAGAACTTCAAATAAACCAAAATAAAAAATAAATACACCTGGAGACATAAACGGTATAGTCTGCGCTAACAGATCACTGACAAGTTCGCTCGCTGGACTAAACCCAAACACTTTGAGAGCACCAAACCAGACATACACAACACAAATCGCAACGCGAGCCATCGGTTCGGAATATCGCTTAAAAAAATGAATGAGATGGAGATCGATAGTACGCAGCGTCATATTATTCTTTTTTAAAGTCTAAGCAGACTGAGTTAATACAGTAATGTTTACCAGTAGACGTATCATCTTCAAAAATATGACCTAGATGTGACTTACAACGAGAGCACAGTACTTCCGTCCGATGCATCCCAATACTTTCATCATCTTTAAATTCAACACTACCAGGAATTGCATCTTCAAATGCAGGCCACCCCTGAAGACCAGTTGGCCCTACATGCGAATCAAGCTTAGTATTTGATACAAATAATCTCTGTCCACATACTTTGCAGTCATACATACCAGATTCATGCATATCAAAATACTCCCCGCTCCAAGGTTTCTCTGTACCACCGAGTCTTGCTACATGATAGAGCTGTGAAGTAGGAGCAACAGGATGTTCATCGTTCATATGTATGAGTATACCATACATATGATTGACCAAGTAGAAAATATATTATCTCCTAATTACATTTATTGTTTAAGAACACTATCTGCGCTATACTAACTCACGAAGCGATCATTCTGATGCGCTGTTATTTTTTTTAAATGATAACAATGCATAAAATAAAGGCGAACCCCCTCTTCGGAGGGGGTTTTGCTGCATTTAAGAATGACTTTTCTTGTATTTTGTATACATTTTTTTAATAACCATACGAATAACGACAACAGCTATTGAAACTACAATAATACCAAATATAAATGGAATGGCTTTGTCTCCAAAAAAATCTTCAATTAACTTACCGGCGTACACTCCCACCACTGCCCATAGTAATGACCCAATAAAACTATAGAAAATATATTTACGTGTTTTAATACCTCGTACTGCCGCAAGAATAGAAGGAGTAGAACGAACCACTGGAATAAGTTTTCCAAAAATAGCAATAATCACAATATGCCTGTCAAACAAATCCCATGTTTTTTGGTGTTTTTGATTTTCGACAATAGCTCTCACCCACTTAAGATGCTTAAACCTCTTACCAATAAAGAAACCTGTCATATCACCAGAGAAACTGCTGAGTCCAATTATGACGCTCGTCGCTACCGGAGAAAGTAATCCTTGCTGTACCAATGTCCCTGCAAATATCGCA
>CAZRUN010000031.1:2211-4054 GCA_964603415.1 uncultured Candidatus Saccharibacteria bacterium | reverse complement strand
CGCAATGGTTCCGCCAGGCAAAATAGACCCTATCACAGGCAAACCTTCCGCAAATGAGAATAAGGCAATTACGAGCAACTGTACCGAGATCGGAACAGTTGTTAAAAATGCCATAATTGCCACTGAAAGAGATTCCATATACCGTCAGTGTAGCATATCTACCTGACCAGCGCTGAATTCGATTTTTCAGAGATCCTTGGTTTTTGATTGTGATATACTTTGACTATGAAAGAGAATTTTGTAGAAAAAATAGATCCGAATCTTGAAAGTATGACAGAAAAAGAAACTGTAGATTTTTTAGAGAGAAATGGCATACAGAAGATGCAGCAGTTTGTTCCAGGGGTACCTCTCCTATACGTCTTCACTCAAGACCTCAATGAAAATCTCGCTGTTGGCGGTAGAGGTAGAGCGCTCGCTCGACTTGATAATCCTCTCGAGATAGATTACGACTACCCACTAGAGGATCCAAAAGGTGGAAACGTTGCCTATAACCTTAAGAACAATGGTGGAGCATACAACTATGCAATAGACCGTACTACAGGAAAGCCTGTGTATCTATCCCAAAGTAAGAGCGAGGAAGATGGAGCTGCATACTATGTAGTGAAGCCTGAGTACCTATATGTAGCAGATGATGTTTTGTTTCCAAAACAATAAAGTATACTACCCAATTTCATTTTTGAAACAAGCTACAGTACGTGATAAGATATACACATGAAAAATACCGCCACTACCATTTCTGAATACAACAAAACACACACAAAAGATATACAAAAGATCTGTGATTTTCTAGAATTGAATATTAATACATACTTAAAGAAAAGTGAACCCAAGATCTGGCATGGTACACCTGTGTGGTTTATTGATGGAAATCCTATTGTCTCGTATTCTATTCGCAAGAACGGTAGTGTATCCCTCATGTTTTTTAGTGGGCAAAGTTTTGATGAAATAGATTTACATCCTGAAGGCAAATTTAAAGCCGCAGAAATATTTTATACAGATATAAAAGAAATCAAAATCACTCATTTAAAGAATTGGCTAAAGAAAGCCAAAACCATACAATGGGACTATAAAAACATAGCCAAAAGAAAAGGTGTCTTAAAAAAGATAGTTCCGGAAAAGAAAACTGAAGTGCATAAAGATAGTACTACCAAGTATCATGCAAACGGAAAGACCATCTGGTCTAAAGGTAAAATAGTGAACGGGAAACCAGAGGGCTACTGGGAGTGGTACCGCATAGATGGCACAATAAAAAGATCAGGCACTTTTAAAGTAGGTATACCTGTTGGTAAATGGATTACATACGATTCCCGAGGAAAGGTTTATAAAATTACTGAAAAATAATTACCCCTACAAGAATCTTAAGGAGTATACTGAAAAAACTAATTTAAAAAAATGAGGCAGTTTTATACTTACCCTAAACGTGTATCCAAACCCTTTTATTTATTGACATAATACATTATTCGTGCTAAATTATGTAAAATTTAACATAAGAATAAAATGAAAAATAAAGTATTTAAATCTGCAGTCATAGGTATTGGCCTATTGTTACTCGGCTGTGGATTTGAATTCTGCAGTCGACTGTTTCCTTCTCGTGAGGTCATACCGGCACATATTCAAGCGCAAAATCAAAAGTCCGTATACGTGATCGCTGACAGTTGCCTTCGTTATGCAAAATCATGTGTTGCTCACGGCAAAAAATATTCACCAAAAGAATATTTCAATGCCATAAAATTGATCGACTCAATGAGTAAGCGATACCATGTGCAAAGTCCTGTTGCGGCGGTTAAAGATTTAAAAATCATTCTCACTGACGGAACTGGTTACATACCGATTAGCGTGCGAG
>CAZRUN010000031.1:0-2047 GCA_964603415.1 uncultured Candidatus Saccharibacteria bacterium | reverse complement strand
CAATAAAACCTCCTACAATAGGGGTCATGAAAGATCTCCTTAAAGGATTTGTTATATTACTCACTATCATTGGTATCGTATTTCTAATGAGGATCACTCCTAAAATAGTAAGGGTTATGATTAAGATAGTTGATGGAATCTCCTTTAAAATAATAAAGGAAGATACCCTCATTATCATCAATCGTATCATTACTAAAATCTGGCGTGAGTGCTTGTCACGACCTCCGAATGGATACCACTCTAAAATTGAAAAGATTCCTTGGTTAGTTGTTTAAGATTTTTGTTAATTTACATTCAAATTTTTTAAATAATTTTAACCAACACCATGAAAATAAAAACGATTTTAGAAACTATTCATAAAGAAGAAGTGCTGCGTTATCGCAATAATCAGATCCCCTCTGTATTGGTAGAGTTGAAACAAGGAACTATCCAAAGAGACAAACTTAAACAGCTTATCGGTATCCGATATCAACTTGCTCATTTCTTTGAGGGATTCCTTCAGCACATAATGGCGACTGTTACAGAAGCATTGTTGCCTAAAAATCAAAAGACGTCGCTATATTATGCAGTACATGAAAATTACCTTGAAGAGCTAGGTGAAAATGAAGATTATGGCGGTCCTCATTCTGAAGGTCGGGAAACATTACTCAATGCTCTGGGATACGATTACCAAAAGTGGCAGCAACCACTCGGCTCGTATGAACACTCAGTAAAGATAAATGTTTCCGTTAGTTTTATGCTTAAGAAACTTAAGGAGGTAGTTAGTCGCGGACCCATTGAAGCAATGATTACGTTGTGGTATTACGAAAACCGAATTTCACTAGAAGACGGTTTAGGTGATTACTATATTTTGCTTAATGCTTTTGAAAAGGTATTTTCTGAGTTTAAAAAACCAATAGATGAATACAAAGAGGGAGACGTATTGTGGCACCTGGCATCGCATGCCTCACATGATACCTACCATGCTCAATTGGTTGTTGATGCTTTCGGTAGTGTTCCATACTCTGCAAAGCTACGTAATACAATTTTGAGTACATGTATTGAATTACGAACCTCATTCGATTACTTCTGGAACAATATATCGATTGAAATAAAAGAAAACTAATAGTTACATGCCCGGGATTAAATCTCGGGCATTTTTTTGTTTATTAAGAAGAATAGAATCATTGAGCTACATGAGTCTTCTGATTATAAATACTCTTTGCGGTGTACTCGGGTATGGTACCCACAGGCTCAACCCTTGTAAGGATATTCTAGCACAAAATGCTGTGTCTCATTTAGGTTTGTGGGTCGCAGGGTGACATATTGTGATGTATGGCTATTTACAGGAAATGAGACATAATAAGACACTTTTAAGAAGATGAATTTTGAGTCTCACTTTCAGGGCTTCCAGATACCTTTCTTGTCTTTGCCATCTGCTCTTTATGGATAGGTTCTTCAACAACAATCGGTCTATCGCTCGTATGTGCAGGTATCATCCTCGGATCAACCCACCCTTCCTCTGAGAAGCACGTATGCTCAAATGCTGGCCATTCACATACACTACCAAAAGCCCACATGGGAGCACTAATAGAAAGCTCTTCTTTAGCAAAAGGACTAGCACTGATTGGATACTTAATGTACTTAAAACCATAGATGCTAATTCTCGACATATTAAGTCGATATTCTCGATCAAAAATACTATAGAGATCGTAGTCTTTCTTTTGAGGTAAAGTTTTTTCGATTGCTAGTATTGATTCCTCATTAGGATATCGCTCTGGCCATAATATGTGATTCCTGTCGTCGAGCAGTGGGTACGCACGAAATATGCCTGGCATTTCACCTTTACGAATAGCAACGCATAGTTTGCACATGATAGAAGATGGATTGAGTAAATTTCCAAGGACTACGATATTTGTCTTTTCATCACCAATAGAGAAGAGTTCATTGACGACCCAGTCATAGAGCAGGTCAATTTGCTTTTTATCCTCGAACGAAGTGATATCTTCGAGGTCATCACAAATGATGAGATCAGGTCGATTACTTCTATATTTCAATCCTCGAATAT
>CAZRUN010000030.1:6685-8749 GCA_964603415.1 uncultured Candidatus Saccharibacteria bacterium | reverse complement strand
TGTGTATTTTTTTCCAGAGGGAATAGAGATGTTTTTCTCGGTGATCAACGCGTACATTTTCTAGTGTATATTCTTTTAAGATTTTCTTTATACTACTCTCAACCCTAAGTAGCTCTGGCAATGTTGCGTCTTTTCGTGACTCACGTAGAGTTTTTGCTTCTGCATATTCCTTTGGGTATGCATATGGAAAGGCAGCATCCTCAAGGCGACCCTTTAATCGTCCCATAGACAATCTGTCAGCAAGGGGAGCATAGACTTCAAGCGTCTCAAGTGCAATACGTTTTTGTTTATCAGGACGTACATGAGCAAGTGTTTCAATATTATGAAGACGATCAGCAAGTTTGATGACAATCACACGCATATCATCAGCGATAGATACAAAAAATTTCCGTAAATTCTCAACGTTACGCTCAATACCGGTATATTTAACTGTGCCAAGCTTAGTAACACCAAGAACGAGTCCGGTAATATCATTACCAAATTCTTTCCGTAGTACTTCTTCTGTTATGTCTGTATCTTCAAGAACATCATGAAGCATTCCTGCTGCAATGACTGTACTATCCATACCAATATCGGCTAGATTTTTTGCCGTTGTGAATACATGAATGAAATAAGGTTCACCACTTTTGCGTAGTTGTCCTGCATGGGCAGCTTCAGCAAATGTGTATGCATGTAAAAGGAGATCACGATCTTTCTTGCTGAATTTTTGTATACCGAATAGACTTTCAATGTGTGGCATGTCTTCAGTATACCATATCTCTTTTATGTTGTTTTTGTAATTTTATCAGGTCTGTGGTTAAGACATTTATTATTACTACATCGCTCTGGAATTGTTTTGGTTCCTTCCATCATAAGGGATTCACATAGGGGGCATATGTTTCCGGTTGGTTTTGCTTTGATGGCATTTTTGCACGTAGGGTAGTTAGTACATGAATAGAAGATACCGAAACGTCCACGACGTTCCATCATGAATCCGTCTTTGCACATAGGACACCCTACAGTTGTCATTTTCTTTTTAAGTTCTTCTGGGTCTTCCTCTATGTATTTACATTTTGGATATCGGCTGCAAGAAATGAAACTCCCGAATCGTCCTTCACGGATAACAAGTTTACCAAGTTCAACTACTTTCTTACTGCGGCTCTTGCGTACACTTCCGTCTTTGTTCAGCACAACCTTCTCTTCTTTTGGTGTGCCACATTTTGGACATGGACGTCCGATGTCTTTCGGTCCTTCCATGATAGAGCCATCAATCTTGCGAGCGCCCGCGCAGTCAGGGTAGGTTGCGCAGGAATAGAATTTACCAGTCCGTGCTAATTTAACAATCATGTTTTTGCCGCAGAGTGGGCACAAAATATCGTCCGGTGCTGCTTCCATGTTTGTTGCTTTTTCGAGCTTATCCTTTATTTTTACTTCTTTCAAAAATGGTGTATAGAATTCCTCAAGTGTTTCTCTATACTTACGAGTACCTTCAGCAATATCATCTAGCTTGTCTTCCATTTCTGCTGTGAAGGTATCACTAATGTATTCTTTGAAATGCTCTTCCAGGAACGATGAAACAACATCACCAGTATCTGTTGGTAATAGTGTGCGTCCTTCTTTGGTGACATATCCGCGTTCCTCAAGCGTCGACATAATAGACGCATATGTTGACGGTCTTCCGATACCTCGAGCCTCAAGTTCTTTAATGAGTCCTGCTTCTGTATAACGGCCTGGTGGCTGCGTTTGTTTTTCTAAGGTACGAGATTCGACAAGTTTTAAAGAGTCATTTTCTGCTAATTGTGGCAGAATGACATCTTCTCCTTTTGCTGCTGGATCAGCAAGTAGCCAGCCAGGGGATAATACCCGTGATCCGTTGATTTTATATACCGGGATATCATTAGTTGATTTCGGTAGTATGTCTATACGAGTACGAGCAACTGATGCGTCTTGCATTTGAGATGCAAGTGTTCGTGCACGGATTAGCTGGTATACTTTCTTTTCTTGTTCATTAGATCCAGCGAATGCTGTTTCTGGATGAGTTGGACGAATAGCTTCATGGGCCTCTTGGGCATTCTTTGATTTAGT
>CAZRUN010000030.1:6134-6675 GCA_964603415.1 uncultured Candidatus Saccharibacteria bacterium | reverse complement strand
TAGTCTTAAATGTTCTTGGACTTACTAATTCTTGACCAAATTCAGTACTAATAACTTTAAGCATTGCCTCCACTGCTTCTTTTGAAAGATTTGTAGAGTCAGTACGCATATAGGTAATATGTCCAGCTTCATATAATTTTTGGGCTATCTGCATTGTTCGTGATGGCGCTAGTCCAAGACGTGAACTTGCTGCTTGCTGGAGTGTTGAAGTTGTAAATGGAGCCTTTGGACTTCGTTTTTCTGTTTTTTCTGTAATAGCAGTAACACGCCATTCTTTTTCTTCAGCGTACTTCGCAATACGATCAGCTTCTTTTTTGTCGGTTGGCTCAACGCTACATGTTGCAGTGAGTAGTGTTTTGTCTTTTGTTTCTACATCAGCTTCAAGAACAAAATATGTTTCAGGAATGAATGCTCTTATTTCACGTTCGCGTTCCATGATAATACGTAGAGCAGGGGATTGTACTCGTCCAGCCGAAAGACCGTACCTGACTTTCTTCCAGATAATACCAGAGAGGTCATATCCGACTAATCGATCAAGAAC
>CAZRUN010000030.1:4341-6124 GCA_964603415.1 uncultured Candidatus Saccharibacteria bacterium | reverse complement strand
AACACGCCTTGCTTCTTGAGCTTCACGCAGATTGGTATCAATAGCTCTTGGGTGCAGGAGCGCTTCTTCGACTGCATGTTTAGTGATTTCATGAAAAGCAGCACGTTTAATATCTTTTGTTTTTATTTTCTTATCTTCCTTTAGAAGCATTTCTAAATGCCATGCGATAGCTTCACCTTCTCTATCCGGGTCAGTTGCAAGTATGATGTGATCTGATTTTTCTGCAATGGTACGTAGTTCGCTAATTACTTTTTCTTTACCTTTTGAAATTTCATAATGAGGAATGAATCCACCAGGAATATCAATGGCTTGTTTGTTTGATTTCGGTAAGTCTCGTACATGTCCAACTGATGCACGTACGGTAAATCCGGGCCCTAAATATTTTTCAATAGTTTTTGCTTTTGAAGGGGACTCAACAATGACAAGTGTTTTGCTCATATAGTTCTAAGTAATACTATACACTATTTTAAATTGCAAACAGAGTGCTTATTTTTTTCTAAAAAGACCACCTTGTTCAATGATTAAATTTCGCAGCTCCATTTTTCTTAGAAGTGTATTTACTTCTTCAGCAGGATTGTCACATGCATCAAGTATTTCTTCTCTGCGAAGTGGGATTTCTAATAGTTCTAAAATAACACGTTCTTCTTCTGTTGTTCTGTATGGTTTTGGTTCTGGTCGTGTTTCAAAACCTAGAGAATATAAAACATCTTTAGCAGAAAGAACGGGTGTTGCTCCTTGTGACAGGAGCCAGTTTGTACCACGTGAACTTTCGGAATATATCGAACCAGGGACAACTAGTACATCTCGATTGTAATCAAGTGCAAGCCGTGCAGTTATGAGTGTTCCCGATTTCTCTTCAGCTTCAATGATAAGAACAGCATCTGCGTATGCAGCCATTAGACGATTGCGTTTCGGGAAACTATAGAGTGTTGCTTTGAAATTTGGATCAAATTCAGATACAAGACAACCACCTGAATCAATTATTTTCCTAGTCAATGGAATATTTGTTTTTGGGTGTATTGCTTCAGGTAGTAGACCTGATCCAGGAAAAGCCGTTGTATACATACCGTGACGAAGTGCTTCTTCGTGCACAATTGTATCAATACCAAGTGCAAGGCCAGATACAATATTAATTGGATAACCAACAAGACCAGCAATGATGTCTTTGAGTGCTTGCTTGCCGTAGTCTGAGTGATTACGTGACCCCACAATAACAAGATTTTTGATTTCTTGCGGTGGTAGTCTTCCCAATACAAATAATTTCTTAACCGGCTCTGGTATATCTACTAGCCGGCGAGGAATTTCATGATATGCGAGCTCACGAATAGACATGTTTCTCTATTTTACTATTTTTGTTATAGTATAGCCATATGTTAGACATTAAATTTATCCGTGAACACTCTGATATCGTTAAATTAGCTATCAAAAAGAAGCGTATTGAGCTTGATCTTGATCAACTCATTAAACTCGATGATGACCGCTTGGTCCTACTTAGAGAAGTAGAGCTTCTTCGCGCAGAACAAAATGAAGCGTCGCTATCGATCATGGGAGCAGGTCCAGAAGAGAAAAATCAGATCATCCAAGAGATGACTCTTCTTAAAGAAGATCTTCAGAAAAAAGAAGGAGCACTTCGAGATATTATGTCTACTTGGCAGAAGATGATGCTTGAGGTTCCAAACGTTCCTGATATTTCTGTTCCTGATGGAGAGAGTGATGAGGATAATGTTGAGATTAAGACGGAAGGTGACATACCAACATTTGCATTTACACCGAAAGATCATAT
>CAZRUN010000030.1:3085-4331 GCA_964603415.1 uncultured Candidatus Saccharibacteria bacterium | reverse complement strand
TAGATATGGTTGATTTTGAGCGGGGGGTAAAAGTGTCAGGATTTCGTGGTTACTTTATGAAAAATGAAGGAGCTCAACTTTTTTTTGCACTCTGGCAGTATTTTTTAAACTACTTTATTTCAAAAGGGTATACACCGATGATTGTACCGTCACTGGTTCGCAAAGAGTCGCTCATTGGTACAGGAATGCTACCGCAATCAGAAGATGACTTGTATAAAGTTGGAGATATTGAATATTTAGCTGGTACAGCTGAAGTTGCGACTATGGGATATCATATGAATGAGATTCTTGAAAAATCAGAACTACCTAAGAAATATATTTCATTCTCACCATGTTTCCGTGCTGAGGCAGGGAAACATGGTAGTGATGTAAAAGGTATTATCCGTGTACATGAATTTTTTAAAATTGAACAAGTGATTTTATGTGAAGCGTCACATGAGGAAAGTGTTAAATGGCATGAAGAAATTACTGCTCATGTTGAACATCTTATGAAAGAATTGAAATTGCCATATCATGTTGTTGTTAACTGCGGCGGAGACCTTGGTCTTGGGCAGGTTAAAAAATATGATATCGAAGCATGGATGCCGTCCCAGAATAAATATCGAGAAACACATTCATCGAGTTATTTCCATGATTTTCAAACACGCCGACTTGGTATTAAATATAAAGATGATGACGGTCGATTGAAATTTGTACACTCACTAAACAATACTGCATGTGCAACATCACGTCTCCCGGCAGCGTTGGTTGAAAACTATCAACAAGAAGATGGCAGTATTGTCATCCCAGAAGTTCTTCGTCCTTATATGGGCGGCATGTCTGTGATATCTAAGAAATAGAACTATGAGAAATACATCTTTGGCAATGCAAAAACAAGCAGCGCTGCATGAGCGCCGCCATGCACAGAGCCGCCGAAGACGTATCTTTGTTACTACTCTATTTATACTCTTCGTTGCTGGATTTTTTATTGTCATCCGCGAACCATTTTTACGTGCGTCTTCAGTACGCGTATCTGATAGTGGACTTGTTGATGCTCGCGCTGTTGAAGCGTTTGTTTCTCAAAAGATTAGTGGGTATCGATTCTTCCTCATTCCTCGCGACTCACTATTATTTCTCGATAAAGAAGTGCTGGGAGAGACTATTCTTGCTAGTTTTCCTAGACTCTCGTCAGCTGTTGTTCATAAGGGGCGAGTATTACATATTGCCACCACAGAACCTGTCTTTGAAACAATGTATTGCAAGCTTG
>CAZRUN010000030.1:0-3075 GCA_964603415.1 uncultured Candidatus Saccharibacteria bacterium | reverse complement strand
ATACTTCATGCAAATGGAAAAGCTGGTTCTGTCGCTCCTCATTATTCCTATGCTCCTATCTTTGCTTTCTATAGTGATTCAGCCAATCTCACGCTTGGCATGAGCGTCATTAGTGTTGATGAGCTTGCTCGCATCGATACTCTTCGTAGTGAGATTACATCATACGGTATGCCAACATATGGTTTTGTGTATGGCGCTGCTTATGATGAAGTACTCCTTGATACTGGTGAGAATTTTGCAACGTTACCACGTATTAGAATGGAAGATGCTGCTGTTAAAAAACTCCTACTGGAAAGACTTGATGAGCTCGAATATGTAGATTTGCGTTTTGATGGACAGGTGGTGTATAAGAGAAGAGATGCAGAATAACTTTTGGCAGGAACTGAAACAAAAAGCGGAGATGGAGAATCGTCCGCTTTTTGTGCTTGCCCCAATGGCTGATGTTACTGATTGTGTGTTTCGTCAACTTATTGCCACATACTCTCGTGCTGGGCAGCCTGGCGGCGGACCCGATGTCTTTTGGACTGAGTTTGTTTCAGCTGATGGATTGTGTAGTCCTGGACGAGATGTGCTAAAGCGAGATCTTGTGTTTGGTGAAAACGAAAGGCCGATTGTGGCTCAACTGTTCGGTTCGAATCCGAAACATATGGAAGAGGCGGCACGGCTTTGCGCCGAGCTTGGCTTCGACGGTATTGATATCAATATGGGATGCCCCGACAAGAGTATTGAGAAGCAAGGTGCTGGAGCATGTATGATGAAGAATCCAGAGTCTGCCAGGGCAATCATTAAAGCTGCGATTCTTGGTGGAGGAGGATTACCGGTGTCTGTTAAGACACGTATTGGCTACAACAAAATAGAATACAAAGAATGGCTCGGTGAGATACTTAAAGAAAACATTGCAGCTCTCACTGTACATTTACGTACCCGAAAAGAAATGTCACTTGTTCCAGCTCATTGGGAACTAGCACGTGAGATCAATGACTATGTTCGCAACATTCGTTCGGATGTTGTCCTCTTGGGGAACGGAGATGTGAAGACGCTTGCAGAGGGTAGAACTAAATCACAAGAATCTGGATTTGATGGCGTCATGATTGGCCGCGGGATATTTGGTGCTCCTTGGTTCTTTGATCGAGATCGCACTGTAGAATTAAGTTTAGAAGAACGATTCAAGATATTAGTGGAGCATACGTATGAATATGAGAAAAGACTTGGAGATATTAAGAGTTTTTCTATTATGAAAAAACACTACAAAGCATATGTGAATGGGTTTAACGGGGCTAAAGAGCTTCGTGAAAAGATGATGGAAGCTAAGAGCGCTAGTGAAGTTGAAGAAACTCTAGCTCTATTTATGGAAGAGAATAAGGATATGATAGAATAGTCTCATGAAGAAAGAAACACCTCATACCGTCCTATATCGAAAATACCGTCCGGCCAAGTTCGAAGACGTCATTGGGCAAGAGACTGTCGTTCAATTAATTAAAGGCGCCGCTGATAGTGGTAGACCTGCACATGCATATCTCTTTACAGGAGGTCGGGGGCTTGGTAAAACAACTGTTGCTCGTATCTTTGCAACATCACTCAGTACTCAGCCAGTTGATATCTATGAGATCGATGCGGCTTCTCGACGTGGAATTGATGATATTAGAGAACTGCGCGACCATGTACGTGGCGCTCCACTTGAATCTAAATACAAGGTATATATCATCGATGAGGTGCATATGTTAACGAAGGAGGCGTTTAACGCACTCCTGAAGACGCTAGAAGAGCCACCAGTACATGCAATCTTTGTACTCGCTACAACTGAACTTGATAAAGTTCCTGATACTATTCGTTCTCGTACACAGATCTTAACATTCCGTCATCCAACGCAGGAAATATTGGAGACATATATTTCAAATATCGCTAAACAAGAAAAAATTAAGATTACAGATGAAGCAGTAACGCTCCTAGCGCAGCTTGCGGATAAATCATATCGTGACGCATGTGGACGATTAGAAGAAGCAGCTATGCATAGTGAAGGTAAGATGATAGATGCTGATATCATCGCTGAGAGTTTTGGTGTACCAAACTCAGTTCTCTTAGGAAGTCTCGTTAAAGCAATTGTACTTCGTGATGCTGAGAGTGCAAAAAGTGCACTCCATGCGCCACACTTTATGCAAATGAATCATGAGCTACTGCTATCGCTTCTTTTAGGGCGTATTCGCGCTGTTCATATGCTTAAGCATAAAATGACAACAAAAGCTGATGTTGAAAAAACATTCGGAACTGATGAAGCGAAAGCACTTGAGGCTATTGCTCTTGATGCTGGTAACACATTAAGCTCTGCTCGTATCGTGAAGCTTCTTGATGCAGCGGTTATGGTAAAACGAAGTCCAGTCAAATCACTACCACTTGAACTTGCGATATTGGATATTGTAGGGGGAAACTAAATTTACTACGAATGTGGGATGATGTTCGAATGAATACTTTAGAAGATAAATAAAAAAACCATTCTTGGGAACAAGAATGGTTAAATCTTTTATTAAAGATAAGAGTGCTATTTGAATCCTAAGAATTCATTAATTTGCTCACGAGTTATTGACGGCTCAGTAATTAAACGAAATTCTCCTGATTCATTAGTACCGAATTGTATTTCAGGATAGGTTTCATTTACCCCATGTACACTTAAACCTGAAACATAAAGTATTTCAAATTCAAATTGATTATCTTTTTGTTCCATTTTAGCTTTTTTGCTACCTTGGGTTAAGGTTATCGTGCCCGACATGTTGTTTAGGGCATGCTTAAGTTCTTGTCCTAAGTCTTTATAATTAAGACAGTTTGTTGCGCCTAAATCGCTAAGTTGTTTGAGTCTGTTATGGGCTATATAAAAGCCACATACTTTAAGAATTAGTGTTTTCATTGTGTTAATATTTAAGTTACCAAAAAAGGCTAAAATAACCTGCTTTGGTAACCTAAATACAACTATACTAAAAGAACGACATTGTTTATACAATATCGTAATATATTAATTTGTCAATAATTTGCTACCAGACTAGGAATCGAACCTAGATTAAAAGCTTCAAAGGCTTCTGTCCT
>CAZRUN010000029.1:7041-8819 GCA_964603415.1 uncultured Candidatus Saccharibacteria bacterium | reverse complement strand
AGCAGAGATAATCAAAAACTTCTATGAAGAAAAATAAACTCCAAGATCAGTTTTTCGAGGAACTCACCAAAGTACCGATCGTACAAGTGGCGTGTGAGAAGACCGGTGTGTCCCGTAACAGTGTGTACCGTTGGCGAAAGGATGACCAATCATTTTGCAAGAAAATGGATCAAGCACTGAAAGACGGTGTAGCACTTGTAAACGACATGAGTGAAAGCCAGTTACTCACCCTCATCAAAGAGAAAAACTATCCTGCAATCAGCTTTTGGCTTCGTCACCGAAATGACAACTACAAGAACAAGCTCGAAATCACTACCAAAGAAGAAAACGAAGCACTCACGCCGTCACAACAAAAGATTGTGCGTAATGCTCTTAAGCTCGCTTCTATCACCAAGAAGAACTCTATTAAAAGAATTAATAAGATATAACACCTATGAAAAAAGTTATTGAAACAAGTTTAGTTAATCGCATGATGAAAGATAAGTTAGTACGAACCACTATCACTAAAGATAGTTTCCTGTACTTCTTCCACTTCTATTATGCTCATTATGTAAAGTATGAGACTGCGGATTTTCAAAAAGAGATTATTCATAATCTTGAGAAATCAGCAACGGAGAATCTGTATGTAGTCGCATTTCGTGGGTCAGGCAAGTCAACCATGGTGACGACGGCATACCCAATATGGGCGATTCTTGGCAAGCAACAAAAGAAATTCTGCATGATTTTCTGCCAAACCAGAATCCAAGCTAAACAGCACATGATGAACATTAAAAGCGAGCTTGAAGGAAACGATCTCTTGAAGAAAGACCTCGGACCATTTCAAGAAGAAAGTGACGAATGGGGTTCATATTCTCTCGTGTTTAACAAAAGCGGTGCAAGAATCACGGTTGCTTCAACTGAGCAAAGTATTCGTGGATCTCGTCATAATGAACACCGACCAGATCTCATCATTTGTGACGACGTGGAAGACGTACAGTCCACTAAAACTCGTGAGGGACGAGAAAAGACATATCAGTGGCTCTATGGTGAAGTTATTCCTGCGGGAGACAGAAAGACACGACTCATTATTGTTGGAAACCTTTTGCATGAAGATTCACTCCTCATGCGTATCAAAGACGATATCGAGAATAAGCGATCAAAAGGTATCTTCAAGCAATACCCACTCATAGACGAAGAAGATAATTGTTTATGGCCTGGGAATTATCCTGAAGCAAAAGATGTTGATGAACAGAAAATGAATGTAGCTAGTGAAATATCATGGCAGAGAGAATACCTCCTCCGTATAATTCCAAGTGATGATCAGGTTATATACCCAGAGTGGATTCAGTTCTATGACGAACTCCCAGGCACAAAGCATAAAGGATATCGTGGTACCTATGCAGGGGTCGATCTTGCTATCTCAACCAAAGAATCTGCTGACTTCACGGCAATTGTATCGGCTCATGTATACAGCCGAAGAGAGAAAATGCGAATCTATATTCTTCCTAATCCAATCAAACAGAAAATAAACTTTCCTGAACAAGTGGAACTTATGAAGAATTTTAAGAATACGCAGATGCCGAGAAACCATGACACACTCTTTGTTGAAAGTGTGGCATATCAAGAAGCACTGCCACAAATGCTTGAATTAAATGGAGTGAAAGCAGAAGCAGTCAAACCTAAGGGTGACAAAAGAACACGTCTTGCACTCACTTCAACCTCTATCAAGTCAGGGATTATCAAATTCCCACGACAAGGATGTGAAGAACTGATTGAGCAACTCATTGGCTTTGGTGTAG
>CAZRUN010000029.1:5536-7031 GCA_964603415.1 uncultured Candidatus Saccharibacteria bacterium | reverse complement strand
AGAGAAGCACGATGACTTAGCTGATGCATTCTCGCTTTTGGTGAACTCAACATTAGACAAGCACGCAAATGAGGGAACGGTACTTATAGCATGGGTTAATACCGATAGGAATTATGGCTGTGACGATGACGATATACTCTTTTATCCCGACTATGTTGATGTTGAGAAGAAAGTGAGGATTATTGGTTAGTTACTGATTCAATTTAGCAGATACAATAGCAAGTAATACCTCGTAATCATCCATTAAAATGATGAATGGAACCTCTTTTCCTTTCTTATAGATAAACAAATATCCATTTTTTACATCAAGAGAAACAATTTTGTTATACGGAAGACTAAAGTTTTTATGAACTCCTAGATAGCCAATGTTATCAGTCGTCATATAAACAAATCCAACATCTTCTGATGACAAAACTTGTTTCTTTTGTGCGTTTACCTTTAATGTACCAACTCTATATCTAATGCCCTTAGCAATTCTCACAGACCCACTAAAACCACCATAACTTATACGTTCTGTAACACTTCTGTTTTTTACAAAAAATGCCTTATCTGCAAAATGCAGTTTTTCACCGATTCCCATGTTTATATTTAAATCATGATTTTCTGTTGTTGGTATGTTTCCTTTGTCAATTTGATCCAACATATAGTATTTATTGAAGTCTTTTTGGGAATACACAACAGCATCAGAAGGTAAATTAAATTTTTTATGTATTTGAACAATTTGTTGACGTTCTTCTTCTGATACACGAGAATCACTAAATGTTTTTGTTACAAAGCCACGAAGTGCTTCAATGTTGTATCTTTGAACATCCTCATCTGTTAGTTTATGCTCAATCTTAATTTGTTCTAAAATTTTTAAATCGTCATCAGATAAACTTCCATCTAAAACCAGCTCTTTTGCTTTCTGTTCATAAATCAAAAGACCCTTTCTTTTAGGTAGAATTTTTAAAAGCAATCTTTTACCTAAAACGTAGACAATATTACAGAAGAGGAATATATCAATAAGTATTAAGATTGTTTTTATAGGTTCAGAAAAAATTCCTGAGATAATAAGAAGAACCAGAAATCCTAAAGACTTCTTTTTTAGTGATAAACTTTTGTACCACTCAATAAATTTATTCATAATTTTGTTTGTCGCGTTTTTAATAATTTAACCTAGTCTAATACGCAAAAAGCCTACCACTAGGAGGATCCGAAGACCCTTATATCCGTTTCCAGATATAACGCGACAAACGCCCTAATGATAGGTTCTTTACGTTTGTCGCGATTTGTTCACCATGCCGTTCCAAAAAAGAAAAGGTTTAGGCTGCTTATTGCTTATTTAATTGTTAATTCATAATAGCATTTTTTGCACTATTATTCCAGACCATTGTATCGCTGATATATGATTTTGCTAAGGCGTTGATCGCGAGTATGCGACGTATTTTTAGTTCTGCATAGACTTAGCAAAACTAGTGAACTCTGTCATTAATATATATATGACAGAAGTTGAAAA
>CAZRUN010000029.1:0-5526 GCA_964603415.1 uncultured Candidatus Saccharibacteria bacterium | reverse complement strand
CATATGGAAACGTATACAACAGCGAGGATTAGTAAAGAAATTGTCGCCCCAGTACAGAAAATTAAATATGTTTTGTATGCACGAAAATCGACTGAATCAGAAGAACGACAAGTACTCTCGATTGATTCTCAAGTTAAGGAAATGCTTGAACTTGCAGAACGAGAAAGTTTGGAGATTGTTGAAATTAGACGAGAATCGCATAGTGCGAAAGAATCAGGACAGCGACCAGTATATAAAGAAATTCTTGAAGATACGACGAGGACGATTTAATGGAATCCTCACTTGGGCACCAGATAGATTAAGTAGAAACGCTGGCGATCTTGGAAGCATTGTTGATCTCATGGATCAGAAATTACTCATGGAGATACGCACTTACGGACAACATTTTAAAAATTCACCGAACGAAAAATTCTTGTTGATGATTCTTTGTAGTCAGGCGAAACTTGAAAACGACAACAAGAGCGTAAACGTAAAACGAGGACTACGAACGAGAGTAGAAATGGGGCTATGGCCTGGTCCTGCTCCGACTGGGTATATGAAAGAAAAGAGAATGGATAGAAAGTGTGAGACTTTGATTGATCCAGAACGAGCACCAATTATAAAGAAGATGTTTGAGAAAGTTGCGTATGAGCATTGGAGTGGACGAAAGCTCTATAACTGGCTCAAATTTGATCTTAATCTAAGGACTGCCGCAGGAAAGAAACATTTAAGCTTAGGCAATATTTATAAAATCCTAGACAACACTTTTTATTATGGGACTTTTGAATATCCACGGCAATCAGGCAACTGGTATCAAGGAAAGCATGAACCGATTGTCACAAAAGAACTATTTGACCTCGTACAACAACAAATCAAAAGCAATGTTTTGAGGACTGAAAACAAAGAATTCGCTTTCACTAAAATGATGCTCTGTGGACTATGTGGATCTGGTATATCCGCCGATGAAAAATTCAAGAAACACCCAAGCAACGGCACCGTGCGAAGATATGTATATTACGGTTGCACTAAGGCGAGAGGTGTTGATTGTAAATGTGGCTACACCGAGGAGAAAGAACTACTCAAACAATTTGAGGAATTGATGGACAAGATTAATCTTAATGAAATTGAAATCAAGGAGAAAATCAAAGCTGATGTAGAGCGATTCTCAAAATTACAACGTTTCCTATTAGGTACCAAAGAAAAAATCAACATCCCGAGTATTGATATACGAGGGTATGCAAAATTCGTTTTCAAAGAAGGTACTAATTTTGAAAAGAGAGAACTGCTTGGATGCTTGAAAAGTAAGGTTTATTTAGCAAATAAGAAGATCATCTTAAAATAGTAGTTTGACATATACCCCTAGGGGGTATATACTAACCTCATATGAAATATATGGATGAGAAAAGCAAGGAAAAGGTTATCAAGCAACTCAAGCGAATTGAGGGGCAAGTTCGTGGTTTACAAAAAATGGTCGACACTGATACATATTGTATCGATATTATTACTCAAACCTCTGCGGTAAAGCAGAGCCTATCCTCTGTCGAGGATTTGCTCATGGAAAATCATCTAGGACATTGTGTGCATCACCAGATGTCTTCTGGGCAGGTTGATAAAGCGAAAGATGAAGTATTAAAAGTTTATAAATTAAAAAGAAAATAATATGAAAGTATCAATTTATTTAACACTAGGTTTAGTTGTGATAGGCACTCTTTTAGGAGTTAGTTTTGGTTATTACCTTACCCCAGAATACAAAGTCTCAATGTATGACAAAAATACAATGAGTCTCGGGCAAGCCGATAGAACGTTTGATTTACGATATATAAATGCAATGATTGCTCACCACAGAGGGGCTATGTTGCTGGCAGAACAGCTTGCAAAGAATACCGAGCGACCAGAAATGAAAACATTGGCGCAAAATATTTTAAATGATGAACCCAAAGCTATTGCTGGACTATATGAATGGAAAAAGGAGTGGTATGGAGATACAAAGAAGGTTCGAGATCCAATTGTTGCAAACCTCGGAAGTTATGATGATAAATTTGATTTGCGTTTTCTCAATGCAATTATTGCTCATCATGAGGTAGGTATTGTAATGACCAAAGAAACTAGACTCAAGTCTAGTAGAACTGAAATATTAAATAACGCTGATGCGGTCGAGGCGTTCTTAAGTGGTGGATTGCAGACACTTAAGGGTCTTAGAAGCACCTGGTATAACATTTAAACTATGTCTACACAGATTTTAAAAATCAAAGGAATGCATTGTGCGAGTTGTGCAGCGGTTATAACTAAAAAGTTGTCTGATTTGCCCCATGTTCATTCTGTCTCAGTAAATTATGCTAACGAAAAAGCAAAGATTGATTTTAATGAAAATGAGATATGGATCAACACCATGAATGAAGAGATTGGTAAGCTAGGATACTCTCTCATTAATCCAATTGCTTCCAAAGGAAGTGAGCATGATCATGCATCTATGAAAGAAGATGAGCTTGAGCTCCTTAAAGGAAAAACTGAATTTATTCTTCCAATCACAGGTGTTATTTTTCTTCTGATGATGTGGGATATTCTTGCACGAATCACAACATGGATGCCTAATCTACCAATTCCAATGACTCTTTTTAACACTTTCTCAATGGTTATTGCTACTATTGCGTTGTTTTGGGTTGGTAAATCTTATTTGCAAGGAGTGGTGCGATTCATACGCTACAGAGTTGCTAATATGGACACTCTTATTGGTCTTGGGACTTTGGTGGCATACAGCTACAGTACGATAATGACATTGTTCCCATCCATAGGTACATTACTTCGTGTACCTGAATACACCTATTTTGATGTAACAATAGTGGTGATTGGTTTCATTACTTTTGGTAAGTATCTCGAAGCGCGATCAAAGAAGAAAACTGGTGATGCTATTGAAAAGTTGCTTGGACTTCAAGCAAAAACTGCATTAGTTATCAGAGAAGGTAAAGAAATTGAAATACCAATTAGTGAAGTAGTACACGGTGATCAATTGGTTGTAAAACCAGGCGGTAAAATTCCAGTAGACGGAAGGATTATTCAAGGTGCTTCATTTATAGACGAATCAATGATTACCGGCGAACCAATTCCTGTTCCTAAAAACGTTGGTGATATGGTGGTTGCAGGAACGATAAATACTAATGGTGCATTAGTATTTGAAGCTATGAAAATTGGTAAAGAAACACTTCTTTCTCAAATCATAGCAATGGTTGAAGAAGCCCAAGGAAGTAAGGCCCCAATTGAAGCGCTTGCAGATAAGATATCAAGTGTATTTGTACCTGTGGTTCTCGTAATAGCTTTTGTGTCTCTTTTATCTTGGCTCACTATTGGTGTACACTATCTAGGTTTCTCACAGGCACTTTCGCTCGGCATCTTGTCTTTTGTAAGCGTACTAGTTATTGCTTGTCCGTGCGCACTTGGTCTTGCTACTCCCACAGCCATAATTGTAGGTGTTGGTAAAGGAGCAAAGAACGGTATTCTCATTAAGGATGCTGCGACATTAGAACATCTCTATAAAGTAGATACTGTCATAGTTGATAAAACGGGTACTATTACTATAGGAAAACCAACAGTCGTCGATATCGTAAATCTGGGAGAGATGAAAGATGATGAAATTGTTGGAATAATAGCATCGCTCGAAAATAAATCAGAACATCCAATTGCTCATGCGATAACTTCATACGCATCTCTAAAAAATATTAAAATTAAAACCGTCTCTAATTTCTCTGCAATAGAAGGAAAAGGTCTTAAGGGTATCGTAGATCAAAACGAGTATTTTGTAGGTAATGCAAAGCTCATAAAAGAACTTGGAATATCGTTTGATTTCGGCAAACTGGATCAATATACGATGCAGGGTAAAACTCCAGTATTGATTGCGAACAAGAATACTGTTCTTGGTTTTGTAATGGTTGCTGATGAGGTTAAAAAAGAATCAAAAGATGCGGTTAAGCACATGCACCGCCTTGGCATCAAAGTCATTATGCTTACTGGGGACGACGAGAAGGCTGCAAAATACATAGCTGCACAAGTTGGTATTGATGAAGTCATAGCACATGTACTTCCTCAAGATAAACTCACAAAGATAAAAGAACTACAAAATAGTGGGAAAATTGTCGCTATGGCTGGAGATGGTGTCAATGATGCTCCTGCACTTGCACAAGCGAATGTAGGTATAGCTATGGGAACAGGGACTGATGTTGCTATAGAATCAGCGGGGATCACTTTGCTTCATGGGGACATATCAAAATTGGTGAAAGCAATTAAGCTTTCCAAAATTACTATGCGCGGAATAAAACAAAACCTCTTCTGGGCTTTTATCTATAACATAGTGGGTATTCCACTTGCGGCTGGTGCACTCTATCCAATTTTTGGACTTCTATTAAATCCAATTTTTGCAGGATTTGCTATGGCCATGTCTTCGGTGTCAGTTGTCACGAACTCATTACGAATTAAAAGTATGAAGATTTAATTGATAAATTTATGAAAACATATACATTTCATGTTCACGGTATGCATTGTAACTCTTGTGTGATACTCACTGAGAGTAAAATCGCAGAGCTACCAAATATTCAAAAAGTAAAATCAAGTTTAAAAAATCACTCAATTGAAGTTACTGGTGAATTTGGAAATATGAGTGAGGCTGAAATAGCAGAGCAACTTACAGCTCCAGTTAAAGAACACGGATATACAATTTCAGTTGAAAAGCAGGTTGTAGAAAAAAGCTGGTCTGATTTCAAGGTCGCAGTTCCAATAGCTGTTGGTTTTGCGGTACTGTTTATACTTCTTCAAAAGCTAGGAATCATTCATCTTGTAGGTGGAGGAAATGTAACATACGGTACCGCATTTGCAGTTGGTATTATTGCGTCGCTTTCTACTTGTATGGCGGTAGTAGGCGGGCTAGTTCTCTCTATGTCTGCCACATTTGCAAAAGAGGGAGATAAAGTAAAACCACAGATAATGTTCCATGCTGGTCGTATCGTATCTTTCTTTATTCTCGGTGGTGTAATCGGTGCTATTGGTTCTGCGTTTACTCTCAATACTACAGGCACATTTGTTCTCGGTTTGATTATTGCAATCGTGATGCTTATTCTCGGCATAAACTTGCTTGATGTGTTTCCTTGGGCAAAGCGATTACAACCCTCAATGCCAAAGTTTATCTCAAAGCGAGCACACAAAGTATCAAATCTTAGTCATACTCTTACACCGCTTCTTGTTGGTATTGCTACCTTCTTCTTACCATGTGGTTTTACGCAGTCAATGCAACTTTATACGCTCACCACAGGGAGTTTCTTGAAAGGAGGACTAACTATGCTTTCATTTGCACTCGGTACACTTCCAGTTCTTGCTTTGATTAGCTTCAGTTCATTTAGTATTCAAAAGAGTTCAAAGTCTGGTATTTTCTTTAAAAGTGCAGGACTTATCGTTATAATTTTTGCATTATTCAATCTTATTAACCCCCTGGTGATTATTGGTCTCATTCCGCCAGTATTTAATATTTAATATATAAGAATACAAAAACAGCAATAATCATCC
>CAZRUN010000028.1:6206-9172 GCA_964603415.1 uncultured Candidatus Saccharibacteria bacterium | reverse complement strand
CAGTATCTCCACCAGTATCAGATTCTCCGGTCATTGAACCACCATCTGTTGTTCCTGATGTAGAATCTCCTCCAACTGTATTGGTTTCAGAACCGCCAGTATCAGTAGAGCCTTCGCCACCAGTTACAGAAGAACCCTCTTCTCCGATGGTTGTTGTACCAGTAGATTCGTCACCTGTATCTGAACCACTACCATCAGTAGTGCCGCTTCCACCAGAAGAACTAGAGTTTGATGATCCAGAACCACCAGTAGTGTTATTCATATTAGTAATTAATTGTTCCAGCTCGTCACCATTTGTACAGAACTCTGTTCCATCTGATTTCTTTACACACAATTGTTCCGTGTGTATTCTCTTTGTAAATATATTCTCAATCCCATTCGTAGTACTTGCTAACCACTCACGTAATTTACCGATGAACGTAGTATCAGATTCAAGACTCTCGATAGCTACAATTTTTGCATCTATGGCTTGAATCGATGAAATAATAACCGGAGTTAATTTAGAGTAATCAACCATCCAGTTATGGGCTGGATCAATAGGCACTGTGACAGCATGAGGGTAAATGGTGTACAGCTCCTGAGCAAAAACTCCAGCATAAAGAGTATTATGAGCATCACCGACCCAAGTGAAGTCGTGAATTTGTATTTGATTCAAAAGTTCAATAGAAGAAAGAGTTTTGTTGTTAACGAGGTGTTTTAATCGCTGATCCGAAGTGGTATTGTATGCAGTTGCAGATGATCCAAAAGTGATTGATCCGACAGCTGTACCGTCTCCATCAGCGAAACCAATCAAGGTTGATGGTCCAGTAGCAGTATGGTCATCTAATCCAACTTGAATGAAGAGCCCTGAGCGAGTAGTAGCATTTCCATCGTTAAAAATACCACTTGCGTATGAAGCCACATCGGCATCAATGTCGAAGCGGTAATCGGGAGTTTTATCACCGACACCAATTGAACCTGTTGAGATTGTTGTGCTAGTACCATCAATAGCTGTTCCAAAGATTAAATTACCGATAGTTAACTGATTACTTCCTCCTGCTATAGGAAGATCAACATCATACCCAAGAACAATATTATTACTTGCCCCGGGAGTTATACTATCTCCTGCTTGATATCCAATAAAAATGTTATTAGAGTACGTATTGAATGAGGTACCTCTTCCTGCTCTGTGCCCTAACGCTGTATTATTTGACCCTCCACTGTTATTATATAAGGTTTCAGAACCAGCCCCGACATTATAATTACCAGTTTGATTAAAATATAAAGAATAAAACCCAAATCCTGCATTCCGGATACCAGTCCGATTACTTGGAAGAGCTTGACTACCGACCGCCACATTATAACTTCCAGTACTATTAGAAAAACCCATAGCAGCATCACCGACTGCAACATTTTCTGTACCTGTAGTGTTTTGAGATAACGCAAAAACTCCAATTGCAATATTGCTTCCACCCGTAGTATTAGAATATAAAGTACGATCTCCACCAATAGCAACATTTCGAGTTCCTATCGTATTAGCCTTCAAACTTTGATGCCCAATTGCGGTGTTTTGACCTCCGGTGGTAGCACTTAGTAATGATTGATACCCAACTGCGGTGTTTTGTTGGGCGGTAATATTAACCAAACCAGACTGATATCCTATGAAAGTATTCAACCTGCCTGTTCCGCCTGCACGAAGCTCACTCCCAACAGTACCATCAGAGTTACGTAATATTTGTGTTGCTGTTGTTGGAGCAATCTCCTTAATAGATACGTTATCAATTGTACCGACAAAGTTTGCATCAGGGGTAATCGTGAGCTCAGTGGTGCTAGTAGCAGTAACCACTGACACAGAAGAACTGGAAAAACCAATAGTATTTGCAGTGGTTTTATGTGTCACTCCTGTTACACCTCCGAATGCAATCGCCAATGTTCCAGCAGAACCAACAGATTCGTACGAATAGGAAACTGTTACTTGATATATAGTCCCCACGACTGGCGCCGCAGAGAGTGCTGAATTAGAAAGAGTATACGCATTTGCGCCCGCCGTATGCGTCGCTACCCCAGAACCAATAGACCAGTTAGTCCCTGTCCAGTTACCTGTATCAGAAGAGAAATCTCGGTCAGCGGTTGCGGTGATCATCTCAGAACCGAGAACTGCAGTTGTTGTCACTCCTTTAACATCAAGTGGTGCAGCAGGAGTGGCTGTGTTAATACCAAGATAGTTGTTGGTATTATCAAAAAAGAGTGCTGCGTTATCTTGATCAAGCACACCCGAAGTTCCAGCAAAGAAGATAGATCCAGGAGTAGCGGAAGATACAGTACCTCCAATACTTGTTGGGGTTACGTAACAGTCTACATCCCCAGGGGCACATGTAGGGTTAAGGACTGCATCACTAGCTGCATATGGAGCAGCAAATGTGATAGTGGTATAGAGAAGAGCAAGAACAAAGGAGAAGATGAGGGCTTTGTTGGAGAGAAGTCTTTTCATGCTATGTATTATATAAAAATATACAAGAGAAGTATAGTGATTTATGATTAAGAGACCTACGTGTTATAGTCTTGCCTACCATTCATAACATCATTAACGAGTCGCATTGCTTCATCAGCGCTAATCTGATTAAAGGTAAGTCGATTCATAATTGATCGTAATTGTTCATTTTCAGAATCAACTCTACCACCTTGATTTATCTGCTGCTGTATTGTCTGCAAATATTGCATGGCTTGATTTCTTGGATCTCGAGGCTGTTCAAACATATTTATATCAATTCCTTTACGGCTTTAATTATATCTTTTGTTCCCATACCATAGTACTCAATCAATTCTTCTGGTGTACCTGATTGACCAAAAACATCTTTAACCCCAACAAATCTCATTGGACATGGATGATTCTGCGCTAGACATTCAGCAACAATAGAACCCATTCCTCCCGTAATTTGATGCTCCTCTACTGTGACAATAGCCTTAGCCTCTTTAGCAACTTTCAG
>CAZRUN010000028.1:0-6196 GCA_964603415.1 uncultured Candidatus Saccharibacteria bacterium | reverse complement strand
CTTTTTGCAAGATTAGTGATAGCTGCAGTATCAAGAGGTTTAATAGTTGGTAATGCAACAACAGTAACAAAAATATTTTCTTTCTCTAACTCGCGTGCAGCGCTCAAAGCTTTGTGTACCAATGCACCAGTAGCGATAATACCAATCTGTGGTTTTTCTGAAGTCCAGTATGTATATGCTTTGCCAATCTCAAATGGAGTTTCTTCTGTTGTCATGATTGGAGTCTTCTCTCGAGCGAGACGAAGATACGTTGGAGTCGGTGTCTTAGCGCAGGCAACTGTTGCAAGCTTTGCTTGCACACTATCAACCGGTGAGATGACGCACATGTTTGGAATGACGCGCATAATGGCAATATCTTCAACAGCCTGATGAGTGCCGCCATCTGGTCCCACTGAGATACCAGCGTGTGACCCCGCAATCTTTACCGGCCTGTCGTTATAACAAATGGTTGTGCGGATCTGTTCCCAGTTTCGTCCTGGAGAAAACATCGCATAACTAGAGATAAATGGAATCTTTCCCATGGCTGCCATACCACTAGCTACCGTTGCTAGATTTTGTTCAGCAACACCAACCTGAACAAAACGATTCGGAAACATGTCTCTAAATAGATTCATTGTTGTTGATTCAGTTAAATCAGCGCACAATGCAACAACTTGATCATTCTCTTGACCAACAACAACAAGTCCTTGTCCGAATCCTTTGCGAATTGGAACCTGCTCAACGTCTGTATCGAACATTTTTGTATTTAAATGTAAATCTGTATTTAACATATTATTCGTGTTCTGACTTAATTTTTCCGCCCAATGTTCGAAGCTCTCTTAGCGCCATATCAGCTTCATCGTTACTTGGCGGCTTGCCGTGCCATTTATAATCTCGTTCAAATTCTTTCACTCCTTTGCCTGGCACAGTAATTGCAACGATAACGGACGGCTTGTCTGATACTGATTTAGCAAAATTAATAGCATCTTCCATTGCTCTGAAATTATGCCCATCGACTTCTTGTACATGCCAATTAAATGATTCCCATTTTTTCTTAAGATCTCCGAGAGGCATAACATCTTCTGTAGTACCATCAATCTGAATATTATTACGATCAACAATAGCGATAAGATTATTCAATTTATATTTAGCAGCAAACATAACCCCCTCCCAAGTATTACCCTCATCATGCTCTCCATCAGAAAGGAGTGCGTAAACATAGCGCTCGGTATGAATACCGTTATCTATCTTATCCGCAAGCGCCATACCAGCAGCTTGCGACAGACCTGAGCCGAGCGGCCCCGAACTATTCTCAAGATACGGTAGGTATTCACGATGCGGATGACCTTGAAGACGTGACCCGAACTTGCGTAATGTTGCAAGTTCTTCTAACGGAAAATACCCGGCATGCGCCATGGCCGCATACAGAACTGGACAAATGTGTCCGTTAGACAATACAACACGATCTCTATCTTCCCAGCTCGGGTTTTTCGGATCATGTTTGAGCATTTTGAAATATAAGAGGGCAAAGATATCAGCCATGCCAAGAGGACCAGCTGTATGACCACTACCAGCGGTAAGAAGCATAGTAATGATACTCTGACGAATATCATTTGCTTTTTTTTCTAAGAATTGAGTTTGTTCATCGATGATAATCACATACGAATTATACCATCTTCAGTTTTATTTTAGTTACTTGACTTTGATATTAAGCATGATAGAATTTAAATAAAGATACAATGTACCGAATATATACACACAAAGTGTGTAATCAATATATGAGGACCATCTTTATTTAAAAAAATTCTAATGCCTACGGCGGGTTTTATACCCGCTTTTTTTATTGCTTCAGAAAATCCTTAAACTCCCCGAGCGCCATAGCTGGAACACTGTTTTCGTAGATAGCAGAACCCATAACAAAACGCTCTACACCCGCATCAATAAACTGAGAAAGAGTCTCACCGTTCACTGCTCCATCAACTGTAATAACCATACCAGGTAATTGTTCTGTAATCGCTTCAATATGTGTAAAGACAGCAGGATCAAGATCAGCACCCTGAACACCAACATGCGATATACCCATACACTGCACAAACTTGATATCATCTTTGAGTTCTGTAATATCCGCTAGATGCGTATCATGCTCATACGCGATACCAATCTCAATTTCATACTTGAAGTATGGATCAAGGTTTTTGATAAATTGTTTTAATGCATCATTTTTTTCTTTGTTTTTTGGAAAATGAAATACAACTCGTTTTGGTGCCATTTTAATAAGTGTTTCCCAAAATGCTGGAGCATCGTCAATCATAAGATCATACTCAATATCCATATCTTCCCAAAATGGCATACCAATCTCCTCTTGTATGAGACTCTTCCATTGCTCTGTATGCATACCATTAAATGGCCACGTTACACCCTGCACATACTTACCGTCCATAAGATCAAGCTGAACCGTCTTAGCAGCGCCAAGTACAGCTTCCATTTTCTTTTCTATGTCGTGCCACGATTGTGGCATGATTGCTGGAATTATTTCTTTCATATTAGTATTGTGCGATTCGTTTAACATGCCGCTCATCATTTGAGAATTCGGTTCCAAGAAACAATAGCACTGCAGCGAGCGCTTCCCCTTGCGATACAAAATGCGCCCCAAGCGAAAGAATGTTTGCATTATTATGCTCTCGCATAAGCTGAACTAACTCGGTATTACCGCCGTAATAGACGCCAGCGCGGATACCTAAAACCTTGTTCGCGCACATAGCCTCCCCTTGTCCTGAGTGTCCAAGAATAATTCCAAAGCTTCCAGTCTCTGCAGCTATAGCTTCTGCGCATGGGGTCACATAATCAGGATAATCATCGCCCGGAACAAGAGAGTCTGCCCCATGGTCGGTAACCATATGACCTAGCGAAATAAGCTCGGTCTTCAAAAACTCTTTAAGCTCATACCCGGCATGGTCGGTTCCTAGATGTATCTTCATATGGCTAGTATACCATATTGGAACATTATTGATATGAGCCTTTTAATATAATTTTTTGATCAAAACCCCCTCGTTCTTCTTTTTTCTTTTGACGAATTTCTTCAACATTTACATAGTCAGGAAGTTGTTTAAGTGCTTCAATTACTTCTATAACGTCTGCCAATTCTTCTATACTTCCAGCTTCTAAAAATTCTTTTGCTTCTTCACTAAGCTTTTTTATTAACTCAATTTTATATTCTTCCGGAGTCGCAACTCTCTTTTCATAAGAAACATTTTTTGCATCTAGGATCTCTGGGATTTTATCCCGGACTAATTTGTTATAGTTTTCCATACAATTATTTAATCTTTTTTTAATTTGACTTAGATGTTCTGATCTGTTCGGGAGTTACCTGCCACACAAAATCTTTTGAAAAGCTATCAACTTTCTCAGGAGGAACACCATGGATATTGTCATTCCAAAAATTTTGCGCAAACCACTGCACGCCATCATGAATATCGACAATCTCAGTACTTCCATTTCGGATTCGCTCTTGCTTTTGATCAGGAAGCATAGTTATCAACTCAATGCCTTCCTTGCCTGAGAGATCAAGCAATCGCTTGAGTTGATAGGGATAAGTATGCATCACATTCACGATCGGAGTTTTCCCTTCCTTAAGATATGCTTCAGCAACCATGCGAGCGTAGAGCTGTGCCCAATCTCGCTTTTATGGTGTCCAAAGATACTTTTCCGGATCCTTTTCACGCTCAGAAATATCTAAAAGAACCTTTCTATGCACTTCTTGTATTGTTTTAAGCTCATCGGGTGTAATCATATCTATTTTCTCGCTTTGATTTACAACATCTTCCTGTGTGCCAGTTTTTTGAATAATCCCTGATACAACAGCTAGCTCATCAGAATCCATATAATAGTACTCATCTGTAGAAATAACCTGATCAGGGCTCCATCCTGCTTCACGTGCAAGCGAAAAAGCAGTAAAATCTTTTCCTGATCCTTGAGGTCCCCGCATTGCAATCAAAAAAAATTTATCAGGATGCTGTTTGATTTTTTCAAGCATATCTTTTTTATATACAATATCGAGAGGTACCCGTTCTTTATTTTCCTGAAAAATAGATGGCTTATTTTCAATCATGTAACTTATATTAAATAAATAAAAAATCTAGATAGACTACCCAGTCTTAATCACATGGTCAACTAAAGTTGCTATATATCCCATTTCATTATTGCACCATGTCGTTAATTTGGAAATCCGTATCGGATATATTCTACCAATGTTATCTTTTGACGTGTAGGGCAAGGATCTGCCCATTGACCATTGGAGTCCATAAATGGCGGTTGCGCGCATGTCGGAAAAATCTTAGTTTTTATATTTATAATTGGTATAAATAATGTAAAACCGATTATAAATAAAGTAATAAAAATACTAAGATTTTTTTTCATAAGTTTACTTAATAGTCTTTCCAGTTTTAATCACATGATCAACTAAAGTTGCTGTATACCCCATTTCGTTATCATACCAAGCCATAACTTTAACCAGATTTCCCCCAACAACGCGAGTCATCGCTAAATCAACGATAGACGCATGCAGGTTACCAAGAATATCCGATGAGACAAGCGGCTCTTCAGTAACAGCAAATACTTTTTGCCAACGTAGATCAAGTGCTGCTTTCTTCAAAAGTTCATTGACCTCTTCAGCAGTTGTATCTTTTTTAGAAATAAATGTCACATCAACAATAGATCCAGCTGGTACTGGTACACGGATAGATATCCCATCAAAAAGTCCTTCGAGCTCTGGAAACGCTTTAGTAACAGCAATAGCAGCGCCAGTTGAACTTGGCACAATATTCTCTGCTGCAGCTCGTCCTTCACGCATGTCTTTCTTACTCGGACCATCAACTAATGACTGAGATGCAGTATATCCATGTACAGTGTTAAGAACAGCTTTTTCAATACCGAGGGCTTCATTAAGTATTCCAATGAGTGGACTTGCTGCATTCGTTGTACATGATGCGTTTGAGGTAATATCACATGTTCCAAACTTATCTTCATTTACGCCCAAGAGAATTGTTTCCCCTGAGACTGATCCATCACCTTTAGATGGAGCGGTGATGACAACTTTCTTTGCTCCTTGAGCTAGATGGAACTCTGCTTTTTCATATGCGGTAAAGAGTCCAGTTGATTCAACAACAACATCAATATCCATTTCTTTCCATGGTAATTTTGTTGTATCTTTTTCAGAAATGACGCGAATCTTTTTTCCGTCAACGATAACATCTTGTTCATCAAAAGTAACAGCGTGCTCCCATGTACGATATACCGTATCATGTTGCAACAGATATGCCATTGTCTTAATATCACCAAGATCATTAACAACAACTATCTCGATTTCTGGCCGTTCCCAGGCAATCTTACAAAATGCTCTACCAATACGTCCGAAACCGTTAATCGCAACTCTGATTTTCTTATTTTCCATATGAAGCTAGTATATCACCTATCCCTCTAGATACTCAAATCGTGGTCCAGTATAGGTATCAGTCTCTATATGATCAAAAAACATATGTTCTGGGCGAGCATACACACGCCAGCCAGTATGAGCAATGTCAGTTAACCGTTCGTACACAACTAACGGTTCTTCATTTTCACTATGAAAAGCTTTTGTAATAATGTTATATGTATCACCTTTATAGTGTCTATATTTCTGCCCAGGTTTTATTTCCATACTATTTCAACAATTCAACTAATACTTCCTTCGCCATCTGCGGATTCGCGCTACCTCCAGACTCTTTCATTACTTTACCAACAAGTGACATAATCGCATTCTCTTTCCCGGACTTATACGACACTACAACATCTGGATTCTCATCTATCAATTTCTGCGCAAGATTCTTTAGCGCCTCTGGATCATTCTTCTGAATCATATTGTTCGCTTCTGCATAGCTGCGTGGACTTTGCGGCTGTTTAACCATAACAGCGAGAATATCTTTTGCAGCGCGAGACGATAGCTCACCACCGGTAACCATAGAAATAAGTTCAGCAAAATCGTGTGGAGTTGGCAGCAATGCATCACGATCGTTCTTCATAATACCGGCAAGGTCAGAGGTAATATAGTTAGCTGCAGTTTGAATACTCACCGCATCAGTCAACTGCGTCGCAATAGCTTCAAAAAAGTCCCCGATAACAATATCAGTTACAAATAGTTCAATATCAGATTCTTTGATTCCGAATTCTTTTTTGAAACGAT
>CAZRUN010000027.1:6253-9296 GCA_964603415.1 uncultured Candidatus Saccharibacteria bacterium | reverse complement strand
CAAGATGTCGCGGGGAATAGTAAGCCAATCAACATCCACATCTTGAATTGGAACAGGAATAACACGATGCGCTTCAGTCATAACAACTGTCTGTACTTCAGCATCTGTAATACCAGCTGGAATTGCAATATCTCGAAGCAAGCTCGCAGAAGTTGGTAGACTCACAGCAACTCGCTCCTGACTCGCTTTACATTCTTTAAATAACTCTTCTATCGCCTTACTAATTTGTTCAGGAGAAGCAGCAACGACAGAACCGACTGGAGCATTAGCATATGGACCAAGTGCAATTGAACCATATGTATTAAGAACTATTCGTCCATTCTGCAGTGAAAGCTCTACAAGCTTAATACTTGAAGCACCAATATCAATACCAGTGACAACCGAAGAAGATTCTTTCGGATGAAGAAAAGAAGATAGCCCACTCTTAATAGATTCAATAAAACCAATTGCCATTACCCATCTAGTATATCACATAGGATATCTTGTATGATAGAGGTATGGGTATATACTCCTCTATACGCAATACACTTGATCAGCTTTTCTGTCCTGAAAGATGTCTTATATGTAAAAAACAAGGAAATGTACTATGTGACCAATGTATACATACAGTTGCAAGACCACAAAACACCCTACCCAAGCATACCTATGCGCTCTATGAATACAGAACACCAGCAATCAAGCGCATACTAACTAATGCAAAATATAGAAAACAATTTGCTGGGTTAACAATCTTTGGGCCATATCTCGCCAGTGCTGTATTTGATATACTCAGCGAATATAATGAGTTAATACAGTACACTAATCATCTCATAATACCAGTCCCCATCTCCAAGAAAAGACTAAAGACTCGTGGTTTTAATCAAACTGAGATACTCGCTAGAAGTATGATTACAGATCTAAGGGAAACAGATTTCAAAATATGTACAACAAGTATTCTAAAGATAAAAGATTCCACACCACAAGCCAGTATTAAGCAAAAGAGTAAAAGACTTGATAATACAAAAGGAACATTTAAAGTAGTTGATGCAAGCCTACTCCCCGGCTCATTTTGTATCATCCTTGATGACGTTACAACAACCGGTGGCACAATCGCCGAAATGCGCCAACTACTCTTGGCAGCTGGCGCACATACAGTTATAGGACTCGCAGTCGCTCACTAAAGAGCCGTTCCTGATAGCATTATTTTTGCATTGACAGAACTACGCGTAATTGGACCAAAGAATCCCAGCGTTGGACTAATATTGTTTGCAATTTGATATTTAGCAACTGCAGCCCTAGTTAGAGACCCAAATGTTTTGGTCTCATATCCAGGAGACCCTACTCCAGTAGTAGCAATGATAAAACCTGATTGATTAAGAAATTTTTGGAGTTTCTGTACATCATCTCCACCCATACCAATACTCAAACTGCGAGAAAATTGATAGTTTGTAGCAGTACTAGTGTTTACTGGAGTCGTAATAACTGTACCCATTATAGCCGCAACTGCTCCAGGCAAGGCAATATTCTTAAGTCGAGCAGCTTCAAATATCGGGCGATATTGAGTCACAAGAAACAATGCAACCTCTTGCGGATTTGAAACTTGTCCTAAAAATTTTGTTGTACTAGCAATTCTCTCTTCAAGAGTAAATTCTCTTGTTAAACGTAAGTATGGATCAGTCGCACCATCTTTTCGTATTTCAAAGTGTAGATGTGGTGCCCCGCCACTAGCGTTACCAGTATTACCCACAAATCCAATTAAATCCCCTGGTTCCAAAACAGAACCCGATGTGATATTCGGAGCAATACTAGAGAGATGCATATATCTAAATGTTTCTCCTCCAGGATTTGCAGTATATACATAGATCCCTGCATTACCTTCATTACCAGTGCTAGTGACTACAGCTTTAGTTGGCGACACAATCGGTGCACCTTGGGGTGCCATAATATCAAGACCTTCATGACTGCGACCACCAGACCGTGGATCACCGAAGTTTTTTCCGAGTTGTGGTTGTGTTATGCCAAACAGTATTGGTATTGGTAGTGTCAACACAGCCTCAGTACCAAGAATGTCTATTTTATTTTTTACATCTGATCTATCGCGTCCATATGACCAATGGAGATCTGCACTTCCTTCACTTGGATTGACCTGCGCAAAAACAGGGCTTACCTGCCCCATACTCATTCCTAGAATAACAAATGCAAACAAACCTCTCTTTAAATATGTCATATACTCTATAGTACGTAGTATGAGGATGTTTTATTACTTTTTCTGGCGGGCCACTCGGATTCAGTACCAAAACTTTGAAATAAATAAGGGTTATTCTGGAGAATTTTAGAACCTAGTCTGAAGCATGCTTGTCGCTGTCCATTTCTGTCGTTATGACCGGAAAATTAGAGACATCAATCGATCCTTTGTGGAAAATATGCGGAACACCAACAAACAAGGTTGGTCTCTTTTGTGATTTCATATCTTCATCATTCATAGATGCTCTGTTATTCTCAAGAACCTTTTTATTGAATTTACTAATTTCAACATAATGATCTTTCGCTTGTTGAGAAACAGAAGAATACTCACCTAATTTTGAGGGATTATATGAAGTGAAGTTTTCTTCGCTGTCATCCGGTATATCATCTCGGTATAGGAAAATGGTTGTATTTTTTGAATCGAGTATCTCGGGGTCGATCTGATAGAATTTGAATTCTTGAGCCTGTAGTCCTGCCTGTTCGAGCGCTAATTTCAAATCTTTTGGATGTATTGATGTAAGTTGAATAACATCTCCCCAGGTCGCTTTTTCCAATACAGGAATAATCGTATTGGGAAGATTTTTCCTGTATTCATTTATGTTTCCGTCTTTATCGAGAGAATTATATTTCTCAGCTTTCACTTCATACAATCCCGGAAACTTCTCTTTCAGTACGTTCAACGGATAAAGGATATTTTTACCCTCCTCATTTGACTGCATATCCTTTGGAACCATATGATATAAATACTGTTTCGGCTGTCCTTCCATATTTCTATTTTAACTTAAATACACCTTTTTAGGTACTTAGGTCATCCAATACC
>CAZRUN010000027.1:0-6243 GCA_964603415.1 uncultured Candidatus Saccharibacteria bacterium | reverse complement strand
CTGACACGGTTCCATTATGGTGGAGCCGGCGAGATTTGAACTCGCGGACCTGTAACAGTCGGCGGTTTAGTAAACCGCTGGTTTAAACCACTCACCCACGCATCCCTGAAGACGACTATACCATTTTTTGCTTAAAAACTAAAACTCTTTAATTCCTTGACTTATATAATAAAAAGTGTACAATACTGTTTAATGTTTTTCATAGGACATTAATTAGAATTAGGGGTCGGTTAGCTGGGAGGCTAATTGACTCCGTTTTTTTATATACCTACCACTCTATTTCTTTTTCTCCGTGCTCTTTAAGACATGTATTACACTGTGAGAAATGCTTCGAGCCAAAGAATCCCGAATGAGCTGAAAACGGAGACGGATACGGCGCTTCTAAAACAAGATGTTTTGCGGGGTCAATAAGACTCTTCTTGCTACGTGCAAAATTTCCCCAGAGCATAAACACAACATATTCCTGCGTGTCTGAGATAGTCTTAATCACCGTATCAGTGAATTCTTCCCAACCATGCTTCTGATGAGAAGCAGGTTCCCCTGCCACAACAGAGAGTATGGCATTCAAAACAAATAAACCATGGGTTTCCCAACTCTCAAGGTCACCATTATCGAAATCTTTTTTAATGTTAAGATCACTTTCAATTTCTTTATATATATTCTTAAGAGACGGCGGAAGTGGTACTCCGTGCGGTACTGAGAATGATAAACCATGCGCCTGACCTGATCCGTGATATGGATCTTGTCCTAAGATAACAACTTTAACACTACTAAGTGGTGTTAAAGAAAACGCTTTAAACACGTCGACTGGTTTAGGATATACCGTCTTCGTTTGATACTCAGATCTCACGAAGTCAGCCAATTTTTGAAAATCATCTGACTCAATATATGGATCAAGTGCTGCTCTCCACCCAGCTTCAATCTGTAGCTCTTTTATCATACACAAAAACTATACCATGAAAAAAAAGAAGACAAAGCAATGATATATCTTTTATGTATCCAACTTGATATACTACGAATAAGTAATAAAACATACATAATTCATAGAGGTGACCGGCGGTGAGGTCGGCACCTGTTTTTATTTGACTTTAAAAACTAACCATAGTATAGTAAAACAAGCGAAGGTGCATTAAATTAGATAGGCTCTTGATGGCAATAATATCTGTCATCGAGAGGCCTTATCTAGGGTTGTGCTTAGTGTTTGTTTCAAGTCCCGATTTGCTTTGCAAATTGGGATTTTTTATTTCCCCTGACATGAAATACATGTCCCAAAAAACTCCAAGGAATGAGTACTTATTACCCTAAACTTTTCTGCATTGTTTGTTACAGTACTCAACATTTTTTCTAAAGAAACATTTTCAAAATCCTCGATATCTCCACAACTAACACACACAATATGATGGTGATGCGTGTGACTAGCTAACTCATAGCAAGTAGTATTTTTTTGTAACAAAACAGGAATCACCATCTTTTGTTCTACAAAAAAATGTACAACGCGATATACAGTTGCTTCATCAGCAGAGATCGTTAACTTTTTTAATATATCTTTAATCGAAAGAGGTTTGCGTGTAGATTCAAAAATATCTAAGACAGCGCTACGGATAGGGGTATTTTTAGAACCAATAGATGAAAGTGTTAACTTACCCATATCTACTGATGAGGAAAGATAATAAGTTCAGCAAATAAAAGCACGAACCCAATAATAAATCCAATGAAAGAATTCTTTGTCCATGTTGTTTCTTGTACATCTTTCCACACAGTAAAAAGAATAATACCCGCAGAGGCAGCCATAATTATTGCCTCAAGAGTATGACCACCTTTAAGAAACAGAGCAATGAAAACACTCATTGAAACCAGGAATGAAATCAATAATGCTCGTTTTGGTTTTACTCCTTCTTCTACAAGTAGTATCTGCTGACCAGATTGCTGGATTATTTGATGTCCCAACACTCCAATAAGAGCTATACCGCCGCCAAGACTCCCCGCAGTAAAACCGGAAATGATCGCAATACCGTCAACAATATTATGTAAAAAGTCTGATACTAATATCTTCGTAGCTGAACCTTTACCATGTGTATGGTGCATCCCTGGCTCGTGATGATGATGGAATTCTTTATAATAGAGCCCAATAAGGAAACTAATCAGGAAACCAACGAGAAGACCTGTAATACCAATAACCGGAGTACTATGTTCAAATGTTTCCTTAAGAAGCACAATAATAAGTGCAGCATACACACCAAGACCAAAACCTTTAACCAATGTATTATGGAAAAAGCCTTTATTTTTAGGGAATAACAGTATAATACCAGCAGGAACTACGCCAACAAGCAATAACATTAGTATGAGATTCATATCTCACCATAATACGCGCTTTTATGTTAATTGCAAGTTCCTTGCATTAAGAATACCCTACCGTGCTACAAATGAGACAGTGATCTGTGACTGTGTATCTACATCAGCCAAGAATGGAAAATCGGGAATCTTTAAATCAAAGTCAGTGTGATTAACAGTAGTCGTTGCACTACCAATAAATGAGTTATCAGCAGTAACGTTACCATTGCCAGTAAATGTTGTTTTCTTAGTCTTACCGTTTATTAAAAGATCTCCTGTCGCTGTAAAAGTAAATGAAGATCCCGGAGTAATTGTAGCTGGTAACCCAGTGACAGTAGTATTACTAAATGTAATGAATTCATTTTCAGCCTTATCTGAATGAAGTATCATTCGAGCAATTGCACCATTTCTTTTTTCGTCATCTGTCTTTAATGTACGAGCATTTATTTTGATTGTACCGAGAGTTATATGAGCTGGAGAAAAAGTAACACCAATATCCCCTGTTAGTGTATTAGTCTTACCAATAACGACAGTCTTTGTTCCGCGCAGTAATTCATTTAATCGGAATTCAGCAGATGATTCGGCAGAGATAATACCAATATTAATTGTTCGAACTGTTTGATCCGTAGTACTATCATTTTTTTGAGTAGGAATAATCTCTTCTGCAACTATATCACTGGTCGGTTCTGGTGCAGGACGAGTTACGTATACATATGCGCCAATACCTCCAGCAGCGATAATAGCAAGGATAAGAATTATTTTTGTTGTAGTTGTCATTTCACTAGTATAGCACGAACAAAAAACTTCTCTTTTAAGACAAGCAAGAGTTATGTATATAGGATAGATAATTACGCAGCAGACTTATCCTTCCACAAATCCCACACATACGCAGCGATATTTATTGGCTCACCATATAATGGAAAATAATGAAGATCAATAAACGGAAGACTATTTGCTTCAATAATTCCCCACTTCTGAGTATCTGGATCTATTTCAGGATTTTGAATAATAAGATCAAATCCAACAACTGGTACATTAATACTACGCACCGCACGCTCCATAGTTTCTTTGAGCTTTGGATGTATGATTGGGAAACATTCACGAGTCTCTCCACCAAAGAATCGCCCTGTACGAGACAAGACTGGAACAGTCTTATCTTTTTCAACAATAGAATCTAGCGTATACCCCTGACGCTTAAGGTATTCAATATGCTCTTTGGTTAATACAATGGATTCAACCTTTTCAGGTTTGGTTTTATTCTTCTCATCAATCAGTTGCTCTACAGTGTGTAATCCATCCCCAATAATAGTAGGTGGTTTTGCCTGAAAAAAACCAACGAGTTTATTATCCACTAATGTAGCGCGACATACTGGTCCGACAAGATATTCTTCAATAGCAACATACTTACATAACTTTTGTGCAATATGAAAAGCATGGAGAAATTCATCTTGTGTATTGATAAACACAGTTGTATGACGCCCTCGAGATCCAACTCGTGGTTTAATAATAAGAGGTTTAGTAAGTTTCTCAAATGCAGCAAGGGCTTCTTTCTCATTCTTAGCTGAAATACTCTGTGGTACAGGTATACCATCGGCACTAAGAATTTTCTTTAGTCTCACCTTGTCATCAATGAATTCATACGCCTTTTGAGGTAGGTATGGAGGAATAGGTAAACTTTCAAAATAAAACCATGTATTACCTTTAATACGCGCACGATATTGCTCAATCGGCTTACCATAGATAATCATTTGCTGCATATCAATACCTCTCCTGTTTGCTTCTTCCCATATCACTTTTGAGCGTCCAGTAGCAGCATCTGCTATATTTTTACCAAACCTAAGAATCCCCATACGTAACGAAAACCATATGTATAGATGATTACACGTTCTAAGAAATCGTGAGAGTAATCCATCCTGCTTACCCGTCATTCGTGAAAGGAGCGGATCAAGCCAAACACCAAGAGATTGCCCAATATAGGCAAACGTATGATTAACAGGACTATCTCCGCAATATGCGCACTTTGATTTTACACTAGACATGCATACAGAGTATATAAATAAAACACACGCGTCAACCGAAGTTAACGCGTGTGTTGGAAAATTACGGGCCCTAAGGCCGATAATTAGTGACCGCCAAGCATCATAATAGTTTTTAAGGTCTAACTCATAATTGTGCGTTCGACTACATACAGTATATCACTCCCCGTGTAGAGTGTGAAGAGCTATATATTCTCCCGTAAATATAATCGATATGATACAATATCCACATGGATGAACAAAAAAAAGTGGGTAATCTTACCCGAGAAGAAACACTCTCAATGATATCACATGAATTGCGTACCTCCCTGACTGCATCAAAGTGGATGCTGGAGATGCTGCAAGATGGTGACGTTGGAGATCTTAGTAGTACACAAAAAGAAATGGTTGCAAAACTTGCAATGAGTAATGCTCGTATGATGGATGTTGCTACAAATCTCATTATGCTTGGCAAAGCAACATCTGAAGAAAGCGAGTACCACATGAATGCAATTGATATTGTTGATGTTATTGATTCAGTTGTATTTGAATTCGGCAGTGAAGCATTTAGTCAGCATATTGAAATGATCTATGTAAAACCAACAGGAAACTTTCCTAAGGTACTCGGAGATGAGTCAAAACTACGAATCGTATTCCAAAATATCATAGACAATGCACTGAAATATAGTAAGAGTGGTGACCGTGTGGTCATTTCCCTCACAGAATCAAATGCGATGGTTGTTGTGACTGTAAAAGACACTGGTATTGGTATTGATCCTAAAGATCTACCACTTGTTACAAGTCAGTTCTATCGAGCACCAAACGCTACAAAAAAAGCCCAAGCTGGTTCAGGTATTGGACTGTATATTTGTTCTCGTATCATCGAAGGCCATAAAGGAACTATCACTATCGAGAGTACCCTCGAACACGGAACTGCAATTAGCGTATCGCTACCAATTTCATTATAATCAAAAGTTATGATACAATCACGCCATGAGTAAGAAAATTCTAATTGTTGAAGATGATACATTCATCCAAGAACTGACTGCAAAAAAACTTGAGAAGGCAGGCTACACTGTTATCATGGTGCAAAATGGCCAAGATGCAATCAAAAAAGCTGAAGAAGAAGATCTTGATCTTGTTATTTGTGATCTAGTTATCCCCCACGTTGATGGGTTTGAAGTTATCACAAAACTACGAACAATCGAAAAAACAAAGACAATTCCTATTGTTGTATTTTCAAACCTTGCTGATGGAGATGCACTTGGTAAAGCAACAGCTGCTGGGGCAACTAAATTTCTCATCAAAGCAAACTTCTCTCTTTCAGACGTTGTTGTTGAAGTTGAGAATCTTATTGGAAAAGCATAAGTACACCAACAAAAAGCAGGACCAAAGCAAAGATGGTCATGAGAGCGGAATATAATCCGCTCGCTTTTTTTGTTATACGAATGAAAAGATCAGACCCAAGGTATGCTGTGATAATAAAAGGAATCGCAAGACCTACTGCATAGGCCCCAAAGAGGAGCGCGGTGTTACCAGGATGCGATAGAGACAACCCTACAATAGAACCAAGGACTGGTGTTGTACATGGCGTCCAGGCAAAACCAAATAACACACCAAACAGAAATGATTTCAGATACGAGGTTTTACCTTTGATAAAACGAACTCCCGGTGTACCAAATATATGAAGTGGAATAATACCAAGGTTAATCAATGCAAATAGAGCAATCAAAAAGCCTCCCAATCTACGCACCCAAATAACATAATCACTATGAACACCCCCAAGTAGAATGCCGAGAATAACACCAAGTGCTATAAAAGTAACAAGGAAACCAGAAATAAGAAGAAGAGTATGATATATTCTTTTACGTCTTGAAGCACTATCATCCCCAAGAGA
>CAZRUN010000026.1:9606-9933 GCA_964603415.1 uncultured Candidatus Saccharibacteria bacterium | reverse complement strand
GCTGGCATATTAGTTTTCTAGTTTTGGTGCGTAATCGCTCTGATAACGGGTGATACATTCTTGAATGACTGTTATTGCTTCTTTCGTATCAAAAAATCCTTCTACTGTGCAAAGCCCTGGCTTCTTAAGATCTTTGTAGTGTTCGAAATAGTGCTGCATTTCTTTAAGAGCATGTTCACCTAACTGCTCAAGAGAATTAATATGATCCATTCTCTTGTCATCGTTAAGGACAGTAATTATCTTGTCATCAACTTCACCGCTGTCCATAAATTTCATAACACCGATGACACGCGCTTCGACAAGACATCCTGCTGGCAATGGCTCGGT
>CAZRUN010000026.1:0-9488 GCA_964603415.1 uncultured Candidatus Saccharibacteria bacterium | reverse complement strand
GCATTCAATTCTTCAACACTTGGTTCAATACCTTGCTGCGCTTCACTGATTTCTTCAAATGTATCCTCCATAATTTCTTCAGCACTGGTGTACTCAGCTTCTGAACCTTTAATATCGATTCTCCAACCTGTGAGTTTTGCAGCAAGACGTACATTTTGTCCACCGCGACCAATGGCAAGAGACAATTGATCTTCAGGAACATCAACTTCTGCAGTATGTTGTTCTTCATCAATCAAAATATCAAAGACACGAGCTGGTGCAAGGGAATTAGCAACAAACAGAGCTGGATCTTCATCCCAAGGAATGATATCTATCTTTTCTCCATGAAGCTCACTCATAACAGCACTAACGCGGACACCTTTTTGTCCAACACATGCCCCAACTGGGTCGATACTCGTGTCATGAGAGGTAACAGCAATCTTTGTTCGAGCTCCTGCCTCGCGAGCGATAGCCTTAAGCTCAACCGTTCCATTCGCTATCTCTGGACATTCAATAGCAAACAACGCTTCAATGAGCTTCGGATGAGTACGAGATACACGGATAGAGATACCACGTGGACCCTGCTCTACCTTATATAAATAAGCCTTAATACGCTCACCACGACGATAATATTCGCCAGGAATCTGTTCTTCTGGTGTCATAACAGCAAAAGCTCGTCCAATAGCAATAGAAACCATACCGCGCTCTATCTTATCAACGGTTCCAGTGATAATATCACCCTCTTTTGCACCAAATTCAGCCAAAATAACCTCTTGCTCTGCTTCACGAATCTTCTGCATAATCACTTGTTTTGCAGTCTGAGCAGCAATACGACTAAAATCTGTGTGCTCCTCAAGAGGAAAGATGATTTCATCCTCAAGTGATGCCCCTGATTTAATCATCTGAGCATCAGCTAAGAAGATATGGTGCTCGTCATTATACCGAACCCGAGTATCAGCTTCATCATAATCTTCATGCTCAGTTTCCTGATTCACAATACGCACAAGCGTATCATCAACAACAATTTTAACTTGATAAAAATCAAGTTTTCCACTATCAACATCCATCCGGGCACGCACAATTTGGCCTTTTTTACCGTAATCTTTCTTGTATGCGGCAGCAAATGCTTGCTCAATGGCATCAATAACCTTGTCTTTAGGGATTTTGCGCTCGTCGCCCAAAGCCTCTAAAGCCATCTTCATGGTCTTTAAATCCAACATATTAATTTGTACTTCTTAATTAACTTTTAATGTACGCCAAATGTAACATATTATAGGGATTAATTCAAATATCACTATTCCCTACAATCTATACTGATGATATACTATTACATATGAAAAAATTCTTAAAATCCTTTATTTTAGCTATCTTTTTGTTCACAATCGCCCAAGGCGCGTCCGCTGCAAGCATAGACATGAAGGGCTATGCATGGGGGGCAGACGACACCCCATTTGGAGGAGTCGGCTGGATTAATTTTAACAATACAGCAACCGGATCAAATACCAGTACAGGGGTAGATTATAAAGTACAATTTAATCGTACAACAAAGGCACTTGAAGGGTATGCGTGGAGTGAGCGATACGGCTATATCAAATTCGGAGGTTTTACAGAAAGCGGAGATAATTTCCCATTAGCTGCAGCCTGTGAAGGAAATACTGAAACAGATGCAAGGTGTAACGCCCATTTAATCCAAACATCCGGAGGATACCAGCTCGTTGGCTACGCACGGTTCTGCTTCGTCTATCAAAACGGCTGTTCTGGATCACTTCGTCCTGCATATGAACTCGGCGGCTATGACGGCTGGATAGGATTCAAAGGGGCATCATTTTCTGTCACCTATGCGACAAGCAACAACAGATTTGAAGGGTTTGCTTGGGGAGGTGGTGGTTCTAGTCCATCGTCACCATCATCATATGGACAGGGTACAGGATGGATTAGTGTAAATCCTAATGGCAATGCAACAGGAGTTTCATGTGTCATTGATACCAATTTCGCCTCAAGTGATTGTTTGAGTGATAATGATAAACCAATAGTTACATTAACACCATCAAAATCAGTCGTTGATTATAACGAACAAATATCCATGGCATGGAGTATCAGTAATGCCCCACATGGATGTACAGTGTCAGCAACATCATCAAATACCGGTGATGCATGGCATGGAAATAGTTCAATTACTGCACCAACAGGAAACACTCCGACATCTGGCACAGTGACTAATATTACCGTCACAAATGGAACAACCTTTAACTTGGGATGTTCATACGGCGGAGAAACTGGAACAGATACAGAAATAGTTACGGTAACGACATATACGCCAGTCGTAACATGGGTTAATGTTCCAGCAACTGCTAACTATAACAGTACCGTGACGCTGACATACAACGTTACAAATATACCCAATGGTTGTACTGGCCGACTATACGGAAACGGTAGCCAAGTAGGAAGTACAATTTCTGTTGGTACAGGAAACAGAACATATACTACGCCTCCATTAACACAAACAACAAATTGGGAATTCACATGTACTGACCCAACTCCTCCAGATCCAAATACTCGCGTAGGATACTCAACGCAGCAAACAACAACCATGATTCTTCCTAACCCTGTTATTAACCTCACAGCTAAAGACCATGACACAAACAGTACAACAATCATTCCATGTATCAACCACGGAGTCGATATTACCTATACCATCGTTAGTGGAGCAGCAACTGGTTCCTGTAAGGCTCTTATTAACGGATCAAATACCGATGCTGGTTGGGGAAGTGGAATCACTATCAACCAAAATGGATCTCAGCAGAGTCTAACAACTATCCCGGTAACGCAAACAGGTACCCTTGTGTATCAAATACAGTGTATGAAGGCAGATGGTACCACCCCATATACAATAGGTAAACAGTTAACTCGTTCATGCGACACCACACCAGGTACACTATCTGTTACAGCAGCAAAAGCATGTTATGAAATAGGTGTTGACCTACACGCCGATATCCTATACAAAGGATCAAACCTGCAAGCAAATAGTTGTACAAAATCACTCAACTGGAATGATAGTATGTGGACAGGAAATCTCTCAAACTTTGATAATAGTTCATCATTCTCACCAGCACTTCTTGGTGTTGGTACCTACAACTACACTATGTCAAACTGTAAAGAAGAGAACTATCCAAGTAATCCTGCCCTATCACCACAAACAGGCACATTCCAAGTTAAAGCATCTGGAGACCATTGTGTCGTAAGCTGTACAGATTCTTGTAATCCAGCATGTTCAAATTACAAATCATCATTGCGATGTGCATTAAAGGGACCTAAGTTCAAAGAACAATAATATGTCAGAGCTCAATAGTACTCCACTAGAAAAACTAGAGAAATTAATAACAACATGGGCACATATGAGCGGAGGGGAAAACCTCTCCGCTGATTTGTCATTGCCAGTACATACTCAGCACGGAAACTGTACAACTAATATCGCACTGCGCGTAGCTAAAGTAGCTGGTAAAAAACCATTAACACTCGCAGAGGAATTAGTTTCATATCTAAACGCAGAAGCACCAGAACTAATCGAAAACGTCGCAGTTGCTGGACCAGGACTTGTAAATATATTCCTATCTAATACAGCACACAAAGAACTCCTGGAGATGCTGACTACGGAAAACAAACATGTATTTAAGATACATACTGATACTGACCTACACTGGGTTATCGAACACACATCCCCAAATCCAAACAAAGCAATGCATCTTGGACATTTGCGAAACAATCTCGTCGGTATGAGCCTAGCGAACCTTCTAGAAACCTGCGGAGCACGTGTCACACGAGACTGCGTCGACAACAATAGAGGTATCGCCATTGCAAAAGCAATGTACGGATTCCTGGCTCTCATGCGTAAAGATGATACTCTTCCAATCACAATAGGTACATGGATACATAGTAAGGATGCCTGGTATACACCAGAAGAAAAAGACATGCGACCCGATGTATTTGTCACTGAGTGCTACATCGGCGGCGAAAATCTACGAAAGAATGATGCAACTGGTGAAATTGATACATTGATTAGACAAATGGTTCTAGACTGGGAGAATAAGGATGCGGACACATGGACACTATGGCAACATATCCTCGACTACTCATATGCGGGCATGGACATGACATTGCAGAGACTCGGGAATAAATGGGATAAGATCTGGCATGAACATGAACACTACCTCGCAGGTAAAGAATATGTCGAGCTCGGACTAACAAAAGGTATATTTAAAAAGCTTGATGATGGTGCGGTACTAACACAGATAGAAGAGGTATATAACATACCAGAAACGATTCTTCTTAAGAGCGACGGCACGGCACTCTATATAACACAAGATATTGCTCTCACTGATCTTAAGAAAAAAGAATATAACGCAGATAGGCTCGTATGGGTTATCGGCCCAGAACAAACACTGGCAATGCAACAACTATTCGCTGTTTGTGAACAATTAGAAATTGGAAAACGATCAGACTTTATCCATATACCTTATGGCTATATGGGACTCAAAGACGAAGATGGTAACTTTAAAAAGATGGCATCACGCGATGGAACAGTACTCTTAATTGACGATCTTCTTGATACTGTTAAAGAAAAAATAAAGGTGGTGATGGGTGAAAGATTAGACACATCAGAAGACACAGGACTAACAGAGAAAATTGCACTAGCTGCCACAAAATTCAGTATTCTCAAATGTGAAAAGAATATGAATATGGCATTTGATATTAACGAATCAATTAATCTTACAGGGGATTCGGGTGTATACCTTCTCTATACTGTCGCTCGTATCAATTCAATACTCAAAGAAGGGGAGAATAGAGGTGTTAATCTTAACAAAGCACACATATCTGGAAATATTGCTCCGATTGTCACTCGAAAACTACATGGATACAAGATAGTACTAGCAAGCGCACGAGAACACCTATCAGTTCATCCGATTGCTCACTATCTCCTAGAGCTCGCTTCTGTGTTTAACTCATGGTACGGACAAGAAAAAATATTAGATGATAGTGAGACAATGACCGAAAAACTAATCATATTGCAATCAGTCAAAGAAACAATGAAACATGGACTTACTATTCTAGGAATAGAAACAGTAGAAAAAATGTAACCATAGATACGTACAATAAAACCCCTTACGAATTCGTAAGGGGTTTTATTGTGTTAATACGTATTAGAATGATCCCTGACACCCACTCCACGGACGAGCATTAAATTTCTTTGATCGAGCGGTATAACTATAAGAATTTGCATCACTAACCCTCACACTGAGCGAGGCATTGTATCCCTTCCACATACGATTACCAAACCAGTTACTACATGTTGAACCTGTACAACCGGGAATATGTGTCCAAGAACCATTACCTTGCTTCTTCTCCCAGTAGTACGTATATGGAGCGGTACCACCGGAGACTGTTGCTGTTGCTTCGAGTTTACCCTGACAATAACTACTGCTATCGTTATCAGTAAAGCTTGTGAATGCTACACGGACACCAGTGTCAGGACGAGGAAATGCTTCATGCATCTGACCATAATCATCAGATACTATAGCGTAAAATCCATCCCCACTAGTATTAGTTCGATTAGTTCGATAACATGTCTGGAATAACATTCCTGTTGTTTCAGCATCAATCCAATTCCCAGAAGCATCTTTTACCCATGATGGATTATTAAGCTTAACAGTGTAGTAGTTTATCGCATTATTTTGATAGTAAGACTTACTATAAAACCAATGATATTTAACATTCTTTCCTTTAAATACCGCTTGCTGCATTGAATCCACATAACTACCAGAACCATCTACACCTTGGTAATCATAACCGCTACCTACAACATATTTACACAGATTAGTAGTAACAGAACTATATGTAGTTGTTTGATTACCTGTTATTTTTCCATTATTACCCCCATGTATATTTTCCTGCAAGAATGTACGTCCAGTATCACAATGCCCAAGATTTGTTGGACTTGCTGCGGGATTAAATTCTGTACATGTAGCAACAACAGTCTCATTATTATTATTCGCATCACTTGCGTAGCCAGTAAGAGTTGGAGCTGTGTATTTAGTTATATAACTTCCTGCGGGACAACCACCACCATCCCCAGCTGCTGTACCAAGATCAACCGGATATAAATTACAACTGTTACCACGACCAATGTTTGTTGTCGGATTAAACGAAGAAGTAGCCTGAAGATCAAGGCTGTACTTAGGATCCAGTGCGGCATCTTTTGTTGAGTTAGCATTGTCAGTCACTGCAAATTTCGAAACATATCGTCCAGCAATATAGGCCATGAGCGGTTTTGCTGTAGTGTTGACGTTCGTTTGATAATCCACGAACGTAAATGGATTTGCATACTGGTCAAACTTTGTACTATTTCCTTTGATTGTAAAATCCGAAGCAGTCGCAACACCACTTACCCCGAGGGTAACAAGCTTTTCAACATATGCTCCTTGTATCGCGTACACCCCTAAGCTTAAAAGGTTACGATCGAGCTTTGTACTGGCGGTACTTGAAGCATCTGAGGTACCCAATCGCTCATAAGACAAAGCTGCATCAAAGTTACCATTACGAGTCTTTAAAACCTCTGGAGTACTACTCGCTGAATCACTTGGAACACTATGACCTGGAGTAGCAGTACCCGGAGCAATATATTCAGCAAGAACAGTTGAGCCAACAAGGACAAATACCCCAATAAGGATAAGAAATAGTTTATGTTTCATAGATAAATTATATCATACCATTAGGTTATACACATACTGTGCAAAAACTATATACATAGCCCAAAAGGTGATATAATGGTCCTAACATATAAAAATATATAAAAATGAAAAACAGGAGATACGCAAGGCTATTACTAGCAGTGCTAGTAACCTTAATGACAACAATCAGTCCTTTAACAGCTCAAGAAGAAGATGGGTATAAGAATAAGGAATGGAAGCCTTTATTAGAAGGTAAGTACAACGTCAAATACGCTATACAACGTGGATCCAAAATGATCCAGTTTATAGTAGACAGCGCAGGTATAAAACCTACGATAGTGGATGGAAAAGTGCAAATCGCACCAGTAATCATATTTGATATGACTACTGAAAAGAATATATCGTTAAAAGATAATTGGGTAGGTGACCCAATAAATCCCATCGATGTATTCGAAGGTAAAGACTCTAACGTATTCTATATCTCTGATGAGAGAAGAATATATAAAGCGTTAATATCACACGATAGCGTTGTATACACACCAATATTTCAGTCAAAAAGACCACTGAGATCAACACAACACATCTGCGAAGCCGGAGATCACTTTTTAGTAATAGATAATCTATATAGAGATATTAATGTATTATCTAATGGAGATTATGTATTCAAGAAAACAATCCAGTTCGAGAAATATATACTATTAGATGTAGTATATACTAAAACAGGTAGAGTGTTAGTTGGTTTAGGGGCTCCAACATTGGGTAGTGGTATCGTTGAGTTAAACTTAGAAACAGGTAAAGACACAGCTATTCCACAAAAAGAATTAAGTGGAAACAGTATGGAACCAATACAGATGACAATTATGGAAGATGAACTATATGTCGTAACTGATCCAAGCAATGAACAATACCGCTCAGAAGGCATGTTGTTTAAACTTGAAGAAACGACGCAAACATTCATTCCCATTATATCTGGTATCGTAACGTTACCCTTGAAAGATCACACTAACACGTGGTACATACACCCTTGGCCAAAAGCCATCGCATATCCTTCTCTGGATACGCTAGAAGGTGGTACACGTTATTTGTTTTCAAAACAGGGTATCGGCGAGATGCTATATAATTATGATATCAGGAAAGATATTAGATTTTCTGAAGAATTCTATACAGCGTTTGGACAGAGGCATCGTTATACAGCCTATTGTGATTATATCATCGACCATAACAACAAAACATACGGTTTTGGTACACACCTGATATCTGTACTTGGAAATAAAAGTACAAGTACAAGCAAGCAAGCAACCATTTCTAATTCTTTCGGTTATTACCCTAACCCTGCAACAAACTCTATAACCATAGACAATCCTTCACAAGAGGAAACAAACTATGTTATTAGATCAGCAACAGGGCAGATCATCTTGAATGAGCTTTTTACACAGAACGTAATCGTGGACATTTCTACATTACAATCTGGTTTATATTTTATAAGTGTTGGTGATTCAAAATCACTAAAACTTATAAAAAAATAGACAAATTTCTACTGAGTCCGCATTGTGTTACAACAATGCGGCTTTTTTATTACAAAAAAAATCCCCGTTAGGGGATTTTTATAGTATTTATATTAGTAACACGAACCGTGAGAATTTGTAGTATATCGTCCTTCGCCAGGAGTTATATCATAACAGGCTCCAGCAACAGCATTTCCTGTTTCAGGAAATATCTGACCCAAGTATGTACCTAGTGGACATCCAGTACTCTCTAATTTGTTCGCTGTTATTGTGCAGTATGGAGTACGGGTTCCAGCCCATGATACTTGTTTACCTAGATTTGTAGCATTGTCACCCGGTTCAACATACAGATTATAGTTTCCTGCTGATGCCGTATGTGAACCTGCGACAATTCGTGCAACACGAGTATGATCACCGACAGTAACAAGACGAGGTTTATTGTTACCATCCACTTGTACAAACATATAATCACCAGTCACAACAGTCGGATCTCCAAAGAATAGGGAATTAAGTCCAGAATTTGAAGGAAGCTGTGCTAGCATATCTACACGTCCAGGAACTGCGAGACCTTGAGATGACGCTTGTCCGGCAATTACAAGGGAATTGTCTACAAATTGAGCTTCGTCAACATTCTTACCAACAATAGTTACTCCTAATTTCCCCAATTTACGAAATGCTCCAGCTGTTGAGCTACCAGAGATGTCATTGAGTAATATCGGTGCTGGTGTATTAGCTCCAGGCGCACTCTGCGCCGGATCAGTGTAAGCTGCGCCAACATAGGTGAGTCCGAGACCAAGTCCGAGACCAATGGCGAGAACACCAGCATATGCAATATATTTTTTCATACTATTCTTGTGCATTATATTTCATAATATCGATCCGAGTCTCATCTGGTGGTAAGCCCTGCTTTTCAGTACGGCTAGCAACATCGTCTATCAACTGTACTTTTTCTTCCACAGTGTATTCAGGCTCTGGGGGAACACGATTCCTGCCCCAGAAATATAGGCCAATAAGGACAGCTAATATAATACAAGTGACAGTGATGATCGTTATAGCCTTCTTTGAAAGAGGAGGGTGTCCTACTAGTTCGGGAACAGTATTTGTTTCTATTGGCGTTTGATTTGTTACGTTAGATTCTTCCATATATAATATTATTTTTAACAATTACCCAAATTTCTCTTTGTTTGAACAGGGTTAATATACTGACATGTTGCTTTAATACTTGAGTTACCATTCATAGGATATTTGATTAAAATTGATCCCACTGGACATGTAGCAC
>CAZRUN010000025.1:10184-10551 GCA_964603415.1 uncultured Candidatus Saccharibacteria bacterium | reverse complement strand
GCAATAGCTCCAGGAATGAGCGGCAATACACATGGAGCAAGGAATGATAACAATCCCCCAACAAAAGCAATACCAAAAGTAAGTGAGGAACCCGACAAAGCCATAGCAATATCTCCAAGTATTCCAGATGGTGGTACGCATTGTAGAAACATGACTAGAGTATACCATATGCCCTATGGTATACTTACGGTATATGCAAAAATCACTTTTCACCAAAGCGCTGCCAATCCTAGTTATTCTAGGAATTATCGTAGTTGTTGTTATGTGGAACAAAAAACCAACCAATGACACACCTCAAAAAATGAAACGAATTGATGGTCCGGGGTCATCTCCAATGTCCATGCGCTAAATGGAGCCACTCGATCTA
>CAZRUN010000025.1:8885-10130 GCA_964603415.1 uncultured Candidatus Saccharibacteria bacterium | reverse complement strand
TCCCTAACAGATACCTTGGACAAACGAACGGTAAAAATATCCAAGGTCTCTCCGATGGTGATCATGCAATAGTATCAGGAGAAATTTCTAATATACAAAAAGAAATATCATGGAAAAGCCGTATCCCTATGACCAAGGCAAATCTCAAAGATACCACTGGTACTATTGAGATTGTCTGGCTTCACCAGCCATATATTTCAAAAATGCTCAAAGAAGGAACACATATCACCCTCTCTGGAACAGTTAGTGTTAAGGGTAGTAAACGTTCTATATTAAATCCTGACATACTTACAAACCAAGACAGCGCGAACACTGATCTTTTTTCAGAGAATAAAGATATACAAATTACACATATCCCTGTATATCCGGAAACACGCGGGTTAACCGCCAAGTGGTTCTACTATGCTATCCAAAAGGCATTTGCCGGCGGTGCACATAAAAAAATACCCGACCCTCTACCAGCAGACATCCTTGAAAAATATCATTTACCTAAAATAGAAACAGCGCTCCTCTGGATGCATATGCCTCGCACACCAGAAGACGCTGAAGCTGCACGAAAGAGATTTGCTTTTGAAGAAATAATTACCATTGAAATTGAACGTCTCCGTGCTCGTGATGAATATCAGAGCCATGGTGCATATCAAATCACTTCTCCAGTTTCAACCTTCTTGTCCTCCCTACCCTTCAAATTAACAGATGGGCAAAAAACAGTACTCGATGATGTTGTAAATGATTGCACAAAGAAAATCCCCATGACAAGACTTCTTGAAGGAGATGTTGGCTCAGGGAAAACAGCAATTGCAGCTGCAATTGCATACGCCGCAGTACATACACCCTCCCCTGAAAAAAAGAATGAATACCTGCAGGTTCTCTACATGGCTCCAACTGAAATATTAGCAAACCAACATTTTGAGAGTTTTTGTCAGATGTTTGGACAATACGGAAAAACAATCGGACTCATTACGAGCTCTGGCTGCAAGAAATTCCCTGCAAAGTCTGTATCACGCAAGAGACTCGATATTGAATGGACACCAGTATCTCGTACTCAACTTCTGAAATGGGCAAAGGATGGCAGTATTGATATATTGATTGGTACTCATTCATTGATGAGTAAGGCTGTTGTCATGCGTCACCCTGCACTAGCTATCATTGATGAGCAACATCGCTTTGGTGCGAAGCAGCGAAAAGCTCTCATCACTCAAGATGGCAAGGCGCCGCATCTTCTTTCAATGACAGCGACTCCAA
>CAZRUN010000025.1:0-8875 GCA_964603415.1 uncultured Candidatus Saccharibacteria bacterium | reverse complement strand
ACTAACCATTTTCGGAGACTTAGATCTGTCTGTTCTGACAGATATGCCACCAGGACGCAAAAGTGTCATAACTAAATTCATAACCAAAGGAGAACGGGAAACAATGTATGAACATGTTCGCAATGAACTTGCAGCAAAAAGACAAGCATATGTTATCTGTCCAAGAATAGATGAGAGCGAGACAAAAGAACTCAAGAAAAAGAATACAGGAGGACTCAGATCAGTCACAGAAGAAGCAAAACGATTAGCGGCAAGCGAACTCAAAGGATACCGTATTGGAGTTCTTCATGGAAAACTAAAACCAAATGAAAAAGAAGATATTATGGAACAGTTCTTAAGACATGAACTGGACGTACTTGTCGCAACTTCAGTTGTTGAAGTTGGTGTTAATATTCCCAATGCGAGTCTAATCATCATTGAAGAAGCTGAGAGATTTGGTGTAGCGCAGCTCCATCAACTACGCGGACGAGTACTGCGCGGTAATCATCAACCCTACTGCTATCTCACCAGCAACACGGAAAGTGAAAAATCTGGAAAAAGATTAACAACTCTTGTTGAAACAAAAAATGGATTTGAACTAGCCGAAGCTGACATGATGGAAAGAGGTCCAGGACAATTTGCTGGCATAAAACAATCTGGAATATCAGACCTTGCTATGGAAGCGCTTCGTAATATTAAACTTGTTGAAGCTGCAAAGAAAGAAGCGCGAGCAATCTTAGAAAAAGATCCTGAATTAAAAGATCATCCGGGAATACAAGAACATCTATTGAAAAACCAAGCGGTTATTCATTTTGAGTAACCTTATATTTTCTTGAGTTTTAATGGTACAGCTTTACCAAAAAAGAGCTCAGTTGTTTTTTCGAATGATTCAGTAAGATCACTGACATAATAGACATCTTCAGATTCTTTTGTAGTAGAAAGAAGATTCTCTTTCTCAAGAATACTACGCAACTTTTCTACTACAATCTCTGGAGCATCAATGATCTCAACAGTACCCTTATAGTATTCAGCGATATCTTTTTTAATAAGTGGATAGTGTGTACACGCAAGAACAAGAGCATCGATATCTTGTAATTCTGTTTTAGATAAATACCCATGAATAACATCTCGACTAATCGCGCCTTTATAGAAACCTTCTTCAATCATTGGAGCAAGAAGTGGTGTTGGTAGCACAGAGTAACGGAGAGATGGTTTTCGACGTGTTAACTTTTCCTGATATATACCAGAATCAACAGTTGTTGATGTAGCAATAATACCAACCTTATGGATAGCATCGTTTGAAACAACTGCCTCAATAATAGGATCGATAACATTAATAATTGGCACACTCCCCTTAAAAGTATCTCTTAAAGATGCATACGCTGCAGCTGATGCGGTATTACAAGCAATAACAATCGAAGAACATCCTTCTTCTTCGATTAAGTATCTTGTTATCTTTTCGGCATATTCCTTTACTAATTCTTGCGATTTATTACCGTACGGCAAGTGAGCGGTATCACCAAAATAGATAATAGTTTCATTCGGCAATGTAGCCTGAATAACGCGAGCAATTGTAAGCCCTCCAATACCTGAATCAAAAATACCTATTTTCATATAGGTATTATACCATATAAACCACCCCGGGAATTACTCAATCACCAATGCCTGATTAGACACTGCCCCAAAGAGACTCATGTGTTTTTCAAGATCTTGCGCTGTCCAATATTCATTCGCAAGACCCGATAATGGATCGTGTACATAGAAACCAACAGGATTCTCTGGACTACCAACAACACCAACAATGGTGCGAGCATGTTCATTTGAATATATTGGTATTCGTTTACCTGCATCAGTATAGAAATATGAAAGCTTTGGAGCGGTACCTTTAATATACCCCCAAATAACAACAGGAGTATCGTTCCATATCGCTTGAGCTAATTCTTCGCTCGTTGGGTTCTTAAGCACACGAGAGGAATGACCAAGAGCTGAACTGGCTTTGGCTAACGCTGAAGCGTACATACCATATCCAACTTGTTTACCATCAAGAAACCCAACAAACATCTCATATGGATCATCCCATGTCTTGTCTGCCCAATTTGGTTCTCTCGGATCATAACCAGCTGCAGTGACAATTTCTTTGTCACTCGTAACAGTTCCTAGGTATGCTAGTGCCATACGAAGTGACGCAGCTTCACATGAACGAGAAAATTGTTGACGATAGTATGGAACAGCGAGAATATGTGTCTCAGCACGTGTTTCAAAATGTGCAGAAACTGGACTCTTCATTGTTTCCCCACCCTTACCATGTATATTCGGTGAAACCTGTACTTGATATTCTGTTTCTGGAGCAAGTGGGCTATCTGGAGTAAATGTAGCAATACGGCCATTAACAGAAAATGATCCCGACACGTTTGGAACAATGGTCACCGCACTCTTAAGCAAAGGAAGACTGACTGGGTGAGAAAAGAGAAATGTAATACTACTCTTTGTACTTTGATGCTTACCAGACGGCAAGATCGTAACAGAAAGATCAGTTTCATTGGCAACTGTTTCGGTTATCTCAGGAAGAACCGTAGAAACTTCTTCAGTTGAAAGAACAACATCGGGTTTCAAGAGTTCCATTTCGGTAACAGTATCTTTTTCGGTAATGAGTTGATTCAAAGAAACATCAGCATCAGCTTTCACACTCGCAGGACTCGCAAGAGTAATAAGCCAAATAGATATTCCTATAGCAAGTCCAATATACATGTATGCATGTACTGGATGAATATGTGTATGCTTCTTATGACTCGCCATGTATGCGTATAGTATACCGCGAGACGTTTTGTTTTCCAATTGTCCACCCGCCACGACTCGAACGTGGGACCCTCTAGGTATAAGCTAGATGCTCTAACCAACTGAGCTACGGGTGGATATCCACAAAACAAGTATTAACCAAAACTGCATAAAATGCAATACGGCCGGTTTGACATTTTATAGAATATAAGTAGTATTGATTTAAATAAAGATAACCATGAAAAAAGACTTCTTAAAAAAAGAAAAAAAAAAAAATGCGCGGACAATATTAAAAAACGGTGCAATTAGTAACAACAGTACGTACTCCACTTCTCATTAATATGGGTGACCATTTCTTAAAATTTCACCATGATTTATGGCATCAAAGAGATTATCCTATTCCTAAGGAAACACAGGAGTTGAAAAATGAGATACGAGAAAAACAGATAAACTGTATTTTAACATATAGACGTGAAGCGATCCCTTATGGGGTACAGCTTGCCAATATGATGAAATTACCATTCGCGTATATACGAGAGAAACCTAAAAATCACGGATTAATGAAACCGGTAGAAGGCATCCTCCCGAAGAACCTTGTCCCAATGATACTGTTTGATGGAGAGTTCGCTTCGCGAGATACAATAATACATGTGTTTCCTAATGCAAAGAACCCAAAAACGTTTTGGTTCGATCTAAATGAAAAAGGAAAACCGTATTTATTGGTAAACCCAACAAACAAAGACAATATATTGGTAATTGAAGACCTTATATCTAGTGGTGGCAGCTCTGCTCTTGAAGTAGAAAAAATAAGAAAAACAGGAGCACGGTGTAATAAAATAATATCAATCTATGATTATGGTTTTGAAACTGCACGAAACCAGTTCACTGGAACAGAAAATATTACCGGCACCACAATCAAACTTAATCCCCCATGCGAAATAGCATCACTTCTAACATTTGATGAAATGTATGCCGAAATGGAACGCACTAATCATTTTACTCCAGAGACCAGAGAAAAAATGAAAGAAGAGATACATAATTTCGACAAAAGATTTCAAGAAATGAGACCAGAAGCAGTCTAACAAAAAAACTATGTGTAACCGCCCATCTTACAAAAGATGGGCATTTTTATTTACCTAATCACCTTATTTGACATTCTTAAAAAGAAATGCAATATTAGTTTAATTTAAAATACTTAAAAACAACTCAAAATGGATCCAAATTTAAATTTATTCGCCAGTCCTAAGGACAAATTAATCATTGCTCTCGACAATGTTGAAAATATCGAGGAAGTAAGAAATTTACTCAAAAAAGTTTCCCCCCATGTTGGATGGGCTAAAATCGGATTTGAAACAATTCTGGGGTTTGGCCTGCAGCCTATGATTGAAGTAGTCAAAGATGCCGGATTGAAGATTTTTGTGGATGTAAAAATTAACGACATTCCAAACACAATGGTGCAGGCTGCATTAAAACTTCTTAAGTATGACGTAGAAATGTTTAATATCCATTGTTCTGCCGGACCTAAAGCTTTAGCTGAAATTGCAAAAAGTAAAGGAAATACTATCGTTTTAGGAGTAACTGTTTTAACTTCTTTTGATGACGAGGAGTGCCAAAAAGTTTTCAATGACAATGTATCAAATAAAGTCCTTTCATTTACACAAGATGCACAAAGAAGTGGAATTAATGGGATTGTATGTTCAGCACAAGATCTTCAAGTAATAAATAATTACAGAGGACTCAAAGAACTTTTAAAAATTACTCCGGGAATTCAGCCATCAGAAGGCTTGGGAAATGACCAAACAAGAGTTACTACTGCAAAGATGGCGATAAGGTTGGGAGCTACCGCAATTGTTGTGGGAAGAGCTATCACCCAAAGCGCAGATCCTGCAGGTGCAGCTAAAAAAATGATAGCTGAGATTGAACAAGCCATACAGTTACTAAAATAATAAAAAGGAGGAACAAATTTGTTCCTCCGTTTTTTATTACCAGCTCAGGTAAGGCCTGGGCTAGAGAGTCTTTATTTTAATCCCAAACGATTCAATAATCTTATTGTACTCGTCCTGCTCAAGCGTCTCAACCTCCATAAGTTTATTCGCAATCGCATCTAAGATGTGACGATTTTCGTTAAGCATAGCGTGGGCTTTAACATGAGCATCTTTCATTAATTTCTCAACCTCAGCATCAACACGTGCTTGAAGAGCTGGCGAAACATCTGAATCTACCGCATTACCAAATATAACTTTCTGTCCTGGTGTTGTGGCCATTGGTCCAATCTCACTAGACATACCATATTTTGTAACCATATCGCGGGCTAGACCCGTTGCAACCTGAAGATCATTTGAAGGTCCAGTTGTAATATCACCTAAGACAATTTCTTCTGTTGCATAACCACCCAAGAATACAACGAGGTCATCAAGGAATGTATTCTTTGTTGGCAAGTGCTTATCGTTAAGAGGAATCTTAAGAGTATACCCACCAGCAGTCCCCCGAGAAATGATTGAGACTTTATGCACCGGATCAGCATGTGGCAACAGTGACGCGAGGAGTGCATGACCAGCTTCATGATATGCAACTAGTTTCTTTTCTTCGTCTCCCATAAGATGACTTTGCCGTTCTGGACCAATCATAACTTTTTCAACCGCACTAGTTAAATCAATCTGTCCAAGTTCTTTTGCGTCTCGGCGTGCAGCCAAGATAGCTGCTTCGTTCATAACAGAAAAGAGATCAGCTCCAGAGAATCCAGGTGTACGCGCTGCAATGGTTTCAAGATCAGCTGTATCATCAATTTTCTTTTTCTTGGCATGAATCTTCAGTATCTCTGTTCGATCTCGACGATCAGGTAGATCTAGAGTTACACGCCTATCAAATCGTCCTGGGCGAAGGAGCGCACTGTCCAAGACATCAGAACGGTTTGTTGCCGCAATGACAATGACTTTGTCTGTTGGCTCAAAGCCATCCATTTCAACAAGAATTTGGTTTAATGTTTGCTCACGTTCATCATTTCCACCACCCATACCAACTCCTCGAGAACGCCCTACCGCGTCAATTTCATCAATGAAGACAATAGCTGGGGCCATCTTCTTTGCCATCTTGAAGAGATCACGGACACGTGATGCTCCAACTCCGACAAAGAGTTCTACGAATTCAGATCCAGACAAATGAAAGAATGGAACTTTTGCCTCCCCTGCCACCGCTCGAGCAAGGAGTGTCTTTCCGGTTCCAGGATGTCCAGTGAGTAGTACTCCTTTCGGAATCTCAGCACCAATTTCAAGAAACTTTTTTGGTTCACGTAAAAACTCAACGATTTCTCGAAGCTCTTGTTTGGCTTCGCGTGCTCCAGCAACATCATCAAATGTGATTCTATTCTTTTCATCATTTGGATCAAGAATACGAGCGCGAGATTGCCCAAAGTTAAACGCTTGCATACCAGAACCTTTAACCTGACGAGTCATCATATAGATAAGGAATCCAACAATGATGAGCGGAATCAAAAATGGAAGTGACGAAACTAAGAAATATCTAAATCCACTTTCTTTTTTGATTTCAATCGGTGTTCGAGAAAGAGCGTCTGGACTAACACCATAGTTTGAGAGTGTATCAGACAGTGAAGACTCTGGTTCTTTGTTTGCTTTCAGAATAGTGCCGTCACTCAGTGTTACTTTAATATCGCTACCCGATACGGTGACGCCAGTAGCGTTACCTAGAATGATAGCTTGAGAAATATCGGTCAAGTTAGATTCTTTCACTACTTCCTTCTTGTTAACAATGAGACTATATACCGCAGAAACGAAAATAAACAAAAGAACAATACCCATAAGCTGAGTCAAGAAACTTGGCTCACTTCTTTTATTACCCTTATTATTTTTGCTATTCGGCTTCTTTTTAGTTGTTTTAAACGTGATTTTCATTCCCTCAATATACACGAGAGTGGGCCTGTTTGCCAGTTTCCACATATAAAAAACCGGCCCTATACAGGAACCGGTTCACTTATTAGTTTCTTATTACTCTCGTCGATAACTGCACGAACTTGATCTCTATTATCCTGAAACGCTTCTTTCCAGGTACCCTGGAGCTTTTTCTTAACCAAAGAATAGAATATGAGATTCTCCTGAATAACATCAGAAGCAAAACCTGTCATCGAAAAGCCGGGCTTTTTACTCCTCAACCGCAGCGTAGTTCTGAAATCGTCATGCGAAAGCCATAGAATGGGATTATTAATGAATGCACTTACATGCAAGATCATAACGCCTTGCGGAGCGACAGCAATGTTAACACCTCCATCAGTCATACACATAGCATGTATTGCTTGCTTCTTTTCAAGATTTTTTGTTATCTTTCTATCATGCAATGCAATTGCACGATTGCTAATACTGAGAACTGAATTACTCTCAGGAAGTAACGTACTATACTCGTTATAGTAAAAAGTATAATTGACTCCTTCATGTGTTATTTTTTTACGTTCAGTGACAGAAATGAATTGAGGATCAGTATACTGCTGCAATATCGGACGTATATACTTCTCATCGTTAAATAAAAGCTGTGATGATACTGCCTGTAATGTTTCCATTGGAATCATGTTTGAGCGTATTGTTACTTCGATATTCCGCGGAGTAGTATCAAAATACCATTCTCCTATGCCCTCAATCGTTGTTCTCATGAGGTATGCATCAACGTGATTAATCAGCGGACTTTCTGGAACAATTGAAAAACCGATTGTATCCGGGTTTATATGTTCTCTTTCAAGTATACGACACATTTCTCTGGTAAATTCTTTAACACCGCCCTCTCTTCGAACACGCTCATGCGTTTCAAAGCGAGCCATATGCAGACGCTCGGGATGTCTGAGTGTTGGGAATAGTTCACGATTGTCTTCTGACAAGGCTCCAGTGAAATGTATATTATACCTGCCATCGGTTTGATTAATCACCTCCTCAAGAAGAGATATCGTCTCCTGAACATTCGTATCAATCCGCACCTGAGAAGAGGTATGACCTCGACTAGAGAGTGGACAAATAGCGCAGCCTTGCGCACAGCTCTTATGAGCCGGAAAAATCTCAATATCAGTTATGTTTTTAATTCTATCCATAGTTTTATTTTTTGTAAAAATACCATAGAAAATGAAATATGACAAGAAAGATACTCATATGGTATTATATTCTATATGGCCCATATCCTGGAGAACAGAAAAGCCCGTTTTGATTACGAAATACTCGATACCTTTGAAGCTGGTGTTGAGCTTGTTGGTAGTGAGGTAAAATCCATAAAAAATGGTCGCGGGAGCATCATAGGGTCATATGTCAAAATACTTGAAAACGAAGCCTACATTTTAGGAATGAAAGTTGATGAATATCAAAAAGGAAACCTAAGTGACATCAAAGAAAAAGAACGGACCCGTAAGCTCCTCTTGAACAAAAGTGAGCTCAAGAAACTTAAAAAATATACCGAAGAGAAAGGATTGACAATAGTCCCATTATCGTTGTATCTTAAAAAGAGGTGGATCAAGCTCTCTATCGGTGTCGGCCGCGGAAAAAAGAAGGCAGACAAACGCGAAACATTAAAAAAACGCACGGTTGAGAGAGATATCCGCAGACAGTATAGTGTTCGTTAACACAAATAAATATGGGGGTGCATTGGCATCGACAGTGTGATTCTGGGTGTGTATCTGCATGTTGCGGAGTATGAAACCGCATCAACAACCATACACAACTCAACTGCAAATACAGCAGCAAAAAGTGTTCGTTCGCCTTACGCGTTCGGCACAATGACATTCGCCTAACAAAACTGGCGCGTCACGGCAATCTTTGTTACGTCATAGGATAAAGAATTGTTGTTATACACTCTGACTTACCGCTCCGTTTGCATGGACGTGGCGGAACACTGAATTCATGATTGGGGTGTGATATTGAACGATGATACTCGTATATCGCATTCTGAAAAACAACTGTATCATCTACACATGTAGACTGATACATGCCCACACACTGCACGGGGGTTCGACTCCCCCCACCTCCACCCGATTGAATTTCCCCGCAAAAATGCGTCCGCGCTCCGCGCGGTGATGGGAATTTCGGCAAGAAAAGAAAAGGGCGTTTTGAAATCCACGGAGAGCGCGCTTGCGCGC
>CAZRUN010000024.1:0-10989 GCA_964603415.1 uncultured Candidatus Saccharibacteria bacterium | reverse complement strand
AAGTAAATTAGTAAGTGTTAGCCTACAAGTGAATTTCACATACTGGAGTAGCTACCCATGTAGGCTAACTAGATCAAGTTTTCTGATTAGAATATCAGATGCTGCATTTTTTGTTAAACTAATTACTTCACTTGGCAGATCAATCCCTGTCTTACTCCGCAGTCCATACTTTTCAAAATAGCTGAGTGCAGTATCTTTAGTCATTCGCTGCATAATCATCACCATACCAGTATTCTAAGACTGTCCCAGAATTTCTTTAATGGTTACAATACCGCGCCCCTTGTTATCAAAGTTATGTATTGTTTCAACACCAACTTTAATACTACCCGTATCGTTGAATGTTGTTTTTTCATTAATCACATCAATATCAAGAGCTGCCGCTACAACGAGTGGCTTAATGACTGAACCAAACTCATACACACGTGATACCGCAGGATTCAAGAATGCACCCTCACTACTTGCCGTACTTGGTGTATTTGGATCAAATGACGGTGTATATGCCATAGCTAAAATTGCTCCAGTCTTCGGATCTATCACAATTCCCCCTACACCCTCTGAGCTATACATCGTCTGCACATCAGTAAGTGTTTTTTCAAGAGCAACCTGAATTTCAGGTTCGAGTGTTGTCACAATATCATGTCGGGAGTCAGAACCAGAATCAAGCTGCCGAAATGCAGCAGCAAATGGATTGATTGTACTATGCTGCCCAGGAGGCGCTAATTCTTTTTCGTAGACTTTTTCAAGCCCATACACACCTTCTTCATAGTCTCCAAGGTGCGCTACGAGTCCGAGTACATGAGCAGCGCGAGAACCACCAGGATAATTACGCCAGAGTTCACGAGCAAGATAGACACCAGGAATTTTAGCCTCTTGAATCTTGTCGGCTACACTTTTAGGTACACGATGGGCAATCTCCTCATAGGGATCATTTTTCTTTGCCATCTTCTCATCAAACAACGATCGTTCAATTGGATACAGAGCAGTAATACGAGAATAGACAGATTCTGCATCAGTAATACTCGATGGTGAGATAGCCAGAACAAACCCACTATTCATCGTTGCTGCGCTAATGAGTGTTCCATCTTGCCGAGAAAAATAAATAGTACCTCTTGGCTCACTTTCTTGCCTACCGGCAATATATTGACCAAGTCCGCGAGCTTTGTAATAGCCAGAGTGAAGTACTTGTACGTAAAAGAGTCGAACCGAGAGCGCCCCAAAGAGGACGATCATACATATAGCAAGTATTCGAATTCGACTATGCATAGATTATCTTACAGCTTTTGCAAATGCCACTGTATCCATCGGGTTACTATTTCCTGGTGATACATAGGCAATGTTCTTAGCTGCTGTGAAATCAGTGTTAGAAGCATTCTCGAGTGCCATGATGTTTTGTGAACTCATATAATCAAGCTCAACAGTCGCAAGTTCTGTTTTTTTCTCTTCGACTGACTTAGACAATGTGCGAGTAGTTACAACATTTGTTGCGGTTAATCCAAGCAATATAAGGTATGAGAAGACACATGTACACGAAACAAGGATAAGCGTAAAGTTTATCTTTGAGAGTACTTCTATATTGTTTTTTGTAGGTGTTGTTCTTCTCATGATGTTTTTTCGATTATACGGAGTTTACTTGATCGACTCCGAGGGTTTGCTTGTAATTCTTCTTCGCTAGGAGTTATGGGTTTCTTTGTAATTAGAGTGTATCCCCCACCATCCTGTAATTCTCTAAACGTTTGCTTTACTATCCTATCCTCTAAACTATGAAAGCTGATAACCAGTAGTCGTCCCCCAGGCGAGAGAAATTCTGACAAGCTAGTAAGTGCAGAAGTAAGGTGACTCAGTTCTCCGTTAACCGCAATCCGGAGAGCTTGGAACGTCTTCGTTGCAGGATGTACTCGTCCAAATCGTTTGTGAACAGGATATGCGCGGTACACGATATCACGAAGTTCAAATGTAGTTTCAATTGGCTTAATCGCACGATTTTCAACAATAAAGGATGCAATGCGAGTCGCATATGATTCTTCACCAAGTTCACGGAGTACTTCAACAAGTTCTTCTTCTGAAACAGTATTAATATATTCACCTGCAGTATCAGATGACTTACCATCAAGACGCATATTAAGCGGTGCATCAAATCGGAATGAAAATCCACGCTCCGGAGCATCAAGCTGCATAGAACTAACCCCAAGATCAAGAAGTATGGTATCTGCAGCACGTACACCTTGAGATTTTAAAATATCAGCAGCTGAAGAATAATTAGTTTCAATATAGTGAACACAAGGATATGTAGATAGTTTTTCTTTAGCAAGCGCTAACGCTGAGACATCAAGATCACAGCCGTAGTAAGCAGCGACAGATGGATATGTTGAAACAAAAGATAGTGCATGTCCACCAAGACCGAGCGTTCCATCAACAATGATTGCACCCTCTGGCACATATGCGCCATCGAGTATTTCACGAACGAGTACTGGTGAGTGAGTATACATATTACAAAACCCCAAGGTCTCCTAATGTTCCTGCGATAGAGTCGACACCACTCTCTACGCCTTTTTTATATAGATCCCATTTTTCTTCACTCCAAATTTCCATTCGATTCTTCACACCAATAAGAACTACTTTCTGTGATAAGCCAGCAAGAGTTCGAAGATTCTCAGGAACCAAGATACGGCCAGCAGTATCAACACCAAGTTCCATAGCCTGACCAAAAATATATCGAGAGAAACTACGTGTATTTTGTTCAAGCATTGAACCTGAAGAAAGCTTGTCAGCCATACGATTCCATTCAGCTTTTGTTAATAGAAACAAACATGAATCAATACCTGGAGACACAACGACAGTTTTCCCAAGCTCGCGTCTGAGCTTGGTTGGAAGAGTGATTCTCTTCTTATCATCTAATGTGTGTGTAAATTCTCCGATCAACATAATATGTTTGTTTTGTAAGGCTTTTTGGTTGATTTTTAATCATCCCACTTTGCCCCACTTGAGTACAATTATACACCACTTCGCCCCACAATGCTACAATATAGTTATCCCCAATGACAAAAATCCCACTGGACAATGAGAAAATAAAAGAGTAAAGTATTTATCAAGATGAACAACGAAGAAAATCCTACAAATACATTTGTCGTTAGTCAAACATTAATTCAAAACGGCAACAAATCTGTACTGGGGAAAATTATTACCCCTTTTACCAAACCATTGATGCCTATAGATACAAACCTAGATGGCAAAAAATACATCCAAAATAATTTTTTTGGATAAACAAAAAAAACCCAGCATACTGCTGGGTTCTTTTTATTCGCTTTTTGGTCTCATTATCGGGAAGAATAGTGTATCCCGCAGATTATGTTGTTCAGTAAGAATGGCGACAATACGATCAATACCCATACCGAATCCTGTCATTGGTGGCATACCTTGCTCCATAGCATTCAAGAATCGTTCATCAACATCCATAGCTTCTTCGTCCCCTGCTAGTCGAGCTTTTGCTTGAGACTCCATGAGCTCACGTTGACGAATTGGATCAACAAGCTCAGCATATTGGTTTGTGATTTCCATACCAGCCATGACAAGTTGAGCAACTTCAGCGCTACCGTCGTCATTCTGCTGCGCAAGCGGCTTGAGCGCTCCTGGGTATCTTGTAACAAAGGTTGGATGAATCAATTGAGGACGTGCTGTACGCTTGTAGATATAATCGAGCAAAGTTGCGCGTCCCGCAGTCTTAGTCTCAGCATCAGGCATACCATACTTTTTAACCTCTTCGCGTAGTTCCTGATCAGTAATAGAGACAAAATCAATATTCGCATACTCTTTCAATAGATCTCCAAATGTTCTTCGAGGCCACTCACCGTCAAATGAGATAGTCTGCGCGTTACCCTCTTTATCAGTTACCACATATTCGTTTTTCTTAACAATATCTTTTGCGAGATGCTTCAGTAGTGTTTCAGTCCATGACATATTCTCGTCCAGAGTATTATACGCAGAATACCATTCAATCATTGTAAATTCTTGAATATGACTCGGGTCACTACCCTCATTACGGAACATCTTACCAATTTCATAAATACGGGGAATACCGCCAGCCATAATTATCTTATGATCTAGCTCAACCGCAATACGCAGTACCATATCCATATCATAGTCGTTATGATGCGTATCAAATGTCTTTGCATTTGCGCCGCCGGCCTGCATTTGCAATATTGGTGTTTCAACTTCGATAAAACCAAGACCATCAAAGAAGTTTCGAATTGCTCTAACGATATAGCTGCGCATCACCATTCGCTCGTATGCAGCTGGCTCGGTAATCATTTCTAAATATCGCTTGCGACCAAGTTCTTCTTCGTCTTGCAAGCCTGACCATTTTTCCGGTAGAGGCAAGAGCGACTTAGTTGCCATAGCCCACGCAGTAACTAAGATACTATTTTCACCACGCTGAGTCGTAAAGACAGTTCCAGTCACTGAAATAATATCTCCAATATCAGTAGTATCAGTAAATAGATTAAGTTTCTCATCCCCCAGTACATCTTTCTTGAATACAACTTGGAATTTTTCGTTCTCATCAAGTAGCGTCACAAATAAGATAGCACCCTGTCCACGAATTGAAATGATTCGACCGGCAATACTAAAATCACTCTCTGGCGACTCCACTAGAAATGTATCGAAATTTTTCTTTAACTCAGGAATTGAATGTGTTCGAGGAACACTCGCTGGATATGAAGAAAGACCCGCTGTATCCAGAAGTTCTTTTTTTGACAGTCGAACACGCCGGAGTTCTTCGAGTCCTGCCATATAATTAGTGAATAGTTACAATTGTATACGAAACTTTTCCATTTGGTGTTTCCACCTCAACAGTCTCACCAGCATTCTTACCAAAAATAGCTGCACCAATTGGTGAGAGATATGATATTTTTTGTTCAGCAATATCAGCTTCTTCTCCTCCGACAATTGTATACTCAGCTGGAGAACCTCCTTTCTTTTGGATAGTTATGCGTGCTCCAATATCAACCTGATTGTGTTTTGATTTAGTAACAACTTCTGCATTTTGAAGTAAATGTTCGATCTCAGAAATACGGTCTTCATTGCGACCCTGATCTTCACGAGCCTGATGATATTCGGCGTTTTCAGAGAGGTCCCCAAGAGATTTGGCGAATTCCAATTGGTCCTTGATTTCTTGACGCTTTGTACTACGGCGCATCTCAAGCTCTTGCTCGAGTTCTTCTCTATTTTCTTTGGTTATGTATATTTTTTCTTCCATATCAGTACTATAGCACGATTATCTGGCTTCTGAAAGATACTGAATAACCTCAGGATGTTCCCTCTCTAATGTCAGGAAAAAGTCCCTCATGACAAATGACGCGGATTGATTAGCTGAAGATGGTGCACCCTCCATAAGAACAGCGAATGAATACTTAGGATTTTCATACGGGAAAAAGCCAACAACCCATGAGTTAATGCGACTATTACCGGCGCCAACTTGGGCTGTACCTGTTTTAACGGCAACATGCATTGAAGAGATATCGAGAACTTTTGCTGTTCCATCAGTTACCGTCATACGCATACCTTCCTGAATAACTTGATACTCATGCACGGAAAATTTCGTATCTACCTGTTCAGTAACTACAGGCTCATCAAAAGTCACCCGAGGTTTTGGGAGGGTGCCGTATGTCGCAAGACCAGCAACAGCCCGAGCCATGGCAATCGGCGTCACTTGCCAACCATACTGACCAATAGAACTGTGATAGGTGTCACCCACACGCCATGGATCACCTGGGAAATATTTCTCTTTCCATTCAGGTGATGGAATAACTCCAGAAACTTCTCCAGGGAAAAGGATGCCTGTTTTCTGACTGAGACCAAAAAGATCAGCAATTTTTTCAATCCCACTAATACCAATACCTTTCTGAGAACCAAACCCTCCTCCGACTTGATAGAAATAAATATCACTTGATACAGCAATGGCACGACGCATATCAGTATATCCACTAACCTGCCAGTCTTTAAAAATAGTTGGCTTACTTGGATTATACGGATTCGGTAAACTCATCGAACCAGTTGAAAGGATATTTACATATTCAGTAATAACACCATTATGCAGTGCAGCAAGCGCTACAAACGGTTTAACGATAGAACCAGGAGCATATGATCCCTGAAAAACACGATTGAGGAATATAGATCGGGTATCCTTAAAATTTCCCGCAACAGTCTCACGATCTTTACCTCCTGATAGCGCCCTACTACTATATTCAGGAAAACTACTCATTGCCAGCTCATCACCAGTACGGATATCCATAATAACACCACCGCCACCGCGATACCCCATATTAGCTGCAAGATTTTCCATTCCGCGATAGAGCGCGTCTTCCATACGAGCATCAACAGTTAAGACAATTTTTTCCCCTGGAACAGGATTACGCGCTAGATTAGTCGAAAGTATCTTACCCGCAACATCAACTTCAATAAGACGTGCACCGTTTACACCAGACAATGCAGCATCATACAATTTCTCAATACCATCACGTCCAATAAATGATGTTTGCCAGTAGCGGCCCATAGAATCCTTTTGAGGATACGATACATACCCAATAATATGCCCCATACCTTTCTTGTCTGTATATAACCTCTCTGGAATATATTCTAAGGCTTCTTCTGTTTCAAGATTTTCTTTTTCAAGTGCATTCCAAGCGAGAAGTTCACCATTGCGATCCATAATAACGCCACGACGGGCAAAGAGTGGAATCGCATCTAATCGATTGTTCTCTGCTCGAGCAGTTAATTTGTCTGCACTAATTATCTGCAAGTGAACTGCCTTAAGAGCAATACCGAAAATAAGAACAAGAGAGACACCGAGAAGTGTCGCAACAGTACGCCTATTAATTGTTTGTTCAATTGTCCCCTCTTTTTGAGCACGGTTAAAAACCGGCATATTCTTGTTATCCAGAAATATGGTATCAACGTCAAATGTTGAATATTTTTTACGTCGTTTAAATAATCTCATATACTATCGTCTCAAATATGGTTTCAAAAGATATAATAACAAAATACTACTCACTGCGATTATACTAAATAAAGGAGATCTCTCTCCAGAAAAAACACTATCATATATAAGCGTAATAGGTAAGACAATCAAAAATGATACTGGTAATAAAAAGACTGCTCCCAAAATACAGAGAATTTGCACAAAAAAAACATGTGTAAAAAAGAAGACAATAAGCAGGATTATTCCAGAAATTATTCTAAGCATATCTCTATCGATGTGTTCGGCGTACACGTTTGATCACAATTCGAATAACAAAAAACAAAATTAGAATTCCAAGTCCATAAAAGAGATATGCGTTACTAATCACATACACAGCAGCGCCAAGAAGCCATGCATATACATACTGAAGAGGGGTTAGCAGGCTACCATCAGAGCGCGGTACAGAGGAACGAAGATCAGTTAAACGCTCTTCATATTCAGCATTTGATTGCACACTCTCAGAAATATCTCTCCTAATTGCTTTAACCTTGTCCTCAATGTCATATAGAAAATCTTGACGGTATGTATCAATACTATTAGTACTCGCATTGGTTTCAGAACGATCATCAACAGAATACTCTTTTAATAAACCTTCTTCATTACTCGGAATACTATCAGCACTCGTAAGTTGCGTAGTAAGACTACCTTTCGCTTCCCTATTCTCAAGAATAACGACTTCCTTTGTTTTTTTAGGATACAAGATCGTCGTATCTTCAAGCTTAAATACAAACATATGGGCACCAGAAAGAGCTTCCCATTCAAAAGTAACACCGCTAAATGATGCTGTTTTAAGTGTAATGGATTGCTCTCCAATCTTCTTATCCTTCTCATACAGTCTCACCATTCCTGTTATAACGCCACCAGACTCGTTATAGAGCGGTATAGACAACCGCACAGTCTCACCCTTAGAAGGAGTCTCGTTTGAAATTAATATCTCATCTCCGGTAAACCCAGCATGCGGTACAGTCTGTCCTGAAACAGATAGACTAGCACATACCATGAGCCCAAGAAATATATATCGAACAATGCGAGATATCTTCATACTATTTAAGAGAAAATGAAACTTTTGTGGTTACCATAATAGTTTTATTGATAGTTGAAGTATCATAGGATCCGTAATCCTGAACTTCAATTGAACCAGGAGATAGAACCTGTACAACACCACTTGCAGCGCTCTGAATCGCACCAATCTTACGACTACTCTTCTCAGCAATTGCATCAGCACGAGCTCGAGCATCATCAATAGCTGAAGAAAGAAGCGCTACGCGCTCATCAGCAAGTTTAGAATAGGTATAACTCGCATTCACATTAAGAACAATACCACTTGCAGCAAGTGATGTAATATCTTTTGAAACTCGATCAATAAGAACGACGTCGCTACTTACAACTTCAATACTCTGACGAAGGTTATAATCTTTACGAACTCTTTCAGTCTCATTCCAAACCTCGTCAGCGTTAACAGAGCTCACAGTAATATCAGCATCAGCAAAACCTTTTTGTTTTAAATATCCAGTTATCGCTGTAGCATCAGATGCCATAGTTTTATAATCCGCATCAAGAGTCGAAACCCGCGCACCGCGAGAAAACGAAACATAGAGTTTACCGGTATCACTTACTACATCTTTTGTTGATGAACCGGTTACGGTAACAACATCACCCAGCTTCTTTGAACGAATAAATGCATACGCACCAATAATTGATGTCAGTATCATTCCAAGTGCAAGTACAATACCAAGAATAGTGAGCCCCGATTTAAGTTGTTGTGTGTTTGTATCCATAGATATTATATTACTATTACAACTTTAGTATACATTAAAAAACTACGCTCGTAAAAGATATCTACGCATAACAACAAACCATAACCCTATCCTTTACAAACATCAATAAATAACCTATAGTGATGAAAATAAAATTATTACTACTATGAAAAAGAAATATATACTCAACACAAATGAACAATGTCCTACTTGTAAAAAAGGCTTACTGATACAAAAATTTCATCTTGAAACACATCCCTCAAAAGAACCAGTTAAGTATGGTGGTGGCCCGCGACATGTACATAGAACAGTCGAATCAGAAGGAGGATTATTCTGTAATAACCCGCAATGTGGACAATGTTTTGTACGACCAGCAATACATCAACAAAAAATAGAGCGTATACTGCAAATATTACGTACAACTATTATACTTGTTGGAGTAGACACAAAAACTATGTTTCCTGAGATCATCCTCGACCATATTATCCCAACAACAGTATCTAAAGAATTCCCTAAAATGGATATATTAGAGATGCTGGGTAATGCTATGGGTAAAGAAATTGGAAAAACCCCAGATAAAAAACTGCATGCATTTTTTGAAATACTTTCAGAAATGGAAAAACAGACACTTAATTTACGATTTGAAACACTCAAGGAGGAATTTGACAGACACAATAAATCAATACAATTAGACAAACAAGAACGATTAAAACAACTACACTTAAAAAAACCAATAGTAATTCCAAAAGGAACTCAAGTGGAGATAGTTAATACTGGTGTATTATCAGACCATAATACATACATACCAATTAAGATACTGACAGGTGTATTAAAAAATACTACACATTTTATTTCTAGAGACCCAAAACTAGTATATGATAACGATAGTGAGATACTTAATCTTAAAAAATTCTGGCCCAAAAACATCATCTTTGAATAAAAACAGTCCCCATTTGGGGACTTTTTCTATACACTAAACGCTTGCAAAATCTCTTCTTTGTCATCAAAGTGATTTTTAACACCCTTAATCTCCTGATATGTTTCGTGCCCTTTGCCCAGCACCATAACTACATCTCCTGGATGAGCTAATTCTTTGACTTTTAGAATAGCTTCATGTCGATCAACAATAGATTCGACATGTTTTTCTACCACCTCCGGTAGGCCTTGGCGGATATCGGATAATATCTTTAGCGGATCTTCACTGCGCGGATTATCACTCGTTAGAATAAGGATATCAGATAAATCATATCCAAGTCGTCCCATCATTGCCCGCTTACTGCCATCACGATCTCCACCACAACCAATTACTGAAATTAATCGCCCTTCTTCTTTTACTAAATCACGCGCTGCTTCAAGTACATTCTGTATACCATCTGGGGTATGAGCATAGTCAACAATACATTTAATTCCGCCATATTCATACGCCAACTCAAATCGCCCCCTGGGAGCTGGTATATCTTTCAAGATATTCTTTATATTTGCTGGCTCAAAACCAAGGAGTTTTCCAACAGCATAGACCGCAAGCATATTGTATTCATTAAACCTGCCGATTAATTTTGAAGCGAATACCTCATTGAAATCAGCAATCCCATTGAATCCATACGTCCACATATGTGCATTACAGTCAGCAACCATAAATCGGCCATACGGATCATCGATATTAGTTAACGCAAAAGAATCTTGTGGGAGAATATCAAAGAATGACTTCTTGGCAGCAGCATAATTTTCTATCGTATGATGATAGTTAAGGTGATCATGAGAAAGATTAGTAAATACTGCTCCGGTAAACTGGATACCAAGTATACGTGACTGCACAACACTGTGAGATGAAACCTCCATACACACATACTCACAACCAGCATCACACATTCGCTTTAAGAGCTGCTGATTAGTAATAGTATCTGGTGTTGTATGTGTTGATTCAACAACTTCAGTACCAATAATATTCTCAACAGTTGAAATGAGCCCAACTTTTCTAAAGAAACCATTAAGCATTCGGTATATCATTGTCGCTACAGTCGTCTTACCATTCGTACCCGTAACACCGATAACTTTCATTTTTCTTGAAGGATGACCGTAGAATGAGCTAGCCATTGGTCCAATAGCTAAACGAGTATCATCTACAATAATATAGGTAACGGTATTATTTTCTATAGATTTAGGAATTTCTTCACACACAACACATACAGCTCCATTACCAATAGCATCAGCAATAAACTT
>CAZRUN010000023.1:10749-13892 GCA_964603415.1 uncultured Candidatus Saccharibacteria bacterium | reverse complement strand
CGCTCTGCACTTCGACAAGACCCTGAAGTTATCATGGTTGGTGAAATCCGTGACCATGAGACAGCTGAAATCGCCATTGAAGCAGCCCTGACTGGACACATTGTCTTCTCAACACTCCACACTAACAATGCAGCTGGCGTCATTCCCCGCTTCATCGATCTCGGTGTTAACCCAAAAATTCTTGTCTCCGCATTGTCACTATCGATTGCACAGCGTCTTGTTCGCAAAGTCTGTTCACACTGTGTCACGTACCGAGCAGCCGAAGCAAATGAAGTAGAAGAGATTAATAAGATCCTTGATCAAGCATTAACTAACGGAAAAGACCTCGCTGTATATGAAACAGAAAAGAAAGATACATATGAGATAGCTGTGACTCATGGCTGCGAAGCATGTAATTTCACCGGATACAAAGGACGTCTCGGAATCTTTGAAGCTATCTATAACGATGCAAGCATTCAGGCCATCATTCCAAACAATCCATCAGAACATGAGATTGAACTCGTTGCCGACAAGCAAGGTATACTTAACATGAAAGAAGACGGTATTGTTAAAGTTATTAAAAAAATCACTACACTTGAAGAAGTGAAGAGTGTCGTGAGTTTGAGTAATATATAAACATGCAATATAAGATTATAAAAATAAACAAAGAATATATACTTTTTGATTCAAAAAATAATTCTTTGGGTAAATTTTATTACACCAATCATAGCTTAAGTTATCTAACACGAGACGCAAAAATTGTTTTAGCAAGTTTAACAGCTAATATAAAGATGAAGCGTTCTATCACTTTTAAGCCTTTAAGCCTTTTCAAAGATTTAAACGCTACAAAAAGTCTTTCTCTCTTCACTTATGAAATTATTCTTACTAGAGATTCTGATAATAAAGAATGTGGTCGATGGGTCTTTTTTTCTAAATACATGGCAGATGCCACCCCTATGGAATTTATATCTTCAACAGGAGAAAAATATGTAAGAAACTCATTCAATAAACTGTCGTCTGATGATACTTGGTACAACCAAAATGAAAAAAATATACTACATATTAAAGTAACGGATAATTTCTTTAAGACAAAAGAAGTAACTTTGGAAACAGATCTAGATTTATTAAAAGAAGAAAATGTATTATTTGTGTTTTGGGCTTTTTGGAGAATAGCCAAACATGAATTTATTTTTTATATGACTTTGGCTATTCTATTTTTATTTTTCCTTGCTCCACTATTATCGCTTTTTGGGGTTCCCTTACCATTTTTAAGATAATTAAATATATTATGAATCCACTAATTCTTATAGTCCTAGCTGTCTTCGTTTCCCTTATACTAAGACATTATTTTCTAAATAAACTAAAAGAAAAAGCCGAAGTTGATTGCTCAGAACTTCGGCTCAGTATTGGTGCAGATGAATGGAAAACGGCAGGATACAAACGAAAATATTTGTACATAACAGGCATGTACAATGGAAGAACAATTAGATGTGAATATTACCGAAGAATGGTCGGAGCCGAGCTGATTATTACAACAAAACCAACAGTTGTTCCCAAAAAAGTTGCCTGGTATAAACCTCTCGCAAATCACCCGGTCATTTATAAGGATTGCACACTGATGTACGACACTCTATATATCCAAAGAAATATACAATCTCCTCTATCACAAGAAAACTGCGCAGAGATTCTTAAGGATTTAGTATATACATGCGAACTAGTTGAGAGTGGAAACTATAATCTCGAGAAATAAAAAAGACACTAATCTATAAACAATCCTTGAAGGGCACAAGTCCCAGCAAGTAGTACAACCTTGTAGGATAATTCCAGTCGGAACCAGAATGTCCTCCGCGAGAGGTACCGGGCGATAAAGCTGATTGCTTATAGATTGGTGTCGTCTTTAAAAAAAACAAAAGCACAGGGCAAACTATGCTATACTCAAAGTATATCAATAAAACAAATATATACAAACAATACTGATATATTTGTAAGTGCATTATAGCAAATTGATATTCATTTGTCAAGGAGTATCCTCCAAAACCCTATAATCCCAAAAACCCTTATATATGAAGCTAGATTCCAAATTCCTCGACCAAAGCCTGCGCCCCAACACTTGGGACGAGTATGTCGGACAAGAAAGTATTAAACAAAACATCCACATCTTATTAACAGCCGCAAAAGAGCGCGGAGAATCGGCTGAACATATGCTATTCTACGGTCCTCCGGGACTCGGTAAAACAACCATCGCTCACCTCATTGCCAAGGAAACCGGACGTAATATTACCGTAACATCAGGTCCAGCGATAGAGAAAATCGGTGATTTAGCCTCAATATTGACCAATCTCTCCCCACACGACATTCTATTCATCGATGAGATACATAGACTTTCAAAATTAGTGGAAGAAATCCTCTACCCTGCTATGGAATCCGGTGTTATGGATATCATGATTGGCAAAGGTCCAAGCGCACGAAGCGTACAACTTGAGTTACCACCATTTACACTCATTGGAGCAACAACTCGTATCTCCCTCCTCTCAGCTCCGCTTCGCTCACGCTTCGGTGGTGGAGTGTTTCGTCTTGAATATTATTCTCCGAGTGAACTCGCACAAATTCTTAATCGTTCTGCACGATTACTTGAGATTGAAACAGAAGAACAAGCTGTTGAAGAAATTGTTCGTCGCTCACGGCAAACTCCTCGCGCCGCAAACTATTTCCTGAAACGTGTTCGCGACTACGGACAAGTAAAAAACGTACCACTCTCAAAAGATACCGCGAGTGCTGCTCTTACCATGCTCGGCATTGATCCACTTGGGTTAACAGCGATCGATAGAGACTATCTCAAAGTATTACTAAACAAATTTAAAGGTGGACCAACTGGTCTGCAGACCCTCGCTGCAGCGCTCCACGAGGACGAAGGCACGCTGGAAGATGTTGTAGAGCCATATCTACTCTCACTCGGCTTTATCGAACGAACACCGCGCGGCAGAACAATCACAGACTCAGGTATACTCCATATCTCTGATTAGCCATGGATCATATTGAGCACTATTTCAAAGGCGCAGGAAAAGTACTCCAGAAAAAAATAGAGGAGAAGGTTTTAGTTATTGAAGCAATTAAAGAGAAGACCAATGTCGCTCTTGAAAAGAAAGAGCTGACGATAAAAAATC
>CAZRUN010000023.1:4021-10739 GCA_964603415.1 uncultured Candidatus Saccharibacteria bacterium | reverse complement strand
ACATGTCTTTGGAGCTAAGAGAAGTAGAATACTATCCCAGAAACAGGAAATACTTGAACTACTCTTAACAAAACACAATCTTGTTATTCTGGAACTACGGTAGGCTCTGGTTCTTCTTTTGTATAGGTAAATGACAATACTGCTTCACCTTGATTCAGAAGTGTATCGAGTACGACGACACGTAAAACATGTTCACCTCCTCTAAGAGAGAGCGTGTCCGGGTTAAACACATATTCCCAAGGCGTAGCAGCAAGTGTTGCTACTTTTTTTGAATCAACATATATATCCATTCTCTTTATAGAATCTGATTGCGCACTAAACGTAAGTGGTATGTCTCCTGCCGTCTCTATTTTTTGCCCATCGATAATACCATTGACCTGAATTGGAATATTCACAATTGCTGTATGCACTGTATCGTAATATGTCGGAATACTTGAGGCAGTCACAACAGGTCCCCCATGATTAGCCCACCAAGAAAGAATACCTGCTTCCCAGTTTTTAAACTGCGGATCACTTGTTGGATTACTTGGACGTGCGCCAAGTGGATTATTTTTATCAACCCAATAGAGTATAGTATGGACATTGGTGATAACCTTTTCTACGCGAGCCTCTGGAGGAGTAAAATCAGTAGCCTGACCTCCGGAGATACTATCCACATAGAAACTCTCTCCTCCTTGCCACAAACCTCTAAGAACTGGAGCTCCACCTTGATCAGGAAACGGAACAACAGCGAAATTTTCATTCCCTACTTTTGAAAGATACGAGGTAATAACTTTATTAAACAGTGGCCCCGCTACCTGCGCCCCACCGTTTTTCATTGCGTGATTATCATTATTTCCAGCCCAAACACCAACAACTACCTTTGGTGAATACCCGACAATCCACGCATCTCGACTACTGTTTGTGGTACCAGTCTTTGCAGCAACAGAATATCCAGGAACGTGGAGTGATGATCCACGACCAAATGTTGGTGCACGCAGGTCTTCATTTGAAAGAATACTTGTGATGGCACTTGCTACATAATCAGGTAAAACTTGTTCGCCTTCATCTTGAAGATACTCTTCCAATACTTCTCCGGAACGATTTTCGACACGAAGAATACCAGTTACTGGATACTGAACACCCCCTGTTGCAAATGTTCCATACGCTGAAACCATATCAACTAATTTAACCTCGGCAGCACCTAAGACAAGAGAGAGTCCATAATTTTTTGCATCCTTAAGACTAGTAACTCCCATAGATCTTGCTGTAGCGATAGTGTCAGAAATACCAGCAAGGTACAGAATCTTCACTGATGGAATGTTTCGTGATTCAGCCAATGCATTTTTAAGCATCATTGGGCCTTTAAATTTACCATCAAAGTTATCTGGTGAATAACAATTATATCCCTGCCCACTGCTACTACAATTAGCATTAAACTCTGTAAAAGTATCAAACAGAACTGTTTCTGGTCGATACCCTTTTTTAAAGGCTGTCGCATAAGCAAATGGTTTAAATGCTGAACCAGGTTGACGTGGTGAATTCGCTACGTTAACTTGTCCATCAATCTCTTTATCAAAAAAATCTCTTGAACCAACCATTGATAGTATGTGTCCGTTGTTTGGATCTATAGCCACAAGTGCAATATTTTCGCCACCATAACTCTTTGCATTCTTAAGACCTTCCTTTAAAGCTTCTTCTTCAGCATACGATTGGAGTTCAAAATCAAGTGTTGAGATAACTTTGAGACCTTCTCGATCAACCATATCTTCTCCATACTTCTTAACCAAGTAGTCTCGAATATAAAAAGCAAAATGAGGAGCCTTGATTGCAGTTTGAGCTTTTGCAACAAACACAACATTCTCAGCTAACGCTTGTTTGTGTTCTTCCGGAGTAATATACCCAAACGTTTCCATACGAGTTAACACATAATGAGCTCGATCATCTAAAGCTGCTCGATTTGGACCATTTGGATCCCAATGACTTGGTGCTTGCGGAATAGCGGCAAGATATGATGCTTCAGCAAGTGTTACGTCCTTAGCATGTTTTTTGAAATAAACCTGAGATGCTTCTTCAACACCGTACACATTACCACTGTATGGCGCTTCATTAAGATAAATTTCAAGAAGCTCAGGTTTTGTCAGCTTCTGTTCTAGACGAACAGCAATGATCATTTCCTTGATCTTTCGAGACATAGTTTTTTCACTGGTGAGCAGTGTGTTTTTAACAATCTGCTGGGTTAACGTTGAGCCTCCTTGTGTATCACCCTTAAATACTGTTGATACGAATGCACGAATGAGTGATTTAACACGAACACCATGATGAGAGTAGAATTGATCATCTTCAATAGCAACAGCCGCATTCTGAATGTATGGGTTAATCTCACCCAAAGAAATCACTGTTCGGCGGATAGTGTTGTGGTTATCATACAAAAGAACTTTTCCTGTGCGATCATAGACTTTTGTTGATTGAGAAATAACACGTTTATCGAAGTTTGAGATATCCGGCAATGGAACGGTGGCAATATAAAATAGAATAAGAGCGCCAAAAAGAGCTACAAGCCCGAGGAGGGCATATAGTCCGTAGCGGATATATGTCTTAACACTAGTATTTTTAAGCTTTTTTTTGACTTCTATTGTTTTAGTGGTCAAGGTCGTCTTAGCGTGTTCTTTGATGTCTTTGATACGTTTTTGCATACTCCTATTTTAGCATAGACTGGAAAATGGTATAGTCGTTATATGGATATAATACATACAGATCCCAAACGTATAGATGAGCTTCTTTCTCGATCAATCAAAGAAGTCATTCCATCAGTTTCAGAGCTTAAAAATAAGCTTCTTTCTGGTGATAAGATCCGTATTTATATAGGTACGGATGCCACAGGCACTTCCTTACATTTAGGACATGCGACAAACTATATGGTTCTTGAGAAGTTTCGACAACTAGGCCATGAGGTTATTTTCCTTATTGGTGATTTTACCTCTCGCATCGGCGACCCAACAGACAAAACTGCTACTCGGGTTGAGTTAACACGAGACCAAGTAGTTGAGAATGTGCAAACATGGCTTTCGCAAGTAAAACCAATCATTAATTTTAATGATACCGTAAACCCAGTCAAAGTACTCTATAACCATGACTGGCTTTCAAAACTTACTTTTGAAGAAGTTATTAAAATAGCATCACACTTCACCGTCCAAGGAATGCTTGAGCGTGATATGTTTGAAAAGAGATTGAATGAACACAAGCCAATTCATTTGCATGAGTTCTTCTATCCCCTCATGCAAGGCTACGATAGTGTGCATATGGATGTTGATATTGAGCTGTGTGGTAATGATCAAAAGTTTAACGCACTCGCGGGAAGAACACTGCAGCGTAAGATGAATAACCGAGAAAAGTTTGTATTAATAACAACACTACTCGAAAACCCAAAAACAGGAGAAAAGATGATGTCTAAATCATTGGGCACTGGTGTATTCCTCGATACAACTGCAAATGATATGTTTGGTGGCATCATGGCACAACCAGATGAAAATATGAGACAGCTCTTTGTTGATTGTACATTTCTTAATCTTGAAGAAATAGAAACTATACTGGAGAACACTGATAACAGAGAAACAAAACTTCGTCTTGCTGAAGAGATCACAAACATATATCACGGAAAAGAAGCATCGGAACAAGCAAAACGTATCTGGATAGAATCATTTTCCGAAAAGAAGATACCAGAAGTTGTTGAGACTGTTATTTCGTTTGATGAATCAAAAACACTTCTTGAGCTTGTTGTATCATCTGGTATTGTTTCATCAAATAGTGAATACCGCAGACTACTTCAAGGAAAAGCTATTGAACATATGGAAGACCAAAGAACAATAACAGACGATACAGACATTGGTATTATTGGTACATATCGTATAGGTAAAAAAAGATTCTTTAGAATTAAGTAACTATGCAAAACGAAAAAGTATTCCTTGTCCATTCCCCAGAAGAACTAGCAATACCTGTTCGAGATCTTTTGGATCATGTTCAAAAACCGTTAGCCGACAAGGGGGTCATTATTTTTATGAATGGACCACTTGGGGCAGGTAAAACAGCGTTCGTACAAGAATTAGCATATCAAGTGGGGATAGAAGACCGTGTACAAAGTCCCACATTTACCCTCATGAAACGCTATCAAGTAGATAGCGAAACCATCCCAGAACTGTACACATTGATCCATATCGATGCATATCGTCTTGAACCACACCATCGAGAGGCATTGCGTATTGAAGCCTTCCTTAAAGACCCTGGAACGTTAGTATGTGTTGAGTGGCCATCATCAGCAAACCTTGATATCAGAAATGCATTTGCCTGTGTTGATTTTGAATATATGCCAGAACATATGATGCAAGCAGATATCGATGAAGAATTGCAGTCTAATATCGAAAACATGCGTCGTGTACATATACGCTATACATAATAAAAACCCGGACATGTCCGGGTTTTTATATATTAGAGCTCGCCGTCGCGATCTTCTTCCTCATCAACAAAAAATTCGTATACTTCATCTGATTCACCCTGATGAAGTAATGCAAGTGTATCTTCTACCTCACCCCCAGGAATAACCTCGTCCTCAACAACAACGTCGGCGTCGTCGTCAACAGTAACTCCTCCTAAAAAAGCCTCGTCCTCGTCATTTGTTTTTTGAATATCATCTGTGTGCATGTATTACGTGTGTGAAATTAACTATTAGTCTTATGCTTTTTACTTTTACACGTCTCACTCTATTTCGCAAGAGGAAACATTGTTATATCTGTGAATAACGCAATTGGCTACTCGACGATAGGGCAATAGCAATGGCATCAATTTCATCGTCTTGCAGAGAATCCGTTGGTAATGTAACAATTTTAGGAACCATTTTTATAATATCGCTCTTTGTAGCCTTGCCGTAACCAGTAACAGCTAGTTTTATCTCATTTGGTGTTAGTTCAATAACCCGTAGTGAGTACTCCCCAGCGGCAGCAAGTACAACACCTCGAGCCTCAGCCACAACAATAGCGGTTTTTTGGTTTACACTAAAGAATATACTTTCTATGGCCAAAATATCTGGGGAATACTGATTAATAATTTTTTGTATACGAGTATAGATTGCCGCTAGTCGTTTCTCTGTTGTTTCACTTTTATGCGTCATGAAGCATTCTGAAAAAATAACTGTCTCTTTCTTTGCATTAGCCGGATTATATTCTAAGACTGCAATACCTAAACGCTCAATCCCTGGATCAATACCGAGAATAATATGTTTTTCTGTATCCAGTTTTTGCATATTATGCAGCTGAGACTGGCATCATGAGATACCTAAAATCAGCACCACTAGCACCAGTTGCGATAAAAGGCTTCTGGTCTCCATAGAATGAGAGGTTGATTCCATCATTTGGTACATTACTTGCAAGTGTTTTAAGATGAACACCCATAAGATTACCTGAGAATGGTTCGCCATCAAGCGATGCATTAATACTGTATTCACTGTCTCCACCACTACTATTCTTCACAGAGAGCACAATATCTCCACTATGTGCCTCTATATGCACATGATTAGTCTCTGAGCGCAAAGACATGAGGAATCTAAGTGCTCTATCGAGATCACTTCTTAAGAAGTGCACATTTCCAAGTGGGTTTTTGGGAATGATAGTTGTGTAGTCGGGGAAGAGTCCTTGAGTTAGCTTAGTAATAACAGTAATTGTTTTTGTTTTTATTTCAAATAGCGTATCACTATATGTTGCAGATAGAGCTCCATCAACAGTATCAATAATTTTTAAAATATCTGCTGCCTCACGAGCAGGCAATAGAAATGAAAAATTACGTGTTGTTGTTACCTGGTCAATATATTCGATAAGTTGAAATGCATCAGTTGCAACACTCGTAATTGCATTATCTTTGAAAGAGATAAAGAGGGATGCTAATTCTGGTTTTATGTCAGTAGTAGATGCCCCTGGAAGGGTAATAGTTAACGCTTTCTTAAAATTACTTGCTGGCAGAGCCACATGAGTTCCTGAGACAACAGGGATTGTTGGAACATCTTCACCATTTTGATATGGGATACGTGCTTTTGCCTTCTTTGTTTTAAGCTCAAGAGCAGTATCTTTAAAATTAAAATGAACTGTATCTGAATCAAGCATTCCAGAAAGTATTCTTTCGAATGTGACAGTATCAACAAAGTATTCACCAGAACCATCACTATCAATTGAAAAAGTAATTTCTACAGCTAAAGATAGGTTTGTTGCACTAACAGTACATTTTTTGTCTTTAACGGTGATTCGTGAGAGTTTAAGAGCTGGATGCATAACACCTTTCAAAGATACTCTTGAAATAGTTTTCACCACATCTTCGATATATTTCTTTTCTATAGTTAATTCCATGATATATATAAATTAAAAACAAATACTATTACTATGACTGTTAATTGGGGAAATCTTTCTTAATGTATATTTTATATGCATTGTTTCGAATTTCCTTTTTGGGGACATACTGGATTACTTTTTATAACTCAGCATTTTTTTCTGTTAGAATAATTATCCACATATTATTCTATTTAAATAACGACCGTATCCTCTCGATTTCCGACATTAATCCAGTGTTTGTTTCCAGCTCAACTTTAATCTTTTCGTATGAATGGATGACTGTCGTATGATCCTTCCCTCCCATCTTTTGTCCAATAAATGGAAATGATGAATTAGATATAAAACTTCCAGTATTTTATATGAATACT
>CAZRUN010000023.1:0-4011 GCA_964603415.1 uncultured Candidatus Saccharibacteria bacterium | reverse complement strand
AAATGATAAATTAAAATCTTCTCGAAGGATATACATAATTATCTGTCTTACATGAACGACCTCTTTTCGTCTTGTCTTTTCGTACATGGAATCATTTTCAATGTGATAGAACGATGATATTACTTTTACAACTTCTTCAACTGATATCTGTTTTTGAGATTTTACACTGTTTTTAATGATATCTTTGATTTCTTGGAGAGTCAGATTACGTTTCTTTATATCAATTTGCAGCGTTATCGTCTTTATATTCCCTTCTAGTTCCCGAATATTCCCTTCAACAGATGACGCAATGTATTCAATGCTCTCTGTTGGTAGACCTACCCCCATTTTTGAGAGATTAGAGCGAATAATAGCAACTCTGGATTCATAATCAGGCTCATGGACGTCTACAATCATTCCTTGGGAGAATCGAGAACGGAGACGATCTTCAAGTCCGGTAATGTAATTTGGGTGTTTATCTGATGAAAAGATGATTTGTTTACCTGCTTCATATAAGATATTGAATAAATGGAAGATTTCATCTTGAATCTTCTCACCTTTTCCAATCATTTGGATATCATCCATAATGAGTACGTCAAAATAACGATATCGATCCTTAAAGTTATTCATTGTTTTGTTTTGGATCGCATTAATACACTCAATGACAAATTTTTCTGCACTGGTGTAATATACTTTTTTGTCTGGAAACTGCTTTTTAATAGCATTACCAATCCCCTCTATCATATGTGTCTTTCCAAGACCAGTGTTTCCGTATATGAAGTATGGGTTATAAAGTGTTCCAGGGTTGCGTACAACCGCCTGTGCCCCAGCATTAGCGAGTTCGTTGAATGAGCCAACGATCATAGTATCAAATGTATAACGAGGATTAAGGCCATCTTCTTTGTTTACATATATTTCTTGAAGAGGCAGGCTTGGTCCTGTGGATTGCTTGGGGACTACTGCTCGAGGGGTTGCGTTTGAATCATATTTTGCAACTACAAACTCAACACTTTTTAAGAATGGAGCATTGTCTACGAGTGTTTTCAGTATGATTTTGTGGAACTTGTTATGAAGCCAATCCTTAGCAAATTCATTAGGAACACCAATAAACACAACACCGTCTTCTATCTTTGTGATATATGTTTGTTTGAACCAGGCAGTAAAATTTGGTCTGGAAACCATACACTCTAGGAGTAGCAAGCACTCTTCCCACAGCTTTTCCGGATCAATATCATTTTGCATAGATGTATTATATAGATTTAGAGCCCCCCTTAATAGGTGTATATGTTCAAACCCTGTGGGAAAGTTGTGTATAATTACCCTACCCCTCCCCTACTTGCTTTTTTCACTGTTTTGGGTTATTATCGCTACATATGTCATTTACCTACAATCCAAACAAGCGAAAACGTGCAAAGACGCATGGGTTTTTAGTTCGTAGCAAGACTCCAGGCGGAGTAAAGATTTTAACTGCTCGTCGCCAAAAAGGCCGTACAAAGCTTGCTGTATAAACTATGCTTTCAAAAGCACAGAGACTAAGTAGTGCGCAAATAATAGAGCTCAAAAAGAACAGTAAAAGAGTGGCTAGCACTCTTTTTTCTGTTCTATATAAACAAGGTGAAATCTCTCGTTTTTCGGTCTTTGTTCCTAAAAAGGTATATAAAAGTGCCGTTGGGCGAAATACAGCAAAAAGAAAGGTTATCTCAATCTTAGAAAAGATATCCCCGACATATCCCGGCGACTATAGTATCGGGGTTCAGAAACCTATTAATGAGCTACCTTTTATTGATATTGAAAAAGAAATTACACGAATGCTATGTCACAAATAGTCGTTAAGCTCATCACCTGGTATCAAAAGTATCTTTCTCGTGATAGTGGGGTCTTTAAATCTTCGACCCCAGTCTGCGTTTTTTACCCAACCTGCTCAGAATATACTAAACAAGCTATCGTGAAGTACGGACTCGGTAAAGGAATGATCCTCGGTATCAAAAGAATAGCTCGTTGTCACCCATGGCACAAAGGTGATAACTTTGACCCGCTTCCTTAGCTCTGTTACACTACAGGCTATGTGGAATACATTTATATATAACCCGATCCTTAACGTTCTTGTACTCTTGCTTTCTTATGTCACCATGGGAGACTTAGGTTTTGCTGTTATCCTCTTAACTATCATTGTTAAGACACTGCTCTATCCCCTGTCTAAAAAGGCTATAACTTCTCAGCTCGATATGGCGAGTATTCAATCGCACATAGCTGAGATTAAAGCAAAGAAACTTTCGAAAGAAGATGAAGCAAAAGAAACCTTTGCGCTCTATAGAGAAAAGAAAGTAAATCCTTTTTCTGGATGTCTTGTTTTGCTTATTCAAATCCCAATTATTTTTGGACTTTACTATGTATTTTTGCGAGGTATTAATTTAGAAACAGCACACCTCTACACCTTTGTTCGCGCACCAGAAACAATTAATACAGTGTTCCTTGGTATTCTTGATTTAACTAAAACACATTCACTATGGATTGCGATTGTGACAGGACTTACTCAATTCCTTCAAGTATACTTCTCCCCTACTCAGAAGCTGCAAAATAAAACAACAGCTGGGCAAACTGGTCTCTCTGCTGATATTCAAAAATCAATGCAGGTTCAAATGAAATTTGTCTTTCCGCTCATCATTGCATTCATTACATACAGAATTCAGGCTGCTGTTGGACTCTACTGGATCGTTAATAATCTGATTACGATGGTTCAAGAGAGAGCTATCGCCAGAGCAGTGAAAAAGAAAGAAACAAGGGATGTTATTGCTGAAGTTGTGAAATAAACCTTTATTTATAAGCCCCCTCTTTGCAGAGGGGGCTTTCGTATGATACAGTTTATTATATGGCTAAGACTACAGAAGACGCAAAGCAGTTCGTAGAGAATATCATTAAGACTCTTGGGGCAACTATTACTTCTATTGAGCTGCAAAATGACAGTGATACAGGACTTTCAACTCTTGAAGTATCAAGCCCTGATGGCAGATTACTTATTGGCCGAGATGGTGAGTCTCTCAGTGCGCTTAACACACTACTCCATCGATATATGGAGACAGACACTCCCCCACTACCGATAACGCTTGATGTTAATAATTTTCAAAAACAACATATCGAAGGTTTGAAAACAAAAGCGCATATGATGGCTGAGCGAGCAAAGTTCTTTAAATCAAGTATTGCTCTTGATCCAATGAATGGCTATGAGAGACGCGTTATCCATACCTATCTAGAGAAAGATAAGAACATTGTGACTGACTCTGAGGGTGCAGGCAAAGAGAGACATATTGTTGTTAAGTACGTTGAGGATAAGGATGGAATATAAAAAAACGAGACTATGTCTCGTTTTTTTATTTACCACATAACTTTGCTTTTGGACAGGTTGGATAACTACAACGGGTAGGACTTTCTGCGACTCCATATTCATAATGCCAGGCTTCATTTATATATCTCTTCCATCCCGCATTGGTCATCATTTGATCCATCTTCCGTGAATTCTCGAGTGTGCAATATGATAATCTTTTACCATTTTGATTAAGATAAATATCTACAGCAACTCCGGTTCCATGATTACTACCACCAGGATATGCAACATATGACGGGACTCTTTTAAGGTCTTTACATGCAATCTCAAGTTGTCTGTTTATTGGACGATATGCACTTATAATATCAGCAGTGTATCCCTTGTTTTCTTTATTAAATTCAACAGATAGTTTCTTAAGTCCTTCGATTACGGCTGGTGAAGCTGTCATACCGGGACCTGATATGTGTTTAATATCTTTAATAGCTTTTGCATTATTAGGATCCATAATTCCAGGAACTGGCTTTGTGTAATTACAAGAACCATTTTTGCAGTATGTGGTGCAGATAGTTGCGCACTCAAGAGCCGAGCTGCAGATTCTTTGACCAGTTGAGTGTGATGTATCGTTATCAACAAGTGAGTCCTCTTCTATGACTGTTTGCCACTCCCCCTCAGCCCCCTTATCTATCCCTATCTTTATATTCACCAGGTCC
>CAZRUN010000022.1:12461-15342 GCA_964603415.1 uncultured Candidatus Saccharibacteria bacterium | reverse complement strand
GTACCAAGAGAGCGACGAACGATACCAACAAGACCCCAGATAGTTGTGATAACAAACAAACCAAGAACTCCGTATAGAATAGTACCTTTCGCTTTTGCCTGAGCCTCTTCAGATCCTGAAGTACCAGCAATAATAAATCTCACAACTCCGATAACAATCATAAGGATTGCGAAGCCGACAAGAACACGAATAAGAAGGTTCATCAAACTCTGACCGGTTGAGAGCAATGTACCGACAGTTTGATTACCGCTATATGCTGGTCCAACATTAGTTGTGACCTGAGCAAATGCAGCTACTGGAGCCAAAATGCCCATAAAGAATCCAAGAATTTTGTACATATTCAAAAAAATATTACTTTTATTTATTAATTAATATAACCTAAGTATATCATATGTAGAATCAATAGTACAAAGAAATACTACCGATCTGCATACACCTTGATACTGTTATCAGCACCAACTTTTAACGGAAATGCCCAGGTTGAATAATAGTCACCAGTACCCTCTCTAGTATACGCAACAGCACATGAATAGCTCTCAGCAGTATTAAACTCTATTGGATTTACATACGAACCACTTGTGGTAATTTTCTGTGGAGTACCAGTCGAAAGACCTGGAAGAGTTGCTCTCGTTTCAAAAGTACCATTAATCAAGAAACCAGGATCTTTTATGTTTACACAATATATACCGGCTTGATCAATAAGTTTATCAGTAACAGTCAATGTATAGGTAATACTATTCTTAGCAAAAGAATCTATTTTTACCGATATACCTTTATTGTTCGGAGTAAGAGTATCATCAAGTGGATCAGCTATCTTACTCGTATTAGTAGTTTTTTTGGGTCCAGATACAGTAATACTATCCGAGTCTTTAGTATAACTAGACAAGTTATATATCATTTTACATGCTGTGTCAGCAGAAATAGCAATAGTATATGACTTCGTTGTATGTTGACCAACAGTAAATTTCTTATTCGCATCAACATCTAATGTATGATAAGTAGTTCCATCAGAACAATAGATTTGTAGAGTCCCTGCATCTGGAGTAAATTCCGTTGTTACGTTATACGCAAATGTTCCTGTAACTGAGTTACTTGTCTCACTGGTGCGATTAAACGATATGTTTTTTATATACGAAGCAGCGGTTGCAGCGCTACTGGTATTAGTGTTGGTGTTAGTATTCGTGTTCGTATTGGTATTAGTAGTTGACCCTTTATTAAAATTACTAAACCATCCCCCACTTGTTTTTGTGGTAGTGCTAGTAGTTACTCCACCATCCTTTGCGATACTTGAAACAGTGTCAACAAGCACATTCGCAATAACCTGAGCCCCGAGTAATATCGCTGCACCAAGAAGCGTATACGTAAGCGTCTTATGCGCATTCTCAATTGCTTCTGCTTTACCTCGCGCCATCACATAGAGGAATCCAGAATAAATAACCATAACAATAACAATCGGCAAGACAATATCAACTATGACATTTAAAATACCAGCGAGAATGTCTTTGACATCTTTCTTCTCTCCGAGTGGATTATCAATACCAATACATAGACCAAAATCAGTTGATTTCTTGGAACAAGCATCAAGACAGCATGCATAGGATTCTCCTGGCGTATCTCGCTTCCCGCTCGCACCTATCTGCATCAGTCCCTTACACTGATCTTCACAACTTGGTTCTGCCGTTTGTGCAAACGTAACATTTCCAGCACTAAAGAATATGCCGATGATAAAAAGGGACAGGAATATCTTTTTCATGTTATTTAACATTCATTACTTTTTCTTTTAATTGCGTATATGGCGTAGCATCATTTTTTGCCGTAAATCCAAAACCAACTGTTCGTCTGATAACTGCAACAAGTGAATACATCGCAGTGATAATAAAGAATCCTAAGATACCCCAAAGGATAAATGTTCTCCCTTTACTTTGAGCCTCTTCATTCGCGGGATTCATTATCATTTGAACAACACCCCACACGAATGACAATACAGCGATAGCCATAATAAATGGCAGAACAGAGACGCGGACTAAACAGCCAATGTAGTTTACATAACTAGCTAGTGTTCTACTTCCATTAACACTGTAGTCACTGACAGAACATTGCCCAGTACCAATATTAGCATTGATCGATTGATCATTACCGACAAAGTTTTGTTCCGCTGTTGGTATATCAGTTGACCCAGTAAACGTATCAATATTCCCAGACACATAGCCAGATTCACTGGACCAATATGTATCGGTTACCGTTTGATCCTGAAACCCATTAAACTGAGCCCCTGCAAACACGGGTAAGGCTAAGAAGAGAATTATGGTGGTGATATATCTCATACAATCAGTATACCTTATGGTGTTTTAATATTAAACTGGTAGCTGACTTGATTTTTTTGATACGTACTACCAAGAACTTCACAGCTATATACCTTACCAGGAAGCAATCCTGGGGTTACAGCTGATACAGGAATAGCAACAGGCATACGTACGCCGAGTGACTGCGCTGCCCAGGACGCCTCACCTGAGTAATTACCGCTAGAATGACGGCACGTATAGCTCACATTGTTCTCAATACGAGGAGAGGCAACAAGTGTAAAGAACGCAAATTCTTTAGTAGCAGTTACCGCTTCAACATGCAGGTCAATTGGACCAACTTCAGTTGGATCAATATACACAGGAGTAGCAACTAAAAATGAGCGAATCATGGGAACTTTTTCAACAAAGAAACGAGCAAAACAACGATATACATTTGAATGCATAAAACCAGTTGCTGGGTTCTTAGTGATATCAATAGTAAAACTTGATTCAATAGCTTTAGTTTGATTATTAGCATCACCAAGTTCAACAGCAATTTTCTTCATCCACGCACCCTTAGTAGGCCCAGAAATTTGATC
>CAZRUN010000022.1:6058-12451 GCA_964603415.1 uncultured Candidatus Saccharibacteria bacterium | reverse complement strand
ACAAGTACACCATCTGGAACGCTCTGTTTAAACGTTGGTGGTGTTCGAAGCACTGAGGTTGGCGGAGTATATGTCTTATATATAATACGTGGTACACCAAAAACAACTGGGTATGCCAGTTTTGATGTAATCGTCTTTGGTAATGGAAGAGTATCTGTCTTAATCGAAAAAACACTCTCAACAGGCTTCACTACTTGCTCTGGATACCCAGCAATATTTTTAAGTGTTTTACCTGAGAATTTACATGTATATAATGCCCCAGGACGCAGACCATACCCGCTCCATGAAACAGGGATAGTAATAGTAGTACCATTCATTATTTTATTCCGAAGTGCAGTCGCATCAAAAGTAACTTTTGATCGGTATAAATGATTTGCCGTAACAGATGCACACACAAGATCAATACTCGGATCAATATTCGTCGAAGCACTAAAGGTCATCTCAACTTTTTCTCCTTTTGATTGCACTTTTGTGATAGCAAGTGTTGTATCAACAATTTGGTTCTGTGAAGAAATAGTTGCCGGAATTGTTCCACCAAAAGATACAGTCGTCTCAGTTGCCGGCATCTTAGGATCTGTGGTCTTAGCCCATAGAGACATAGTACAACTAACCAATGTATCAGTGGTAATCTTAGACATGACAGCTATGGGAATAGTATATGTCAGTACGCCAAGAGGATTTGATCTATCTACAAAAACACCTGAGTCAGGAATAACGATATCAGACCCTCCTTGCTTCTTACACGACAAGATCCCATAATCTGAATACAGAGTATCCGTATTCTTGTATGAAATAGTAATAGTATCTTTCGCGAATTGTGAACTACTAACACTAAACTTTTTAACCCCACTCACATTAGCAGTGGTAATAGAAAATTCTCCTGATAGTGTACCCTCTGTATTCTCCATCTGACAACCATAAACAGTATCTTCTTGTAGTCGTAGTACAACGCTCGTAGTAGTACTTCCGGCAGCAACTTTCCCTTCTCCATCTTTTTTGGTATTCGCATCAAAGCTAGTGCACGACACTAAGATAGGCATAGCGCTCTTAGCTTTAGGTGTCACTGTAATTGTAATTCTGGTATTCGCTGGATCTTTCGCGTTCACAACGGCCGTACCAGTATACGTAGTTCCTTGAGACAATTTTGCTCCAAGAGCAGTATTAGCAATGACTGAAGGTAGTGTCACATTACTCAAGAACCCTGATGTCCCCCAATTCAGAGTACCATCCGAAAGTCCCGCTTTACCGCGGGACGTATCATAACCGAATGCACGGAACAACGTATAGACAATGAACCAGGATAACAAGATAAGAGCAAGTCCAACAAAAATACGTTTAAATATATCCTTGGCTGTCTCGCGACGAGAAGCATTCCCTCCACTTGTCAAAAACAAGAATCCAGAATATGAAATAAGCACAATCAAGAGTGGTAGTAATATAACCGTTAAGAAGAATTTAATCAGGTTATTAATGAGAACAAAGAGATCATTAAAACCACACATATCAGCAGTACCGCGCGCGCACGGAATCCCAATATCAGCAGACGCGCCAAGAGGAACAATCTGAATAGAAAGTATGAAGAGGAAGATGAAGACGAAGCGGAAATACTTCATGATTTATTGCGCAACCACTGTGGGTTTATTAAGTGTATTCAATAGAAATTCCATATTTCCTTGTGCACGCTCATACGCACCATCAGCATCAGCTCCACCAGCCAAGATTGATTGAGTTAGCTCACGAAAGATATTAGTGGTTTCTTCTGCGTTTGGGTCTCTCCATACAACACTTCGGAGAGCTGAGATCTGTAGAATGTTTTGATATGCCAACGATGGGTCAGGATTTGTTTTAAGATCGGCAGCGTACACTGGCGGCAAAGATAATACTTTAGCAATTTGTCCGGAATGATATGGACTTGCAATAGTCTGCACTGCCAAGATCGCTGTTTCTTTATTAGTACTATATTTAGACAGTGCAATACCGGTAACATGAGCATATGTCTTTTTAGTGGTCAGACCACGAGGCTGCGGAACTTCAGCAATGGAGAGCGATAGATTTGGATTACGTCCTTGAATTTTAAAAAGTTCACTTGCATTACCAATATAAAACACAACACGTTCACTCAAAAATCCATTAAGAGCCTCAGGAAGACTTTTATTCCATGAATACACAAGCTTGTCTGGTGATGCGAAGTCAGTAAAGAATGTCACTGCTGCAGGAAGAGATAACCCTTGAGATGTCTTATGAGTCCCAAGTGTTGATACATAAAAACCATCATTACTCACTCCAACGATAGGATTACCTACCTGTAATAACAAGAGAGAAAGGATATCTTTAGCATGCACATTATTCTCAAACCGTCCCAATGATATTGTGCTTTGTAGAAAGGCTCCACTTGTATCACGTTTTGTTAATTTTTCAGACAAGACACTAAATTCATCCCAATAGAGAGGTGGATTTGTAAATCCTTCATTTAAAAGGAGTGTCTTATTGTAATACAGCACAAGTGGATCTATTAAGAATGGGTACGCAGTAATACCATTATTTGATAAAAATAATGTAAAAGCAGGAGCATATGAATCTATAAATGTCTTCTGAGGCAGTACACTAAATGCTATGGGCTGAATCTGTTTATCAAAACGAAATACAGTATCGTTATCAACGAAAAAGAGGTCAGGTCCACTGCCATCAGCAAATGCTTCGATAAGTTCTGATTGGTATGTAGCAGGATTTTTAGGAACATAGCGTATCTTAAAATTCTCAATACCATCAGAGAGATCATTCATGTATGAAATAAAGCTAGGCTCATTGACTGTACCCCAGACAACAACTGTACCACTTCCCTTACTCACTGTTTTTGATTTTGGTACTGGAATATACCCAGCAAAAACCATAACAGCAACAAGTGCTCCGACACCAAAAACAATTAAAAGGATTGTTTGGAATTTTTTTGTTTGATTCATGTGAGATGTTATTACTACTCCAGTGGAGATACTCCTATGATACCATATTCACCATGCGGTGTGTCAAAATGTTCACCGATAATAAATCCTGCTCGATCAGTATACTCAAGCATTTCATCAAGCGTAACTCTCGCATCAGGATGAGTTACTATTCCATGTGCATCTTCAGATAATTCAACGACAACGAGTAAACCACCGGGCGCAAGCACACGCATACATTCTTTCAGTAATGACTCTCTATACACAACATGACGAAGTGTATGAGAAACAAGTACGACATCGCAAATACTATTTCGAACAGGAAGATTATTACCATGATCAACATCACACGCAAGCGTATGAATACGAGTAGTGTGACCTGTCTTACTATACCCTTCAGCTTGTTTTGTGATAGTAGCTAATTTATCTAAATCTTTTTCCAAAAGAATAATTTCTCCTTCTGGAATTGATGAGATACATTCAAATGAACGGGCTTGAATCCCGGCACCAACATCAAGAATACGTGCATGCCTCCTAAGTGGTAAATTTTTAAGAATACTGGCAACTGACGTATCCATAAAAAAACGATTAATCCAAGATCGCGAGTGATGCGAGTGAATCCCCTGCGCGGAGCTTCATAATACTAACCCCTTGAGTACTACGTCCAAGAATTGGAACAGACAAAAGATCGGTACGAATAGTTTGCCCTTTTTTAGAAATAGCAATAAGTTCTCCTTCGTTACCAGCAATACGAGCTGCAATTACAGGACCAGTCTTATCAGTTACTTTAGCAGTAAGAATACCACTACCACCTCTCTTCTGCGTCTTATACTCAGACAGTTTTGTTCTCTTACCAAGACCTTTTTCTGTAATAGTGAACAATGTTAGTGCAGCCGAATCTTTTGAAACAGCGTTCACACTAATGATAGCATCATCTTTCTCAAGCTTCATACCAATGACACCCGCAGCACTTCGTCCCATTTGACGAATATCATCTTCTTTGAAACGAATAGATTGACCTTGTGTACTTACAAGTAACACTTCATCATTCTTCTCAAGTGCAAGCACAGAAATAAGTTCGTCTCCTTTCTCAAGAGTAATAGCAATAAGACCACTGCGACGAACATCTTTAAATGATTCATATGCAACTTTTTTAGCTGTACCATTCTTAGTCACAAGCATAAGAGAATCAAATCGACTCTTATCGAGTTTACCGATCGGCAAGATAGATGTCACACGCTCTTCACCACCAAGAGATAAGAAATTATTAATTGACTTACCTTTAGTTGCACGCTTTCCTTCTGGTATATCGTACATACGTATCTGATACGCGCGGCCCTGGTTCGTAAAGAACAAGAGATCTGCATGTGTATTTGCATCTACAAGCATAGTAACAAAATCTTCTTCTTTGGTTTCAATATCAATTGTACCAACTCCTCCTCTGTTCTGTTTACGATATTCAGTTGGATCAGTACGTTTCACATACCCGCCGGCAGTATAGACAAGAACAGATTCTTTTTCTGGAATCAGATCTTCTTCATTCATTGATTTGAGTCCACCTTTAACAATTTTTGTTTTTCGATCATCAGAATGTGCTGCTCGTACAGCAGTCAATTCATCATTGATAATCTTAGTTATCTTTTTTGGACTTGCTAAAATACCTTCAAGCTCAGCAATTAATGCCTGCTTTTCTTTTAACTCAAGTTCAACAGCCTTACGTTCCAAACCAGCCAATTTCTGAAGACGCATTTCAAGAATAGCTGTTGCCTGCAAATCACTGAATTTAAATCGCTTAATGAGCGCCTCTTTTGCAGCAGCCCCATCTTTACTACCTCGAATGATTGAGATAACTTCATCAATAAAATCAAGCGCCTTTTTAAGACCAAGTAAGATATGCTCACGTTCTTTGGCTTTCTTGAGATCAAATTGCGTACGACGAGTAATAACTTCTCTTCGGTGCTTTATGAATTCTTCAATGAAATTCTTAAGTGACAATGTTTGCGGTACACCATCAACGAGAGCCACTAAGTTGTAATGAAAGACAGTTTCAAGCTGTGTATGTTTATATAAATAGTTAAGAACCTTTTGAGGATGAGCTGCAGTCTTAAGATCAATAACAACACGCATTTCACGAGTTGATTCATCACGAAGACCCTTAATACCATCAATCTTTTTCTCTCGAACAAGATCAGCAATGGATTCAACGAAACTTGCTTTGTTTGTGCGATATGGAAGTGATGAAATAATAATCTGGAATTGCCCTCCTTTTTGCTCAACAATCTCAGCCTCACCGCGTACAGTCACACCACCACGTCCAGTCTGGTACGCGTGTAAAATATCTTTCTTGTCATACGCCACAGCACCTGTTGGAAAATCGGGTCCCTGAATAAATTCAAGGAGATCCTCAGTTGTAGCTTCAGGGTTTTCATTAAAATGAAGACATGCATCAATAACCTCACCTAGGTTATGCGGAGGAATATTTGTTGCCATACCAACAGCAATACCAAGTGTTCCATTCAAGAGTAGTCCTGGAACCACAGATGGCAAGACCACCGGTTCGTTACGAGTCTGATCATAGTTTGGACGAAAGGCCACAGTATCTTTTTCAAGATCTTGCAAAAAGATACTTGAAATCTTTGACATCTTAGCCTCGGTGTAACGCATAGCAGCAGCTCCATCACCATCAATTGAACCAAAGTTTCCTTGACCAGAGATAAGTGGATACCGATATGAGAAATCCTGAGCCATACCAACCATAGAATCGTACACGGCAATATCTCCATGTGGGTGATATTTACCCAGCACTTCTCCGACTACCGTTGCAGACTTTCGAAAACGACTCTGATGTGTGAGCCCCATTTCATGCATCGCATACAAAATACGGCGATGAACAGGTTTAAGCCCATCACGAATATCAGGAAGTGCACGCATGGTAATAACACTCATGGCGTAGTCAAGATACGACTCGCGCATTTCAGTCACAATCGGACGTACCTGTATTTGGTCATGAAGACGCACAACAGGAACATTTGATTCTTCTTCTTTTTTTGGTGCTCGCGGCATATTCTATCTTGATTTATTTCTTATTAATAACACTACTTCCATAATTTATATCTTCTCCAATTTTTTTTGAGGTATCCTTAATGATTAAGGAGAGCGGTCTTATGCTCTGAGAGTCCCCATTAAATGTATAGAGTTTTTCTTTAGTTAAGATAACATATAAGAGAAAAATGATACATGTGACAACTCCGGCATACATAAGTGCTTTTCGATGTTTTGTTTTTATAGCTGCTTGTGTACCTGATTCAAGCATATTACATATTGAGAAGCACTACTTCACCCTCTTTACCAGAAAGATCTTTTTTCTTAACAGTTAGCTTATCAATAGCAGTAACTTTTTCTTGACCAGCTTCTTTCAAAAAACTTTTAATCTTCCCATCATCAGCCCCAAACG
>CAZRUN010000022.1:2678-5913 GCA_964603415.1 uncultured Candidatus Saccharibacteria bacterium | reverse complement strand
GAAGCGTCTGATCCAATAGCTACCTTGTAAGCCATTTGGTTTGTTAATGCTGTTTGACCTAACGGAACAAAAATAATATCACAGACACCTATCTTTCCTCGAAATTCTGCTGTTAACATGTCGTCCGTTGCAAGACCAAGAAATACAAGATTCATACCATCAAGGTTCATACGATAGACAGTATTAATATACGTAGCTCCATCAATAACAACAGAACCACCAATACCTTCAATAGAAAGTCCTGTAATCTCATAATTACCCGGTCCATCAATCACGAATGGTACAGTTTGACCATATTCCATATTCTCTGGTCCATTCGTCTCATCTGTGTGAGTGGAAACAAGAACAACATTAGCACCAAAACGTGGTATTTTTGCATCCTTGCTGACTTTTGGTGGGTTATACGCCAAGGTAAAATCTCCGTATTGAATCTTTAAGCAACTTTCTCCGTGGTATGTGACAATCATAGACAGATTATAACGAAAAACGACTATAGAGTAAAGCATACTTTAATTCAGTACTCTTGTTTTTGGAAATATGCGTGCTATAGTATTTTAAATAAAAAATATAGACATGATAAAAAAGATACTACTGATCCTCATACTAATCAACGGATCAACCACACTAGTAGAAGCACAGACTGATACAATAAGAGAAAACCTCCTTAAAAAAGATATTCTGTTAATCCTTAACCAAGACACTGAACTATTTAAAAATACTATCAAGGATGGAAATAGAGATAACGCATATCTAACACATATGATCATCCTGCGAAACACAGAAGACAGTGTTTATAAAAGAATTCAAAACAGGCAAGAACGTATTACTGAATGCCTTAAAAAACATATCGAGTATGAAGACAGCGTTAATAGTAAAATGTATTATTTAATTGAAATATCAAATCCTATTTCTTCAAATGATACATTTGAGATCTTGTTTCAAGACAACATAACGATTATACAAAGATTAATGAAGGAGTTTACCGAAATGGAAATAACATTTAATACTAAGAAAAGAGAATGGTCAGAAATGACAAATAGTCTCATGAATCAAGAAAGATAACCCCTCCCTGCATCTGCGGGGATTTTTATTGTCATTTTTATAAAAATATGGTATAGTTATATAAATTTATATATATACATGAGAAGAAAAATATTACTAATACTACTATCTACGGGTTTACTATACCCAGTACTGGCCCAAGAAAAGAACATGGAAGATCTTAAAAAAGAGATTATTCACTCTCTACAAATAGACAGCGCTCTTATTTCAGAAGCATTCCATTATAGCAATACCAGGAATACTAAAGTAAAGAATATGATCGATTCTTTAGACTTCAGTAATGAGTCTATGCAGATAGTAAATAAGCTAATCGAACAAAAAGAAACGTGTCTTAAGAAGCACGATATATTGAAGAAAAGTATAGATAGCCTCTCGGAAGAGTTAAAGAAATTACCTCAGTATAAAACTGATCAATTGTTTATTGATAGGTATAATCTGATAGTTGAATCTATTTCTCGGTATATACAGAACATATATGCGAATGAAAAACTATATGATGACCTTGCTCAAAAATGGGTCTCTCTAACAAAGCAAAAAGAATAAGTTACAATCCCCTGCTTCGGCGGGGATTTTTTATATAAAAAAAGAAGAATACAGAAAAATTTTAATCTACATAAAGTTCTTTAAATAGATTTTCTTCTTTTTGTCTAACGTCTAAACATTCTTTCTTTTTCATTTCATCTTCTATAACCAAAGTACAGTTTTCACTTGATAAATGATTGTTGATTATTTGATCCTTAAGGCAATTATCTTGATTTTCAACACCACTTGTCGACGTACCTGAATCTCCATTACGTGTTTCTGGTCTCACTTTACATTCTGCTCTAAAATTTTCCACGTACTCGTTAGTACACTCACTTTCTGAAATAACTTTTTGCACTTTGCAATTATTAGGATTATACAAGCCACACTGCACTACATTTGAGGCGCAGTACTCATATGTCCACTTATTATACAAATCTCTGGTTTCAAAAATTGTAACTTTTAGTGGCTTCTTACTCGCAGTAAAAACATATTCCATATCATAAGGTCTATATGGACCACACGGCCCACCCCAATTATTACATGGTGACTTATCAAAACCGGTGTACCCAAAAGATGACTCTGAACAAGGGTATATGATTCCTTTAATTTTCCAACTAAACATTGGATAAAAATCGCTTGTCATTCCGTTTCCACTATACCCACAATGTGTAACATATTTATCTTTACCAAACTCTACTGTTTCCCCGCTACGAATTACAAACTCTTTTCCAACGCCATTATTAATTTTCTTACTCGGAAGTGCTTTGTAAATTAAAGATGGAAATAGTAAGGCGATAACAATCAAAACCACGGCCACAATTAAGTATTTTTTCATATATATAATTATAGCATTTGGAAAATGATTCTGTGGAATAAAGAGCATACTTTTTCAGGACACTACTTCCTGTGAGGGGGTTGTACATAGGGCAATTTTATGTTACTGTTCATCTAGTCTTTTATTAACAACCCCCGCGATTTCCCCTAACCCTTCTGGGTCCCCGAACGCTTCAGGTACCAGGAGAAAGGAAAACGCCTTAAAGACATGCAAGATGAACTAACACTAAAGTCCATCATTGAGAATTCACCTGCGGGACCGCAGCTTGAAGCTCTCGTTGAAGGACCTGTTATCGGTATAAAGAAGTCCTCAGTCTATATTGACTTAGCACCTCATGGTACCGGTATTATTTACGGCCGCGAATTTATCGCAGCCCGTGATATTATCAAAAAAATCAGTATCGGCGACATGGTTAAAGCCAAAGTCGTTGAAGTTAAAAACGAAGAAGGATACGTAGAACTTTCACTTAAAGAAGCTAAACAAGCTCTTATCTGGAGTGAAGCAGAACGTCATATTAAAGCTAAGACCATCCTTGATATTCCAGTTAAGGAAGCAAACAAAGGTGGACTTATTCTTGATTGGCAAGGTATCCAAGGATTCCTTCCTGCAAGTCAGCTTCGTGCTGAGAACTACCCTCGTGTATCTGACTCTGATAAAGACAAGATCAAGGTTGAGCTTAAAAAGCTTATTGGTAAGAAACTCTCTGTTACTATCCTAACTGCTATTCCAAAAGAAGGTAAACTTATCTTCTCAGAAAAAGAGAATAATCCAGAAGAGCGTGCTGAGACATTGTCTAAATACACTGTAGGAGAC
>CAZRUN010000022.1:0-2668 GCA_964603415.1 uncultured Candidatus Saccharibacteria bacterium | reverse complement strand
AGACGAGCTTGATTGTGAAGTATCTGGTATTGTTGATTTTGGAGTATTCCTTAAGATCGAAGAAGGTCTTGAAGGACTAGTACACATCTCAGAACTCGATTGGGGTCTTGTAGAAGATCCACGTCAACTCTTCAAACTCGGTGAACCAATTCGTGCAAAGGTTATCGAAGTAAAAGAAGGAAAAGTCTCTCTTTCTATTAAAGCTTTGAAAGAAAACCCTTGGGCTGAATTTGAAGGTAAGATTAAAAAAGGAGACATTGTGTCTGGTGTTGTAATCAAATTCAACAAACATGGTGCTCTTGTTTCAATCAAACAAGGTGTTGCAGGACTCTGCCACCACTCAACAGTTGGAGGCGAAGATAAACTTCGTGAAAAACTATCACTCGGAAAGACTTATAATTTCCAAGTAACATTGTTTGAACCAAAGAATCAAAGAATGACACTAGTACTCCTTGAGGACGAAAAGAAGGCGTAGCATTACATCGTCACCTATATAAAAACAATCCATTATTTCAATGGATTGTTTTTATATAGGTCAGCGAAACAAAGATATGGTACTATGTATAAACATATGACTCATATGGAAACGATATGAAATTAATTCCAATAAAAGGATTCACTCTCATTGAGCTACTTGTTACCATTGCGATAATCGGAATACTCGCAAGTGTTGTTCTTATGAGTGTCGGAAATTCAAAAGAGAAAGGAAGGATAGCAGCAATTCAATCAACCATGAAAAGCTTTTCCACTGATGTTCTTTTTCTAACAGATGGGAGTAATGAAAGTAATGGGAGTTGGTATAATATGTGCCCAACAACAACAGGATCTGCAAATGGAACAATTCTAGCAGATAGTAGTTTAATGGAAAAACTAAATAATGCTCGTGCACTCGGAGGAGGAGATGCATACTGTGTCATAAATACGGACAACACAAAGAGATGGGTAATAGCTGTTGAGTTACCAAGTAGAAGGCATGTATGGTGTATTGATTATAAATCAACCGCAAAAAAACTCCCTGGTGGCTATAACCATGGTACGTATGGGGATGCGCTAGACCCAACAACTATGAGCTGTAAGTAGATACTATATACTACTATAATAAACTCCTACCTGTACTGTATATCTCACATAGTAGTATAAAAAATAGAACATAATATAAACGTATAAAGATATGTTCGACTAGAAAAACTGAACCCATTTACACTGTAGTACCGAAATCTCGTTCTTTCCTTAATCAAAATTCCCTAACCTTTAAAAGGAACTGCTTAGCTCTTTTTTATATAAAAACCCTGCATTACTGCAGGGTCACATTCGTTAAAAAGGTGGAATCAATTCTCCAAATTTAAAGTTAGCTACTGCGACCTGAGATACTAAAAAAGCCATACTTCTAATTTCCTTAGAAGCTTCACGTGAAGAGTGCATTCTTGAGCCATTTCTTTCGTCTGTAAATTTTTCCCGCTGTTTCGGTACGCATATCTCACAATGGAGATAGAGGCGTCTTAATTCATCTTGTGTCATTTGACTTCAGGATACCATATAGCTTGTATGACTTACTAGTTCATGGTATTTTAATAAAAAATAAGAAAATGAATAGCCTCAGAATACATACAGGAATTAACCATCTATCAAAACACCATTTAATCCCAAAGAGCCGAGGTGGTCGAAGTACCGCCCAAAACCTACTCAAACTATGGAGAAAGCGGCATGACGCATGGCACTATCTGTTTGATAACTTAACACTATGGGAGATAATAGATCATATACGTTTGAATCCAGAAGACTTCATAACTGAAATTCTCTCTAGGCCAAGTAAACGAAGAGCTTACAATATCCTCTTCCATGGAGAAGATGCATATCAAACATTGGCAACATTAGAAAGAGTTAAAGAGTTTAAATCACGACCAGGCATTAGTAGCCCAGTATTACCAAAAAGGAACGGAAAGAAAAAAGCAAAAAAGAATGCACATTATTATTCTTATAAATATTTCATTAGATCTAATAATCCTGAAATCATTGCCCAAGAAAATAAAACTGCTAAGCTTCTTTTTTCCGAACCACTGCGTGTGCGCTCCGAAACAATTACTCTTCCTATGACGCATCATATGTATAGTTCTTATAAATGGCACACTCTTTTTAATGGCGGTATCATAAATGCCACAGGTAAACCATGGGATAATGTAACCTCTGGATGCAAAGCAACACTAGAAGGAGCGTTATCTATATACGACGTAGAACCCGGTGTTATTAAAGATGAGACATACGCAACATACTACGCACTCATAGAAAGTAAATTTCAAAACTTTCTACCAGGTATCGAAAATGCTTTTCATATTGCTTCTAGTGAATCTCTTAGGAGAGAAGCCCTGGAATACAAACGGCACATTTTGGTACCATTCTTAAACGCACATGGTGATCGATTTATCGCACACCTCTACAAACCTGAAGGCAGCCATTTGACTGCAAAGGTGGATAATTTTTTAGACATCAGAAAATGGAAATCTGCCCATAAATACGTTGTAGTAATGGGCTACACTCCATTAAAGATTTTTCAGTAAAGGCTTGCCTATAACAGCAAGCCTTTTTATTATTACTTGACCTTCAGCCACATAACACACTATAATGAACTCCTACCTGTATTGTATATCTCTGACTTGTACAGCAGTACAAG
>CAZRUN010000021.1:14880-16149 GCA_964603415.1 uncultured Candidatus Saccharibacteria bacterium | reverse complement strand
CAAGTCCGATCGTGACATAATATGGTCGTTTCGTTTCCATGTGAGTAGTATAGCAGAATCAGGCTTTTTATTCAGCCTGTCCTAGTTCTTTCACCAATGCGTCACCAAATACTTTAAGTGTAGTATCGTCATACAGAGATATCGAATAGACAGTGTTGCCAGTCGCCTTCTTTAAAGAAGCGACTTTTGTATCAAGATCTTCTTTTGGAATCATGTCACTTTTTGACACTACAACAATTTCTTTTTTTATAGAAAGGCTATCATCATACGTACTGAGTTCCTTACGAATAGCAGCATAGTCGCGAGCAACATCATCGCTCTCAGCACTCACAAGATGCACTATCATGCGAGTACGAGAAATATGCTTCAAGAATTTAGAACCAAGACCCTTGCCCTCACTTGCTCCTTCAATGAGTCCAGGAATATCAGCTACGATAAAACCATGATACACACCGAGATGCGGATCAAGTGTCGTGAAGTTATAATTCCCTACTTTTGATTTTGCATTAGTTAGAATATTAAGAAGACTGGACTTTCCGGCATTTGGAAACCCAACAAGACCAACGTCAGCAATGATCTTAAGCTCAACATAAAATTGACCATCCTCTCCTGGCTTACCCTCCGTTGCTTCGAGTGGTGCAACATTCAAAGAACTCTTAAAATGCTCATTACCAAATCCCCCTTTGCCTCCAGCAAGAATCATAAAGCGGTCAGTATCTTTCAATATTTCAAATGATTCACCTGTTTTTTCATTTGTAACAACAGACCCAAGAGGCATCGCAATATCAACATCACTACCATTGGCACCATGCTTACTTTGACCCTGCCCAGCCTTACCGTCCCCTGCTACGAATTTCTTTTGAGATTTCTTATATGTTCCAAGTAAGTTGGTATCTCGAGACGCACTAATATAGACACTGCCGCCCCAGCCGCCATCTCCTCCGTTTGGTCCCCCACGAGCAATGAATTTCTCATGGCGCCAACGAACAACACCATTGCCGCCTTTGCCTGCTTTTGCTATAAATCTCAGTTCATCAGTTAATGCCATATACCTTTAGTTCTACTCCCTCAGAGCTAATTTGGCAAGCTCTATGGCTGATTCTTTAGTTTTAGTCACTGCAAGGAAAAGACCCTTGTGGCAGAATACCGCCTCAGGAATACCGGTAGCAGCGGCTAATTCTTCATTCATTTTACCTGCCCACGCTAGAGGTAACGGCTTTCGTTTAGTAAAAGTAACCTTGTCTTCAACACAACCAATACCCCATGTAC
>CAZRUN010000021.1:1547-14870 GCA_964603415.1 uncultured Candidatus Saccharibacteria bacterium | reverse complement strand
CGTTACGCCGCGGTCTAATGACATACATCGGCTCAGGATATGCAAGCAATGTATGATTCGACGGATAGGCAGCATCAAGCAGGATAATTCTCTTGTCTTCTGCTTCTTCATATGCGCGAATAACACGCTCATGAGCAAGAAGATAATCTTTTGACTGAAGCATTACACGATTAAGAATCACTTCCGCCATAGGAACTGCATCCATAAATGCACGGTCATAGTCAAAATCTATCTCAGACCATGTTGGATTAAAAAACTTTTCGATAACCTCAGAAAGTGTAACAGGATTAACTTCATATTCATTGAGTGAATACAAAGAAACTCCGTTATCCATTGCATCAATTGATTGAACAAATTTTTCATCTACAACTGCTGCTGCTTCAGCGCTACCCATAATCTCTTCACCGAACTGTTTCCATACTAACCCAAACGCAGCATATGGTAGACCACTATCACGGGTACCAGCACCACCAACTTGATGATGATCAAAACGCATAAGAGATGGATCATATACACCACCAACATCAAACACGATATCGCCTGTGTTAATTATTTCAAGATCACGTGTACGGATAAGTGTATGCTCAACCCCAGGAAAAGCCAACTTTAACACAACATACGAAAAAACATCATCCGCATGAAAATTCTCAGCATGGGTAATATATGTTTTCATAACTAACTAACCATTCGATTATTAAACCAAGCCAAAATTGAAAGAATGATAGAACCAAAGAGTGCGGCAGCTAATGAAGAAATAACAAAACCATCAATCAAACTACCAAGAGCCCATAATGCAAATGATAGAAAACAAGCGCAATGATAGTCAAAGACAGTAAGTTGACCGGAATATGAAAAGCCTGACAAATTGGCTTAATAAGTACATGCACAACAGTTAAACATGCCGCAATAAGTGCTGCAGTGAGAATTGTGTCAATTGTTGCCCCAACAGCAAAATGAGCTAATGCTCCGACAGCGAGGAGTATAGTAAACCAATGATAGACAAGTTTAAGTACCATATTATGCAAATAGACTTTCTACTACCTTTTTAACCACAGCACCATCAGCTCGATCTCCTAATTCTTTTTTAACAGCACCAATAAGTATCCCCATCTTTGATTTATCTTCCATCATCATGGACCCCTTAAGATCTGTCGCTATCTTCGTAATTTCTTCAATTCCAGCAAGTTCCGGCGCATAGTCTGCAAGTATTGCAAGCTGCGCTTTGTCTTCATCAGCAAGATCTTGTCGGCCAGCAGCTTCAAATTGAGAAATAGCATCTTCACGTTGTTTTATAGTTCGAAGAACCACTTTACCAGCAAGCACATCATCAAGAACATCTTGCGGAGTCTTACCAGTTGCAACAAGCTCATTTGTAAATGCAGTAATAAGTCCGCGAATAGTATTTAAGCGGACAGTATCTTTTGCCTTCATGGCATCTTTAAGGGATTCTTTTAAAGATAAGTGGATATTAGTCATATGACGTAGTATAGCATGCGTGCTATACTAATATCCACTATGGAATACACCCACATTTTTTTTGATACCGAAACGACTGGCAACACTGAAAACGATTATCTGTGCCAAATTGCATGGAAAACAAATAAATCAGATGAAATGATTGATGGGCTTTTCAAACCCCCAGTACCCATATCTATCGAAGCGATGGCAGTATGCCACGTCACTAACCGTATGGTAGAAGATAAACCACCATTTAAAGGTAGCGAACTATGGGATAGGTTTAACACACTCAATAACGATAAGAGTAATGTATTCATTGCTCATAATGCTAAATTTGATATTGGCATGTTACGCCGTGAAAATATTGATATCACGCAGTACATAGACACACTAAAAATTGCTCGCTTTGTTGATCGTGACGGAAGTTTACCAAAATATAATCTGCAATATCTCCGTTACTACTATGATATCCAAATTGATGCTATCGCTCACGATGCTCGCGGTGATATCGTTGTTCTTGAAGCAATATTTGCATTCCTTGCACAAAAAGTAAGTGATATAACTGGCGACACTGGAGATAAATTAACTGAACGGATGATGACTATTTCATACGAACCATTTTTAATGAAAACATTTACATTTGGTAAACACACAGGCAAAGCTATTGCTGATGTAGCGAGTAGTGACCCAGGATACTTAACATGGCTACTAGCGCAAAAAGAAGCAAGCGGCAGCGATACTGAAGAAGATTGGATTTATACTCTCAAACACTACCTCGGTAAACAAACACTGTTCTAAATAAAAAATCCTCCCATTAAGGGAGGATTTTTATTAACAACGGCATCCGTAATATGAGTTTGGATTAGATCCAGTATAACTACCAGTTGTTTGAGTTGGATAATAACTGTTTACGTACCCAGTTCCATTGTATGTCGGCGATACAGCATTATAGCCATTTCGGTATCCATTTTGCATACATGGGTTATTATATCCACAACCATATGTTTGCTGTTGAGGATAACCGTATGATGACCCATTACATGGGTATCCGGCAGTAAAACAATTAATAGGGCTAGTGTAATAATTACTATTACCGTAACCAGTATTGTTACCGTAGTAATTAGTATTACCGTAATTATTATATTGATTGTAGCCAGTATTAGCGTATGGATTGGTATATGCTCCATAGTATGGAGTATTATATCCCGTTGCACTGTAACTACTACTTCCGAAACCAATGTTGAAGCCAAGGGCATCAGCTGGTTTTGGAGCACCGAAAAGCACAACTAGTGCAAAAGCGGCCAACACAGTAGATTTAATGATATTCTTTTTCATGACCATATTATATCATCTTATATACCATACTGTCAAGCTTTTTAAATAGTGGCATTTTATGACCGTTTTTTATGGAACACGATCTGCATAACAGATTTAATATCAGCTCGTTTAATCAGATATTCAAAATCAATAATGTTACGCAAAAATGCTCCCAGCCAGCCACGCACAATCAGTAAGCCAAACGATGCGACTCCCCATCCAGCGCCAACTGGCACAGCATATCCAACGCTTGGTGCAGAATATATATTACGCTTGCGACCTAACGCCTTAGCAACAATTGAACGACCGACAAACCCGCCATCATAAATTGCTGTCTGCGCCAGACCAGCACGAAGTGTTGATGCTGAATCACCAATAACAAAAACACTATTATCAGTTGGAATTTCTAAGTATTCATTAACAACAATACGACCTCGTTTATCTGTCTCAGTTTGTAAATCACGTAAGAGTGGACTCGCAGCCAAACCCGCAGCCCACACAACAGTCTTAGCTGCAAACTCTCCATTTGTTGTTTGCAATATTCTGCCATCATACGATGTCACACGGGTATTAGTATACAGCGCAACTTTTATCTTAAGTAAATGTTTTTTGATATAATGCTGCGCTCGCTCAGGCAACTGCGCTACAACAGACGAAGAACCCTCAATCACCATGACATGCGGGTGTACGTTATCATAAAAAGAAGCATTCTTAAATAATGTTGCTATCTGCTCTGCAAGCTCAATTCCTGTCGGACCACCACCAACAACAACGATAGGCTCATTTTGATTTGAATCAACATAATGAGCAACAGTTCCTCGTAAGCGTTCCAAATCTTCCAATGTACGAAATTGACACATATGCTCACGAACACCAGGAGTTCCAAAGTCCTCTGTCACGCTACCAAGAGCAACAATGAGTATGTCATAGGAGATGTCTGGCTTACTAAAAAAAGAAACAGTTTTATTGGTTCGATTAAGACCGATAACTTCTTCAACAATGAAATCAATCGAAGGAGGAAGCATGTCTTTAACCTTAAGAACAGAAAAGTATGTTGATTCTTTATCCGTAAGCTGATACAGGGCAGGATAATACAAAAAACTTTCTTGTTTAGAAATAAGTATTACGTTAAAAAGGTCAGGATACCCTCCCAAAACACGTGCAGCCTCAACTCCACCAAATCCCGCACCTACAATGACAACATTTTTCTTTTCAATCATATCAATACCTCTAACTCTAACGCTATTCATCTTGTAAAGCAAACTCATCCGCCTCTACCCGACTCTTATCTGACCAAACACGAAGAAGTATAAGTAGAATACCAGCTACTACAATAACATATACTACGCGAAGACCTGTGTTGTGAGTATCTGAATACTCTTCATCAGGTGTATCATCAAGACTTACAACAGTACCAACAACGGTATCAATATCTTCGTTGGGAGCGTCCTCTGTAGATACAACATTAGCCAAAAGAAGTGTCGTATCTACAGATTCCGCTATCGGACCTGAGGATGCAAATTGCGCAGCAGTATACCCTGATGGCGACAGTAGTGTTATATCTTTTTTTACATAATTCCCTGCTGGCAGCGTGATAACAATATCATCGTCTGCTCCAATATATGTACCAAGTGGAATCGAAACAGTGTCTGTTTTTGTTCGTAAGATATATCCACCAATATCATACTCATTCGTATCAGTATTACTAATACGAACACCAGAGAAAGGCTGAGAATACAGATCTTTTAAAACAAGCGGTGAATCAATTACAACAACCTTAGTCTTCCCTGTTATTAACGGACCGCTGTATGTATATGGATATGAATAGGAATAACTAATAGTATAGGTACCAGGAAACGTATATACGTGATGTATCGGTTCACTCTGCAAGGATGTCACTGTTTTCCCATCACCAAAATTCCAAACAAATACTCCTCGATCAATCTTTTGTCCATCAGTATTTAAAACAACTCCCTTAAGCTGCACAGTGTTACCAGTAATAACACTCTTTGGTATATCAAACATGACTTTCATCGAAGATTCTTTTTTTAAAGAACTATTCTCTTGTGTTTGCGCAGCAGGCACATCAGCAGTACGTAACTCAACCGCCGTAAGACCAGCTCCAGGAGTTGGCGCCTGCGCCACCCATGTACCAGAACTATTTTTCTGCAAACTCTTTCCATCTCCCGCAGCGCCAATAGAAGGATCATACGTAAAAGTAAAGAGAATTTCACCATCAGCATTTTTTAACGATAACGGCTCTCCAGTATTAGACAAAGAGAAAGATGAATCATATAGATGCACAGTTGAAACACCTGGATTGTCTTCAATGAACGTTGCTGGATTATCAGCAATAATTGCATAAGAACCCGAGGCAAACTCTGCTTCACCAGTATAATGAACAAGCTTATGCGAACCCCCTGATTCTACAAACGTATACTCGGTAAGAGTAACAGCTGACCCTGTATCGTTATATATCTCAATCCACTCATGGCCGCTATCAGACCCCTCGGCATCATACAATACTTCTGTAATACCAAAACCAGCGGCACTGCTATGCGAAGCAAGGAATAGATATATACAGACAATGGCTAATCGATACAATTTCTTTATGCATTCAATGCGTGTTCTTCATACAATAACCTGATAACAATACCAAAGAGAGCGCAGGTAACCATAAGTGATGTTCCTCCATGACTCATGAGCGGCAGTGGCACACCGGTTAGCGGTATGAGTCCAATGATTGAACCAATATTCAGGAATGCTTGAAAGGCAAAGAGTACAAAAAACCCAACAAAAAATAATCTTCCGAATGGCGATGAGAGTGTATGAGAGAGTTTAAGGCCACGAAGTATAAATACAAGATACGCTCCAATAATAATAATAGAGCCAACAAAACCAACTTCTTCACCCACAACAGCAAATATAGAGTCTCCGTGTGGTTCAGGAAGAAAATTAAACTTCTGAACACTCTGTCCAAAGCCCTGACCAATAACTCCCCCACTCCCAAGACCAATTAATGATTGCTTGAGTTGATACGATGCACCTTGTGGATCGTTTTCAGGGTTAAGAAATGTTTGAAACCGACTTGCAACATATGGCTTAGTCATAATGAGCACAATACCAATACCAACAAGAATACCAACGGCTGAAAACACAATACGATATGGTAACCCAACAATAAAGAGTATTGTTGTTGTTACAAGGAAAATAAGTACCACACTCTTAGTGTCCGGCTGCGGTAATAGCACTCCAGCACATAAAGACAAAATAACCATAGCTGGTACAAGTAATGCAAAAAGATTAATGGAACTTTTTTTAGCTGACGTCTTTTTAAGGAATTTTGAATAAAGAGCAGACAAATAAATCAATGCTCCAGCCTTCAGAAAATCAGCTGGCTGAAACGATACAGGACCTAGATCAATCCATCTCCGTGCCCCACCATGACTAAACCCAATACCTGGTACATACACTAATGCAGTAAGAGCAAAAGCTAAGAAAAAGAAAATGGGTGCATATTTTTGCCAAAATGTTCCCGGAATACGAAGCACTACAAGAAACGCAACAATACCACCTAAAAACCCAAGTAGTAGCTGTGCGCGAACGATTGAAGTAAACTTTGCGGTATTCGAAGCCATAATACCGAGCGATGCTGACAAGAAGAACATAAGTCCTATCACAAGCAGGATAATAAACGTAGTCATGAGTACATTGTCTGAGGCAAATAGTTTTTTCATAGACTAACTAACGAAGACAAGTACACTGCCAATAAGAGACGTAATGAATCCAATGATCCAAAAACGCATAACAACTTTTGGTCTACCCCACCCTAATGCTTCAAGATGATGGTGCAGTGGCGCTACGATAAATATCTTTTTGCCTTTCCTCATCTTCTTTGAGACTAATTGCATAACAACTGAGAGAGATGTGATAAACAACGGAAAGACTAAGATTGGTAACAAGAGCACTGTGTCGGTAAAGAATGCATAGATAGTAATAAGACTGGTGAGTGCTAACATACCTGTCTCGCCCATATAAAATTCAGCTGGCAATATGTTGTACCACAAGAATACAAGAATACTTGCCAGAATAACCACAGCTAATGCTGATAGATCATACTGGTGACGGAAATACGTAATGATAGCGTATGCACCAAATGAGGACAACAACACACCCCCAGAGAGTCCGTCGATACCATCGATAACACTACCAGAAAAAACACTGTAAAGAACTAAGATGAAAAACGGTACGAACAGCCACCCCATACTCAAATCTCCGTACCATGGAATATGTACTGTTGATACTCCGAGTTTAATATAGAACCACAAGCCAAGAAGGAGTCCAAGGAAAATAATTGAAATAGATTTAATGATACGGAGCGTCACCGGATCAGTAGCCCAATATCCTTTACCCCAAATCTGAAGCGCATCATCAAGGAATCCAACACATGCAGCAAAGATGAATGCACCGAGCGGCAATAATGTTTGTGAACGAGATAAGAAATCCAAAGACTTAAATGCAGCAATATCTGTAAAACGAGCAAGGATAAATAAAATTAAAATCGAAAATACAGTGATTGCTACAATGAGCGCACCACCAACACGCGGAACGCGGGTTTCTTCATCAGTATGAATAGCATGAAAATCAGGATTAGTTGTGTTTTCTGAGCGATTATTTTGCCGCCATAGCTTATAGCGATACGAGAGACGCTTAAAACCAGGAGCAATACCGAAACCAAGAAATACAGCAACAGCGCCAGAAGCAAGAAGACTTGCAATGTGAGGAGTGTTTTCTATCATACTACTGAGGAATTACTGTGCTATTTTTTGCAGCAGCTGATAAATCAGTATGGATCTTTTCATACTCAGGCATATCAGTAATATCTGAGATTCCCATAAAACGAAGTGTTTCAATCGTTGGAATATAAACCGAGTCTCTTCCACTTTTACCACCGCGAGCAATGAGTCCGCGACCCAAAAGCACACGCAGCATATAGCTACTCTGTACTCCACGAATATAATCAATTTGATTTTTAGTTGCCTCTCCGAGATACATAATGGATGCGAGCGTCTCAAGAGCTGCTTTTGAAAGTTCCCCTTCTCGCTCTTTTGTATCACGCAGAAGAATCATCTCACGCGCATCTCCAGCTACTACAAACTGATAACTGTCATTATGGACAAGAAGCGTCACTGAAGAATCAGGAGTATTATACATTTCAGTTATTTCATCTAATGCCTCCTTAATATCTTCAACACTCTTTTCAGTCAATAGAGCAATATCCGTTATCTTAAGCGAATCGGATTCATAAAATAAAATACCAACAATGGTATATGCGAGTTTTGATATCATAATGATGGCGAATTTACTTCTAACGCATGCATAGGTTCACATAGTATATCACCATATGTAACACTCTGCTCAATATCTAAAACACCTCCGCGCATAAGTTCTAGAACTGCCAAAAAACTAACAATAACTGAGACTTTGCGTTCACGCATATTCATACCATCAAACTGAGCGGAACCAGCAAGCTCATTAAACGACACTTTTCCGCGTACACTGCGCATTGATGCATTTATCTTGTAAATCATTTCCTCAAGAGTCATGACACGCATGACCGATACTTTCGGTAACACCTCTTTCTCTTCCGGTAATAACTGTACAAGTGCATTCGCAAGTTCATATAATGTTTCTTTACTAACACTCTCATGCGGTACAAACGAAACACTACTGATCTGCTTTTTACGAGATAATGATACGAATGGCGAAATCATTGATTGAGTATACTCACCTACTCCACGTCTCAGCGACTCAAGCAGTCGCAAGCGCTCTTCCAAATTATGCCCAGCGCTACTCATTTCCTCATCAGCACTACTACCATCATCAAGTAGCATTTTTGATTTCATGTAGACTAATGTTGCAGCAACAGACAAGAAGAGGGTGACATTCGGCAAATCCTCTCCCATATTCCCTTGGATATATTGTATGTATTCGTCAGTGACGGTAGCTAAAGACACATCACTGATGTGCATTTTCTTTTTCTCAATCAAAGAGAGTAAGACATCGAGCGGTCCTTCGAACCCACCAGATTTAACTGTATATTCCGCTTCGCTTGTCATATACCTTTAAATATAACACTTTTTATGATAGAGTGAAAGAATATGAAACAAGCACAGCATGCCAATAATCTTCGTCCACACATTGGACAAAATGCCACTATCCGTGGCTTTGCTCAGACAGTGCGAGCTCAGAGTAAAATTGTATTTATCATCCTTCGCGATATATCCGGAACCGTACAATGCGTAATCTTTGGAAATGATGAGCTTGTTAGTATTGCAAAAAATATCTCTACTGAATCCGTTCTTGAAATAACAGGTCTTGTAAAAGATTCACCACAAGCACCTCAAGGATATGAAATTGAAGTCCAAGCAATTACTGTGCTATCTGTAGCTGATCCTGAATTACCGATTCCGGTAGTTATAAAAGGTAACGACGAGGAAACAGAAGCGCCGGTACGTTTTGATTATCGATGGATAGATCTTCGCAAACCAGATCATTCTAATATTATCAAAGTCTGGACTGCTCTTGAAGCAGGATTTCGAGAATACTGGAATAAGAATAACTATCTACAAATCTATACCCCGGCGTTTATGAGTACTCCATCTGAATCCGGAGCAGAAGTCTTTGAAGTAAAATATTTCGACAGAAAAGCATACTTAGCTCAGTCTCCTCAATTCTACAAACAAATGGCTATGGCGTCCGGACTTGAACGTGTCTTTATGGTTGGACCGGTATTTCGTGCAGAAGAGTCTTTCACCACCCGCCATCTTACCGAATTCACTGGTTGGGACTTCGAATTGTCATACATCGAATCGCACCATGACCTTATGGATGAAGAAGAGGGAATGCTCCGATCAGGATTTACAAAAGTTCGTGAACTATTCCCAGATCTTGATATTTCCATCCCAGAAGATCATTTTCCAAGACTAACTATGGTTGAAGCAAAAGAAAAATTAGCACAGAAAAATGTTCCCTCTGCAGAAGAACATGATCTTTCACCTGAGGAAGAACGCAATATCTCAGAAATCATAAAAGACGAGACTGGTAGCGATTTTGTGTTCATCACTGACTATCATGTCTCTAAGAGTGCTTTCTACCACATGAGAAACGAACAAGGACGATCAAACCGTGCTGACCTTTTATATCGAGGGATAGAAATAACTACACTAGCACAACGAGAACACAGACCAGAGATACTTGAAAAACAAGCTCTCGAAAAAGGTATGTCTCTGGAAGCACTCGCAGACTATCTTAACTTTTTCAAATACGGTTGCCCACCACACGGTGGCGGAGGTATTGGCCCAGGTAGATTAATTCAGAAAATTCTCGGTCTTCCAAATATCCGCGAAGCAACATATCTGCCACGTGATGTAAAAAGACTAAACCCATAATATAAAACCCCGGATAGCTATCCGGGGTTTTATATTTAATGCATTGTCTCTTGGAATGCTTCGTATAGTTTTGAGAATACGATAATAACTGCGTACAGAGGATAGACAATCAAACAAGAGAGATAGAATAACAATGGATCTCTATCCTTAAGACCTAGGTTAATTTTTTGTAACCATAAAAACAGCATCTGTAGTGGTAAGTAAACGAGACCAAAGATAAGTAAAATAACCCGGCGACCTTGCGGGATAATAAAGAGGACAAAGAAAATGATAAGGATAGCAACCCAAGTATTCATATTATTTTCCAAACTTAGTAATTACCTTTCGAAACCCTCCCTTCTTGTTTGAAAGTTCTTTTGCCCCGCGAGTCACTGTTGCAACACCAACACCAAGTTCTTCGGCAATCTCCCGCTGCGGATGACCGGCTTCAAGCATCTTTACGATTTGCCATCTTCGAGCAATCTCTGCATATTCACCATCAGTCAAAATATCAGTAAGAAATTCATGTAGGAGGGTCCCACCAGCCCCAGCAGTCTTACGAAGAATAGTATTTAACTCTTTCTTGTATTCTTCCATATTAGTGATTAAAATAATTAATCTTCATTGCCGTCTTAACTTCAGACAAGACCGCTGCTGCTGCAGCCTTCGCTTTCATAGTTCCCTCTTCAACAATTTTCTCTACACTACTCATATCTTTCGCAAGTAACTCACGTCTTTCACGAATTGGGCTTAGCAGTGCATCAAGAATACCAATGAGACGTTTTTTAATAACAACATCACCAAGACCACCTGCTCGATATTGTTCTTTTAATTTCTCAACTTCAACTTTGTCTTCATCAAAAATATCAAGATACGTAAACACAACATTACCTTCAACCGTTCCAGGATCTTCAACGCGGATATGATTCGGATCAGTATACATACTCATTACTTTTTCGGTAATTGCATCAAGTGAATCAGAAAGATAGATACAGTTACCTAATGATTTTGACATTTTTGCATTACCATCAGTTCCAACAAGTCGAGTGACACTACTAGAAATATGATTAATCTTTTCAAAAGTATCACCATAGAAGGCATTGAACTTGGTAATAATCTTGTTACCTTGTTCAAGTACTGGTAACTGATCTTCTCCGACAGGAACAGTGTTTGCTTTAAACGCAAGAATATCAGCGGTCTGAGAAACAGGATATGCTAAGAACCCAAGCGGTGTACCGCGTTCAGTATCACTCTCAACTCCCTCGTCAAATTTAGAGGTAAGGTTGAATCCTTTTTGTTTTGCCTCATTCTTGATTGTTGGGTTATGAGACAACTGCTGCACAGTGACGAGGTTCATAAAGAATACGGTCAGTTCAGCAATTTCCGGAATTTGAGATTGAATAAACATTGTTGTCTTTTCAGGATCAACGCCGCACGCCAAATTATCAAGTACCACTTCTAGCACATTTGAGCGAACCTTTTCAGGATTATCTGCATTATCAGTTAGCGCCTGGACATCAGCAACCATGTAGTATGCCTGATCTGACTGATCTTGTAATAAAATACGATTTTGAATAGAACCAACATAATGGCCAAGATGTAATCGGCCTGTTGGACGGTCTCCGGTGAGAACAATGATTTTGTTTGAATCTGTCATAGTCAAATAGTACACCAAAACAGATTTTGGGGCAAATAAAAAACCACCTTATTCAGGTGGCCATGATTTTTCGAAATCATGAAAAATTAAAATTTTTCTACAACAATCGCTTTTCTAATTGTTTTTTCATAAGGACCAGCTTGACTTTCAAAGATAAAACTTGTATCCCTTACATAACCATCCTCAGTAACCTCCCAAACAGGAAAACTTGACTGACTTTTTTCTGCCCAAAAAGTGTCTCCTTCTTCATAATGGTCTAAAAGACGATTATCTATAACAACATCGACATTTTCATTAATTAAATGACATTTTGCTTCAGGGAGACCACAATTAACTAAAAAGAACAACGAGGCGAATGCGCTACCAATAATTAGATTTTTTATTTTCATATTTTTAAGATTTTAAAGAAACAAAGGAAGAAGATAAATGATTACCACTATAGACAATGTGATTAAAGCGGCTTTTATGTACTGACGTTTTTTATTCCATATAAGAGATAGAACCAAAAAATATAGTGCAGTGAGACAAATAACTATTTTAATGTCTATCATTAATCCAGATTACTCTGAGCCAGATAAGCTAAACCAAACGATTGTACCGATAAAAATTAACAACGATGTGATGAAGATTTTTAAGTTCATAATTTTTATATTTTAAGATTAGTTTATATATTAGCACATTTAGTAAAAAAGTCAATATATTGTAATGATTCAACACCTTAGAATCATCAAATGGTAGGCCATATTTAAATACATGGTTTTTTATTTTCTAGCCCTTGTTAAATTTAATATTTCATGGTATTGTAATAAAAAAGTAAAGATATGTATTTATTTAATGACAACAACAAAACCTGGAAGAGGTACAGATTAAAGCATGGAGATCTTCTTATTCTTCATAAAAAAGACGGAACTATCTCATGCAAGAGAGATAATACGAAACTATATTCAGACGATTGTCGCCTTGTATGGAGAAACCATAGCTCTGACGACAAATTATTTTTTTCCGAACTACTTGATGCTATAAAAGTATCCCCTGCTCACCAAAAGTCTATGTTCATTGCAATGGCAGAACTTTTTGCCCAAAGTATAGAGCTTGCCGGTGTAAAGATAAAAGAAGAAAAGCTACTCATTTATGCTATCTTGTAATAAGACAACACCATCATATGTGTGTACACATTACCGAGTGCTATTGCTAATTTTATGTTATGTGCTATAATATAGCCTAATATGAAATACACAATCAACGAAGTAAGCGAAATGTACTCTTGGTCAGAAAAAAGAGTAAATTGGACCATAGTAGGTCTTGTAATTGCATTTATTTTTTGGCAAATACTGCCCAAAATACCAATGACATCCGTCCTCTAATCTTTATTTAAAGTATGTTAGTCTATCCATTTTTAGGGTAGACTTTTTTTATTGATTTTTTAGACACACAATATCCCCCTCTCTTCCCCAAATACAG
>CAZRUN010000021.1:836-1537 GCA_964603415.1 uncultured Candidatus Saccharibacteria bacterium | reverse complement strand
GCCCCAGAGTCTCGATGCTGAGCGGGCTGTACTAGGCTCTGTAATGCTCCGTGTAGAAGCATTACACGAGGTCACGGATATTCTATCCCCTGATCATTTCTATGCCCACAAACACGGCCTCATTTTTGATGCTATTCTGAACCTATCTAAAAACGGTGAACCGATCGATATCCTAACGGTAACCGAAAAACTAAAAGACATGGGACAACTTGATACTGTTGGTGGAACACCATATGTTTCAAGTTTGACCGAAGGAGTACCCAGCGCTACCCATGCTACATACTATGCGGAAACCGTATACAAGAAAGCTATGCTCCGGGCGCTCATTGAAGCTGGGAGCGATATTGGTGAGATGGGATACAGTGAACCTGAAGATGTAACAGCAACTCTAGACGATGCAGAAAAAAGAGTCTTCGAAGTTACCTCTCGCCCTGGTGCTCAAAAATTTATCCCTATGAGCGCCATGATTGATGAAGCATGGCAGCGGTTTGATAAACTGTCAGATTCAGACACATCACTTCGTGGTGTACCGACAGGATACAAAGATTTAGATACACTACTTGCCGGATTTCAAAACTCTGACCTCATCATTCTTGCAGCCCGTCCATCAGTTGGTAAGACAACACTGGCGATGGATATTGCCCGCCATGTAGCGGTACGAGGCAATGTACCTGTCGGTATCTTTTCTTTGGAAATGAGTT
>CAZRUN010000021.1:0-826 GCA_964603415.1 uncultured Candidatus Saccharibacteria bacterium | reverse complement strand
GAAAACGACTACACTATTTTGCAAGAAGCTCTCGCTCGTATGGCAAAAGCTCCACTGTATATCGATGACTTTGCTGGTAACACCATTGCTCGCATGCGATCTATTGCTCGCAAACTAAAATCAGAACATGGTCTCGGACTCATTGTTGTTGACTACCTACAGCTCATCCTCACTGCTCGCCAGCATGACAGTATGGTGAACCAAGTCACAGAAATTTCCCGTGCCCTCAAACAACTAGCCAAAGAACTTGATGTACCAGTCCTTGCTCTGTCTCAGCTTTCTCGTGACGTTGAAAAACGTGGTGGTAAGCCACGACTCTCTGACCTTCGTGACTCTGGATCTATCGAGCAAGACGCCGATGTTGTTATCTTCATTCATAGAGAAGATAAGGGACGAGATGAAAGTGAAAGAACAAACATTGCTGAAATCTTAATCGAAAAACACCGTATCGGTCCAACTGGACGAGTTGAGCTCTTCTTCGACGATAAAACAACATCATTCTTGCCAATCGATAAGACGGGTGAACAAGCGGGTTCAGTTAACCCACGAATGACAGGGCTCGAAGGATTCTAATATGCATACATCTAATCTTGATACATTGATAAAAATCCTCGTAAAGTTGCCAGGAATTGGACCACGGCAAGCGAGGCGTTTCGCCTACGCTCTGACGCGGCAAAACGGCATGATGGCGAATGAGTTAGTGAATGTACTGAATAATCTCAAGGGTCACGTGTTTAGCTGCCAATTGTGCGGCGCAACCAGTCTTGGCGAGGGTCCGACTTGCAGCGTCTGTATAGCAGAAAACAGAAATCCTAAAATACTTACA
>CAZRUN010000020.1:3950-18576 GCA_964603415.1 uncultured Candidatus Saccharibacteria bacterium | reverse complement strand
AGAGCAATGCATGAGAAGAGATTTGTTTAAGTTTAGACATTTATCTAAAATTGATATTACTAAACATCTTGAAAAAATGACTACGCACGAGAAGGATAGTTCTATCATCTAAAAATTGACTAAATTAACCTTGCGGGACAAGGAATAATTTGGCTCTATCTGCTGAAGGCTCACAGATTTTTAAGCTTATTATATAAAGGTAATTTTAACTTACCCAATGGGATTTTTAATTACTTTGGAAACTGGTACAATTAAAGAATGAAAATTATAAAAGCAGAAAATAATTTAACGACTATAGAGTTTGATAAAAATGAACTCACAATAATTAATAATGCTTTAAATGAAATATGTAATGGTGCGTATGCTCTAGACGATACCGAGTTCGGTACTTTGATTGGCTCGTCAAGAAATGAAGCCTTAGAATTACTTCTTCATATACATAAACATAAATAAATATAATAAGGAGATATTTATATTATTTGGAACTTGTTATACTTAACTTATTCATATGGATAAAAAAGACATAAAAATACAACAAAAAGAACTACGGGAAATTTTAAACCAATGGGATGTTTTAGGGGTAGCTAGTGAGGTTGATGACGAATATGATGATATTAGAGACACGTTAATATCTAAACTAAATAATAGATCATCTAGCGTAGACATAAAGAAAATTATTGAAGACGAAATTCATGGGTCTTATGGCTTAGAACCCAATCCAAGACGTAATGATGATATTGATAAATATTCAAATATTATATTTGAATGGTATAAAAAGTATTTATAAAGTATGTTTAATTTTTTTAGAAAGAAAAAGCTAAATATGAAAGAGTGTCCAACTTGTAAAAAAGTACACAATGATTTTAGTCTTTCCTTTGTGTTACCTTCTTACGATGTCGACTTTAATGACACAGAAAAAGATATTTAATTTTATTCATATAAAAATTATAACATTTTTATGGGATACAGTGAATCTATACGTTGTTATGTTTGACAAAAATAGTATATTAATATATTATTTTAGGAAATAATATAAGGTTAAAAGCTGAACCTATATAATAAATACAGCTATAAATTCACAATTTAATACTTAAACAAATGGCTATAAAAAATGTCATTGAGGGGTCAAACAAAGTCTCGGCTGCTCAACTTAAAGATTTCTTCCGTCAAATAGAAGAACGTGGAATCACTGGTGATCACATTCAAGCTATTCTTGAAAGAAGAAATCCTTTTAACGAAGATCTTAAGATCGAATTAATTTCAAAAAAAGATAAATTGTATGAAGTTGAAGTCGATGGTTTAAAAACTATCAAACAGTTAATTGAAGATGGAGAGTTTCGGGTTCGTAAGAATAAGTTCAGAGAAGAAGACTTAATTATTTTAAACAGAACTAAAAGAAAAATTAATGTAAAATTATTTGATTTTCCTAAGAGTACAGGTCTTCGAATTAAAGATGTGACTGATGCTATGCTAAAAGAAAATTTTCAACCCTTAAGAATTGAAGAATTACTTAGTTTAGGTATTCAATACCCACAACTTCAATCCCAATTTAATATTGCAGCCATGGGAACATCTTCTCTTGTTGATAAAACAGAACGACCTTTTAACTATAGACTAGAAAAATCCACGGTTAGTGGACCTGAAATATATCATTATTATTATTTTTATTTAGTACAGGGTAATAAAGAAATTTTTTCGTTTAATGGTCGGGATGGTGTCGAATATTTTGATAATAAATTTAAATTTGCAGGTTGTCAGATTGTTTAATAGTTATTTTCATAAATTAATCAAATATTAAAATCCACTTATATAATAGGTGGATTTTCTATTTATATAAATTTTTAAGTTAAAGTATAAAATACACAGGGTGAGCGGTGAAAAAGCTATTTTGTAGACTTGTAAAAGATTTCGTGTTAGAAATAGGAAGCGGATATAAGTATATTGAAGCACATCTATGAACCCCATACTCCTCAAACTAACCTTTATCTCCGGCTTGAAAGAAATAGTTCTAGCCGAGCTATTACAATACCCAAAAATTAAGATTGTTAACTACCAAGAAGATTCGGTCTTTATTGCATTTACCAATGATTTTGAAACATTGCGGAAACTGCGCAGTATTACAAATATCTATGTGGTAAAAACACAAAACGATTTGAATCCGTATTTTATCTCCAGACACAAATCAGTACTCGGAGAGCTCATTGATATTGTGCTGAAGAAAAGTCATGATACATTTAATACGTTTACCATTAGTTGTGCTGGATCAGATTCTGCAGAAGTTAAAGAAATTAAAAAATATATTACTATTACATACAAGCTTACAGAGTCTGATGCTGCCGACCTTGAAATATTCATTGGGAAATCAAGTAGCTTCTGGGAAGTCGGAGTGCGTATTATGGCTCGGCCACTGAGCTTGCGAGATTATAAGGTAGAGCATCTTGTTGGGGGACTCAACCCCACTATCGCATATACAATGAATAGTTTTTGCGGCCTTGAATCCAAAGAGTCATATTTAAATATCTTTTCTGGAAGCGCGACGTTACTGATCGAAGCTGGGCTATCGAATAAAGAACTATCGCTGGTTGGATTTGATATTGATGGCAAGCGTAATGCACTCGCCGTAAAAAATATTAAAAAAGCTGGACTCATAAAATCTATACAGCTAAAGACAGCTGATATCTTTAATATGCCGGACTTTGGGATGTTTGATGTCATTACTTCTGACTTGCCATTTGGGATGCAGATTTCCAAAGATGAAGATTTGGAAAAGCTATATGGATGTTTTATAGAGTACGCTCAGCAATATCTAAAACCCCAAGGAACGCTGGTTCTCTATACTACAGAGCATGAGATGCTAGAGCGTTTACTCAAAGCATCAGCATGTATCATCACTAAAACACTTACCTTGAAGGTTTCAACGGTTACAGGTATATACATTAATCCGAAGATTTTTGTGTGTACGTTTAGTTAGTTATAGGTAATACCTTTGTTTATATCCTCGGCAGCATCACAGCACCTAGCGTATAGTTCATCTTCATACTGCCCCCATTTTTCTTTATAGGTATCAATATCTGTTCCATATTTCTCGCGCATTTTTTTATCTACTATTTCAAAAATTTCATAATATTTGACTTGCTCATCGTAATTGATAGGGGATTTGTCTTTAAGAGCTTGGATTGTCTCATTAAGATCAAAATTCTCTTTATTAAAGTTATTAAGAAAATCAAATTTCTTTATTGGCGGAAGATTTTTTTCTGCTCCGTATCCAAACATTGTTCCTAAATTCATCATATGTATTAAGTATATCATTTGGTGATTACTTATAAAAGAAAAAACCACTTGAAAGTGGTTTTATTTTTTATGCATCTCCGCCTTTGCCGGTATACATAGTTGAGCCGCTATGTTTAGGAATAGAGGATGCGATGTTGATAACTAATTTTCCTAATGCTACCGTGGGGTGCCGCGTTATTTTTATGTCTTGATCACATGCAATTGTTCCGTCGCTACATATAAACAAATGTTCGTCCGTATAGCCAATCCGTTTTTGAATGGTATTCCAAAGAATGCTTCGTAACATTTCATAGGTTTCTTTGATTTCGATACATTTTTTACGAAAATCCTGCATGCTTGATAAAAAATTAGTATCATTCATTTTTCTACCAATCTGATGCAGGATATTTTTTGGATCAGCGGTATCTAATCCTATATATGCATAAAATGATTTATGAGATTTTTCATACTCAGTATCGAGGAGACTCATTTTTGTATAGATCTGTGATTCAAAATGATCAATAGTGTCAATTTTTGTGTATGTTTTTAAAAAGGGTCTCTCTGGGTAGATAATGTCTTCATCTTTAATGTTTTTGATTTCTTTAATAAGTTTAAGTATATGTTCCATGTTTTTAATTTTTTATAATTTAATACAATAATATATATTTGTCAATACTTATCCTAGATATTAGGGATAAAATTTGGTATAGTAGGCTTATAACAGTAATACGTATACATATATGGGATTGAAAAGTTTTGTACTTAAAAAGGTATTGGGTAGTAAGCTAAAAGGTGTACCAGAAGATAAAATTGATGAGCTAGTTAAGAAGATTGAAGCCAATCCTGATCTTGCTAAGAAATTAAAGGGTCTTGAGGATAATAAAGAAGTCAAAGAACTCCTTGAGAAGATTCAGAAAGAAACTGAAGAAAAGATTAATGGCGGAATGAATCCTGAAATGGCACAAATGGCTGTTATGATGAAATACAAGAATGATTTCATTAAACATCGTGAAGCGTTAGCGCCACTCATGGAATTAATGGGAGGTATACAAATCTAGTCGGATCTTGATTGAATATAATAAACTCTAATGAATAACACTAATGCTAATGATCCATTGCATGGCAAGACATTAGTCATGATTCTTGAATATTTAGTTGAGCAGTATGGTTGGGAAGAATTAGCTAATCATATACAGATCCGTTGTTTTACTCATGACCCTAGTATTAAATCTAGCTTGGTATTTTTACGTAAGACTCCTTGGGCTCGTAGTAAGGTAGAAGATTTGTATATGTATACCAAAACTAAAGAGGCTAATTAGATACAAAAGAATGTTTTGAGTATAGTGCTCATTATGTACGAAGGATGCATTGTTGCTATTTTAAATATAATTTCAGTCGTTGTTTCCTATTTAAAATAATCTCCTTCCAAAAACCGCTTATTTCTGCTATATTCTATCAATGAAATTATCTATCGGTTTGGTCAGAACACAATCAAACAAAATAAAAAAACGCTGGAAATCCCTTTTTTTATAAGCATAGAAATCCCTCGAACTAAAAATAGATCGTCAGAACAGAAACCGATATCGCCAACATCAAGTTGTGTTCGTAAGGCAGCTTGAGATAGAACCATGACTTTTTTGGGAGGGATAGAGTGCTATGGTGAGAACTCCTGGCCCTGGTATATTTTTTATGGTAGCGTTGAGAATATGATGTTATCTACTGTGCAATTTATAAGCTTACATTCAAATGTATGGAAAAATTTATAAAAGGAAGTACAGCTTGGACTCATTTTTTAAGACGTCAGAAATATCAAGAAAAAAGACATACTGTAAAATGGAAGAGAAGGAAAAGAAATAAAAAAATTGAAAAACATCGCTATGTTATTAAGGTAAGAGAGCATAAAATAGCGCCCTATATTGACCATAAGGCGCCTGATAATTTCTCTTGTATTAATAATACAAATGAAGTTCTAAATTACTTTAGTGAAGCAAAAAGGATTTATTATAAAAAACAAAATGTAAATTTCGATATATCTAATGTTTCTCAGCTGACTCCAGACACTATTGCGTTATTGGTTGCAAGCATTAAAAGTCCTAGTTTTACTTCAACTGGCAACTCAAAAGGTAATGAACCGAAGAAGGAAGATTTTAAAAAACTATTCAGCGAGTCTGGTTTTTATGAGCATGTAACTCAAGCTACTGGTTTTAAGAAATCTCAACCTGGAAATTTATTACACAAGGAAGTTTCTCAGAAAGTTGCTCCTGATATAGCGAAGAATGCGTGCATTACTGGCTTACAGCATGTGTTCCAGGAATCCACGCCATCCTCTTCTTTGTGTGATATACATTCTTCCTTGTACGAGATTTTACTTGAATGTATGGCTAATACACATAATCATGCAAATTTAAGTAAACAAGGAGAATGCCGTTGGTGGTTGTACGTATATAATAATCCAAAAACAAATTCCACTTTGTATACATTTATTGATCTAGGGGTAGGTATTTTTAAGAGTGCTCATACTAAAAACTATATTAAAAAAATTTTCAAGAAAACAGGGTTATATCAAAATATAAAACTCGTGGACGATTTATTAGCTGGTAAAATACATTCTCGAATTGAAAAAGATCGAGAGTTGCGCGGAAAAGGTATTCCGCAAATTGTAAAACACTCAAAAAATTCTTGGTTTAAGTCATTTTACATTATTACAAATAATGTTAAGATAGATTTAACTAACGGAATAAATGAGCCCTTAGAACATGATTTTGAAGGAACTTTGCTACATTGGGAGTTAATTAAGGTATAAATTATATGGAAATAGTAGAAAAAATAAGCATAGCTATCGATTTTTCGGATTCTCCTGGTGCTCGATATAGAGAAGATGGTGAGTTCTCAGGGGAAGCTTTCTTGGAAGAAATTCTTTTAGATGCTTTTGAAAAAGCTGTAGTAGGTAACTATAAAATTCTAATTGACCTAGATGGTGTTTGGGGGTATCCTTCGTCTTTTATTTCGGGCTCCTTTGGAAAATTGTCTTTAAGTAAAGGAGCAGATCTTGTTTTAAAGCATATCGTGTTTAAGTCTGACGATAGTATTACGAGACTTGAAGAAATAATTCAAGAGATTAAAAATCCTCGAACTCATGATAAAAAATAATACTTTAATATTATTGTTAATAATTGGCGATTTATTGCTGGTTATATTAAATTTTCAATTTGTGGGGAAGTTAGGAGTGTTTAAAATTGACAACACAATAAACATTTTAAGTTTTGTGTCGTTATTGGTAACCATATGTATAGCAATTTTTGTTCCGTTTTTAATCAAAAAAGTTATAGATGATAATCGTGGAATTAAATCAATTTTAATCGAGGAAATTAAAAGTTTGATATGTATAATTGAGCAAAATCATAAAATTATAGCTGATTTATTTTCGGATGGAGTGTCAATTGCAAATGAACATAGGGATAAGACAAGGGAAAATTTTTTTGACGCTGAATTAAAATTAGACTCAATACGTTCTCAACTTGAAATATCTTATCCGTTTAAAAAAACTTTCTTTAAAAAAATCTTTGACCATTCAATAATGTATAAACAATTTTTAACAGATAGTAAATTTATGATGTCTTCCTATACTCAAGTCGACTATGACTTCTATAGGGAGGATAAGAACGCTTTCGCTAAATTCCAAAAGTCTTTAATGACTCAAATACATGAGATACATAAGTTTTAATCTCTTGCTGGTTTGTAAGAACCTACTTCAGATTTAAACGCGGTTTGAAAAATACCCTTATTTCTGCTATATTATTTCTATGTCACATGCATCATTAAGTATCGGAATTGTAGGTCTACCAAACGTCGGAAAGTCGACATTGTTCAATGCGCTCACAAAAAAAGGTGTTCCAGCTGAAAACTATCCATTTTGTACTATCGATCCTAGTGTTGGTATTGTTCCTGTGCCTGATGAGCGGCTAAACTTGCTTGCTATTTTTTCTCAATCTAAAAAAACACTTCCAGCTGTCATTGAATTCGTTGATATTGCCGGTCTTGTTGAAGGAGCGAGTAAGGGTGAAGGCCTTGGAAATAAGTTCCTTTCGCATATTCGCGAAGTAGATGCGATACTACATTTAATACGATTGTTTCCAATATCTAATATTGGAAAGAATGGGGATAAGCTATCAGGCGACGAAGTCCAGCATGTTTATGCTGATTTTAATCCATCTCGTGATATGGCTGTCATTAACATGGAACTTGCATTGGCTGATCTTGATACTGTGACCAAAAGACGCGGCAATGTAGAGCGTGATGCAAAGAAAGGAATCAAGGAAGCTGTTACTGAACTTATGGCTATTGAAAAGGTCTATGCAATGCTTGAGAACGGACTACCTGCACGGCGTGCTGATTTGAATGAGGATGAACACAGAATGATTAAACAATTGGGATTAATCACACTCAAGCCAATGCTCTATGGAATGAATACTCGCGCAGGAGCAAAAAATTTAAATGTTGAAGCTCCTGAAGTATACAAAGAGTTGCTCGCTGAAATTCAAGACCAAAGAGCAGGCTTTGTACTGTTCGATGCTAAGATTGAAGAAGAATTGAAAGATTTCGAAGGATCTGAGAAAGAAGAAATGCGTGCAGAATTCGGAGGAGAATCTGGAGACGGTATTACTGATCTTATTCGTGCATCCTATGAGCTGCTTGGTCTTGAGACATATCTAACTACTGGTCCAGAAGAAACGCGAGCCTGGACTATCGAAAAAGGTTCAACTGCACCTGTTGCTGGTATGGCTATTCATACCGACTTCAAAGACAAATTCATTCGAGCGGAAGTTGTATTCTGGAAAGACTTACTCGAAGCGGGAAGTTATGCTGAAGCAAGATCGAAAGGTAGGGTTCGTACAGAAGGCAAAGACTATATTGTAAAAGACGGAGATGTTATTGAGTTTAGAATTTAGGAAAATTATGAAAGAAACTGGAGTAATATTTTGTCTTATTCGCGACAATAAAATTCTGATGCAACAGAGGGATGAAAATTGTAAAAGATTTCCTCTCATGTGGTGCTTGCCGGGAGGGGTAAAAGAACACTACGATAAGACTTACGAAGATACTCTCTTGCGTGAAGTAAAAGAAGAATATGATCTGAATCTTAAATTAACCCAGTCCACCTATCTTATGGATTACAATGATGGAGCCGATAAAGTCTATATCTGCAAAATTAATCTTGATCAAGAACCGACTCTTAAAGAGGGTCTGGCAATGAAATGGATGACAATTAACGAGATAGAAAAACTTGAACTCGGCTTTCATCAAGAGGGAATTATTCCGGTTTTGAAGACGCATATGTGATTGAGTTTCAAATTTAGTATAAAAACTCTATTAGTGCCATACTGTATGTATGTTAAGAATCATCTGCATCGCCATAGTAGTAATTGTTTTACTCAAGATATTTTCCGGAAGTTTTAGTGTTAGTTTTTAATAAAAAACCTTGAACTCAATAAGAGTTCAAGGTTTTGGTTTTAATTAGATATTTTTTCTTCTGAAAGATATTCGTCTATTTTTTTATAATTTTCCTTCATTTCTTTTGCAAAAATTAACGCCCTCTGGTTCTCAGAAAGGAAATATATAGTGTGGGTAATTAGCATATTTAGAAAATGTGGATTTCCTTCGGCAAGCGTCTTTTCTTTCTGTACATCAGTAAGTATTATATGAGTCGGAATATTAATTTCAGACTCGTGATCAGTATCTATTCTCTTTTTAAGTGTTCTATATATTAAAGGTAAGAACGTTCGGATTCTTGTTGTTTTTTCTGGACAAAAATGTACAAATCCTAGTTCAATTGACCACATACGATATCCCGAGAGGAGAGCGTAATTTGACTGATTAATAACAAGTAGGGATTTATGTAAGTCAAAATCTTCCTTACTGAACTTTAGTCTGGTGATCGTTCTGTGTACTCCATGAATATATTCTACTCCAGGCTTTAAGCTTGCCCTTAAGGCTGCATCTCCGATAGTTTTAAGTTTTGTGCTCATATTTTACTTTTTAAATTTAGTATACTCTACATTTTAAAATGTGATTTGTCAATAAACACAAAAAAATAACTTAGGGGCTGTGCCCTTAAGTTATTTTTTGTTTAGTTTATATTTTTCTTTACAATAGGATGATTTTTCCTGTACCAGGCAATGCGCGCATGTCTTTTAAATTCTGCTTCGAACATTGTTCGTGCCCATAATCTAACCCCATACAGTGCGGTGATTTTCTTCAATCCCTCATTAAATAGTGTGTTCAGAGACTTGGTTTCTGCATGGTATTCAACATATAGTCTTTTTCAATACTATATTTTTTGGTATAGTATGAGTATGAAAATCACTAAGATAGGGCACTGTTGTTTAGTTATAGAGCATAAGGGTTTAAAAATAATGACTGACCCAGCATTGTTTAGTACTGGTCATGGTGACGTTACTGGTCTTGATGTTCTTGTTATCACTCATGAACACCAAGATCATTTACATGTTCCGTCTGTAGAAGCAGTACTTGCTAATAATCCTGGTATTCGTATTCTAACCAATGCGTCTGTCCATGCATTACTCGAAATAGCGGGTATTAATGCTGAGATAGTTACAGAAAATGAAACAGTAGTTATACAAGATATTGCATTTACAGCATCTGGTCATGATCATGCGCAGATATATAACGATATTGGACTAGTTGAGACAACTGGATTCCGTATAGATGATTTCTGGTATCCTGCTGATGCATTTACAACACCACCGTCATTAAATTCTCCGGTTAAGATACTAGCATTACCTGTCGCTGGACCATGGATGAAAATGCAAGATGCTATCGATTATGCACTTACATTTGGCGATGTAACTGCATTTCCTGTTCATGACGGATTCTTTGCGGAACCTGGCCCATTTCATATGATCCCTGAGAGGGTATTTGCTAATACGTCGGTTAAGTTTGTAACTCTGAAAAACGGTGAGGTTTTGGATATAGAATAGCTACATGGCAACGATTAATACACCCCAAGAAATCATTACTGAATTAATGGCAGGGAACGTTGCTGTTGTCCAAACTGATACGTTGTATGGTATTGTCGCTGTCGCAAAAAATTAGAAAGCTGTTGATAAAATCTATACAATAAAAGGAAGAGATGATACTAAGCCATGCATTGTACTCATTACTACGCTTGATGAGCTTAGTGATTTCGGTGTTACGGTAACACCAGAACAACGTATCTTCCTAGGGAAACACTGGCCATCTGCTCTCAGTGTTATTTTACCTGTTAACTCAAAAAAATATACATATCTCCATTGCGGTACAAACAGTATTGCTTTTCGTATGATAGGGAAAAAGTCTCGTAATCTATATACGATACTTACTCATACGGGTCCATTAGTTGCACCATCAGCTAATCCGCAGGGTGAAGATCCAGCAACATGCGTGTGGGGTGCAAAAAGATACTTTGGTGACAGTGTATCGGCGTATTTATGCGGCGGCACACGAAAAGGAATAGCTTCAACTATTGTTGAGTATACTGGTCAAAAGCCAAGAATAATACGACAGGGAAGTGTATTGTTATTTAAGTAGTTTTACTACTTTTTCTTTAAGACCCTCTTTTTTGTTTTTAGATTCAGCTTTGATAGATCTTACTTCTTTTTGGAGACTAGCGATTTGTTTTTCTAGATCAAGTAGTATCTTTATTATTCGCTCATCTTCTTCGGTTTCGTCTTTTGTTTCCTGATTTACTGCGGACATTGTTTTAACTTCAGGATTTGGATTTACTTCTTCTTCGTCTTCATTGATTTCCTCAACATCTTCCTGAATTTCATCAACATCTTTCTGAATTTCGTCGACATCTTTTTCAATCTCTTCAATATCTTCGCTAATTTCTTCAACATCTTTCTGGATCTCTTCCATATCTTCTTGGATATCTTCAATATCTTCAGAAACTGCCTCAAGTTTATGTGCTTGACGGTTCACTGACATTTGAATAAATATTGAAAGATAGATTGCTTCGAGAGAAACAATTGTTGTTAGAATGAGCATTACTGTATCTGCCTTTACGCCAAATACAATTAATACAAGGAAGCCCATGAAGAGAATAGAATGAGCTACAAGAGATTTAGTTGATCCAATCCACCTGGTTGCTTGATCAGCACCACGCTCAATTGCTAGGCTAGATTTTCTACGTATCTTCTCTTTGTTTTTGACCATCATGCGACTAGTATATCAAAATAACGCCATTTTTGCTATAATTGCTGGATGAAACACACAAAACATGGACTCACCGCTATCGACTTTTTCTTACTGCTAGGAATACTAATTTCACTAATTACTACATTTGTCTCAGGGGTATCGCTCTTATGGAAAGGTCTCGAAAGACTTATTCCTGATGTTACTGCTACATACTACAGTATGAGTTCAGGTGTACAAAATGCTCTTGCATTCTTTATTGTTGGCGTGATTGTTTTGTATGTGCTGGAAATTATACAAAAAAAGAGAATAGCGAAAGATGCATCTCGCTTAGCTATTCCACTTCGTAAATGGATGCTCCTTTCTGTATTGTTTATCCTTGGTCTTGTTATTCTTGGTGATCTTATTGCTGTCATTCGCTATTTCTTATCAGGAGAATTAACTACCAGGTTTATTGCTAAAGTGTTATCACTTTTCATGCTTTCAAGTATTGTGTTTATTTATTATTTCCATGTATTAACATGGGATACGAAGTGGTCCCAAAATTCTCGCCGCGCATTTTCATGGCTTGGGCTGGTTGTTTCCATTCTTATTATTGTATTTGGATTTTATCTCATTGGTTCACCAAAGATGCAGCGTAATATTCGTATTGATCAAGAACGAGAAAATACACTGCAATCACTAAACTACAGTGTTATCAATTACTGGCAACAGTTTGGAACAATGCCAGCTACACTTGAAGACCTGTCAGCACTGCCGGATGGTTTTCTGTATGGAGGTAATTATCGCATTGATATGAGTACGTATCGATATGAATTACGTGATACCAAGAATCGAACATATGCACTATGTAGTACGTTTAATGTAAGTAGTGATACTATGGATTTGTATATGGACCCTGCTCGCGGTGGCATTGCTATGGACACTTCATCACCAGAGTATTCAGGGATAGATGGTAAAATGGGTATGACTACAAATTGGCGTCATCCAGCAGGTGATCATTGTTTTATTCGAACGATTGACCCGCGTATCTATCCAGTTAATAAAGATAGTAAGTAATTATGAAGAAAGAGGATTCAAAGAAAAATACTGTTCCTAATTATGACCATTCAAAGATAGAAAAGAAATGGCAGCGTGTTTGGGATGAGAATGAAATATATAAAACTATTCCATATAAAAAAGCTATTGCTAAAAAAATGAAACCGCACTATGTCCTGGATATGTTTCCATATCCATCAGGACAAGGTCTTCATGTAGGGCACCCTCGCGGATATATTGGTTCAGATGTGTATGCACGTATGAAGAGAATGCAGGGGTACAATGTGCTTCATCCAATGGGCTTTGATGCATTCGGTCTACCTGCAGAGCAGTATGCTATCCAGACAGGGAAGCATCCAAGTATTATTACTCGAGATGCTATCAAGAGGTATAAACAGCAGCTCCAGAAAATTGGCTTTTCGTATGATTGGAGTAAACAAATAGAAACAATTGACCCATCATATTATAAGTGGACACAGTATATATTTTTAAAAATATATAATTCATACTTTGATACTAAAAAACAAAAAGCGTTTCCAATAGAGAAATTGATTTCTATTTTTGAAAAGTCAGGAAATAGAAATGTTGATGCTGCTTGCGATACTATAGTAACCTCATTTACCTCAAAAGAATGGAAATTATTCAGTCCTAAAGAAAAACAAGACATACTTATGAAGTATCGCTTGGCTTTTGAAGGGTATGCTGAAGTAAACTGGTGTCCAGAACTTGGTACTGTGCTTGCTAATGATGAAGTTATTGAAAAAGGTGGACAACTAGTCTCTGAGCGCGGGGAGAAACCTGTGGTTGTTAAATCTATGCGCCAATGGTTTATGCGCATTAGTGCATATGGTGATCGATTGATTCAAGGGCTCGACACTGTTGATTTTGAAGATTCTACAAAAGAAACACAGAAGAATTGGATTGGTAGAAGTGAGGGTCTTATTTTTACTGCGCCAGTGAAAGATATGGATTTTAGTATTCAGACGTTCTCTGCTCATTTTGAAGCATGTTTCGCTGATACATTTGTTGTTATTGCACCTGATCATCCACTGCTCCCTAAACTCATCGAAGGAGTTCAGAATAAAGAAGAGATCGAAAAGAAATGTAAGGAGATTATTGCATTACGAAATATAAAAGAAGCTGAAGAACCTGATGGTATTTTTACTGGACACTATATTGTTGACCCTCTTGGTAATGGTGATCTTCCTATCTGGGTTGCAAATTTCGCTGTAGCAAGTTATGGAACAGGAATTGTTAAATGTTCTTGTCATGATCAGAGAGATTTTAAATTTGCTAAGAAATTTAATATTCCATTAAAACCAGTCTTATTTCCAACAGACCCCGAAGAAGCAGAGAAGGTAAAAAATCTTGAGGTTTGTTTTTCTGATGCAGGCAGCGGTATTCTTGCTGAACCTCAAGAATATAATGGTAAGAATGCTTCAGTGAACCGCACCGCTATTGCTGAGTATGTAATTGCTCATGGCTGGGCTAAAAGAAAAGTTAGTTATCGTATGCGTGATGCTATCTTTGCTCGTCAACGATACTGGGGAGAGCCAATACCACTTATACATACAGCTGATGGGCTTATCAAAGAAGTTCCATTTAAGAATTTGCCACTTGAGCTTCCTAATGTTAAATCATATACACCGAGCGGAAATGGCGAGAGTCCACTTGCTGGTGTTGCTGCATGGAAGAAAGCTGGCTACGAAACAAATACGATGCCGGGTTGGGCTGGATCAAGTTGGTATTTTTTGCGGTATATGGATCCAGATAATACAAAAGCATTAGCGAGCGATGATGCGCTACAGTACTTCAAGCATGTTGATATGTATGTTGGTGGTACAGAGCATAATACTGGACATATTTTGTATGCTCGGTTTTGGCATAAAGTACTCTTTGATCTTGGTATCACTAAAACAGATGAACCATTTAAGAAATTACGTCACCAAGGTATGATCGGTGGACCTGATGGGCGTAAAATGAGTAAACGATGGGGGAATGTTATTAATCCTGATGAGATTGTTAAGACATATGGTGCTGATACACTGCGTGTGTATGAAATGTTTCTTGGTCCGTTTGATTCTCATCTACCATGGTCAACTGAGAGTATTATTGGATCACGTCG
>CAZRUN010000020.1:3630-3940 GCA_964603415.1 uncultured Candidatus Saccharibacteria bacterium | reverse complement strand
GCAGGACTGCATGTGCTTAAGGAGCAACATACATCTGATACTGATATTACCTATGCACTGCAGGATGTAATTACGAAAGTCAGTAATGATATTTTAGAGTTTAAATTTAATACAGCTATTTCAGCAATGATGATATTTATTGGAATTGTTGAAGACAAAAAGTATGCAATCAGTAATGAAGATTTTTCTTTATTCTTAAAACTACTTGCACCGTTTGCACCATATATGACAGAGGAACTATATGCGCTTCTTGGTAATACGCATACCATACATCTTGATATGTGGCCAAAAGAAAAGAAGTTACCTGTGC
>CAZRUN010000020.1:2702-3620 GCA_964603415.1 uncultured Candidatus Saccharibacteria bacterium | reverse complement strand
AAATGGAAAATTACGTGGTGAGGTATATGTACACAATGGAATACATCAAGAAGAAATTGTTGGTATGGTTATGATGGATGATAGATTACGTTCACATATTACAGTAGGAGAGCTTGTTCGTACTGTGTATGTACCGATGAAATTAATTAACTTTGTTGTCAAGTCTACCGATTAATATTCTGCAGTGGTACACTAATACTATTAATGCTAAATAATAATATGGAAGAACAACATAACACCTCATCTAATCTTACTCAGATCGGATTAAAAATACTTCTATGGAGTATTGGATTATCTCTTATCTTCTTTATTCCATTTTTACCAATTGGTCTCATTGATGCAAAAGGAATAATTCTTGCGTGTGGTGCTATTATCGGTATGTTTGTATGGCTTCTTGATTCTATTTCTCGTGGACGTTTCTTGTTGCCGCATAATAAGAGTTGGATAGTGTTCCTTGGTGTAATTTTTACCGCTGTTATTACATCTCTTTTTGTACCACATCCAAGAAATTCATTTATTGGAACAGGTTTTGATTTTGGAACAGTTTCAACACTCTTGATTGGCTTTGTGTACTTCTTCTTATTTTCTGTATGGGGAGTTAAGGTTGGCTTCACTAAACATATTATTAAAACATTCTTCATCACTGGTCTCATTGTTGTTCTGTTTGAAGTATTACAAATGGGATTAGGTATCGTTGGTTTAGCTCCAAAAGCATTTATTGGGCTTGGTCAATCTAATCTTATTGGTTCATTTAATGATCTTGCAATCTTTTTGGGTGCATTTGTTATTATGAGCGCTATTGCTATTGAGAATAGGTTCTTGAATCGTCTTATGAAGGTGATATCTATTGTACTGCTTTCAGTCTCATTAGTCTTACTGCTTATAATAAATTACACATTTGTCTGGCAACTCGTTGGA
>CAZRUN010000020.1:1372-2692 GCA_964603415.1 uncultured Candidatus Saccharibacteria bacterium | reverse complement strand
TTTCTGGTCTTGTACTCTTTATCTATCATTTAATGCCTGCTGTTAATAAACATAATACAGAAGATGTTCCAACGACAGATAAGAGAGGTTTTTCTGTTATTGCATTTTTACTGATGGCATGTGCATTTGTGGGTATTATCGGATCAACAAGTATTGCTTCTGTTACCGCACAAAAACCATTCTATTTTACTAATAATGAGTCACGTCCATCACTTGTTGCCACAGCAACAATTCTAAAACATACATATTACAATCATCCCATGGTTGGTGCTGGACTTAACCGCTTTAACGAAGCGTGGGAGGCTGGTAAGGTTCGTGTACTTAATGGACGACTTCTGGCTTCACCATATTGGAGTGCTTCATTTACGCAAGGTTTTGGCCTTTTCTTTACACTACTCATTACCCTTGGAGCTGTTGGATCCCTACTGCTTATTTGGCTAATGGTTCTTATTGTTAAAAAGATAGTTGCGCTCTTTAGTAAGGCATCCATAGCTAACTCTCGACCCAAGGATTTGTTTGTATACGGTACACTCTCTTTATACACACTTCTAATCTTCTTGTTCGATACCCCAAACACAGCACTCTTTGTTGTTATTATTGCTATTTGGGGTATGACTATTGCATATATTGATACAATACTTGGACGTCATATTCGTGCAATTTCATTTATGCATGATTCTCGATATAGTTTCTTCAGTATTCTATCTATTATGATTGGGATTATTATGCTTGCATTTGGCGGCTACGTACTATCTCGTTCATTTTATGCAAACTACCTCGTAAACAGAGCGTCTGTTATGCCAGCAACAATGGAGGGTGTTACGCAAGGTGAAGCATATGTGCAACAAGCACTCACTATGACAAATCTTGATTCATATGCTCGATTACTCACAGATGTGCGTGTACTCCGCATCAGCGCTATTTTAAACGATACATCAAAGCCAGAAGAGCAAGTACGCAGTCTTCTTCGAGATAGTGTCACTGGTGCTGCTGATAGTGCAAAACTTGCTATTACTATTGATCCTGAAAATAATCAGAATTATCTCGCATTGCTTCGAGTACAAGAAATCTTAATTGAACTTGGTAATACAGAGATATATACAGATGCGATTAATACTGCTGATATGGCACTTCATCTTAGTCCTAATAATCCTGGTATTCTTATGCGTCAGGCTAAGATTGCTACTTTGCAGAAAGAGTATGGCGATGCTGATCTTTTTATCAACAGAATTCTTGCAGTTAATCCGTATTACATTGATGCCTATCTTCTTCGTAGTCAGATTCGTGTATCAGAAGGTAATATTGCTCAAGCGCATCTTG
>CAZRUN010000020.1:0-1362 GCA_964603415.1 uncultured Candidatus Saccharibacteria bacterium | reverse complement strand
TGAAATTGATGAAGCTGTACGTCTTAATCCACGCAGTGCTGTATTGCCGTATCGTAAAGGGCTTCTATTTATGGATCAGGGTCAATATAGTGATGCTGCGGAATCATTTGAAAATGCGCTTCGTCTAGCACCAGGGTCATTAGATATCTATTCTGCTCTTGCTACTGCGTACGAAAAACTTGGAAATACAGATGCTGTTATACAAACATTACTGTATGCTAAGCCATATATTCAAGACACAGTAACAATTGATGCTCTTATTGAGAAAGTAAGAAATGGGGAATCGTTGTCTGGTACCACTGTTTCTAATGATGAAGATACTGATGAAGAAACAATAAAAGAAAAAACAAAAAAAGAAGAATAATTCATGAAGTCCAAGAACAACACTACGGGTAATAGTACATTGTTTTTGAGCGCCAGTTCACTTGTTGCCCAGGTACTTGGCTTTGTTCGAGATAAACTCCTGTCTCATATTTATGGGGCGGGATTTTTTCTTGATTCATATTATGCTGCATTCCGGGTTCCGGAATTTATGTATTTATCTATCGGTTCATTTGTATCAAGTGCTATTCTTGTGCCTCTTTTTTCAAAAAAGCTCTATGATGAGGACAGGGTAGTATGGTTTCAAAAACTATGTACGACATTTATCGTATTCTTTTTAGCTGTATATGGGATGGTTGTACTGCTTCTCCCGCGTATCATTAGCTCGCTCTATGGCCATACTGATGCGTTGTTTCAACAGTCGGTCGTACTCTATGGCAGTATTCTTCTTATCTCAACATTCTTCCTGTCTCTTTCTTCAATCATCTCTAGTGTCTCTCAGCAAAAACGTAAGTTTTATGTTGTTGGTATAGCACCAATATTGTATAACCTTGGAACTGTTGTTGGTATTATTGTCCTGCGTCCAATGTGGGGCATTGCAGGAGTCTGTTTTGGTGTTGTACTTGGCTCAGTACTTCATCTTGCTGTGCAGATGCCTGTAGTTATTCGTGAAGGATTGTTTAAAGGATATGGCTCATTTATTCTAAGAGCTTTTGATGCTAGTCTTCTGAGTCAAACACTTAAGAAATCATTCCTTCGAACACTATCTCTTGTTGCTTCTGCTGTTACATTCTTCCTTCTAACATATTTTGCCTCTCAGTATCCAATTGGCTCAATCACCGTGATTTCTCTTTCATTTACATTGCAGACAGTATTCCATACGCTCATTGGTGTCTCGTATGCGACAACACTCTTCCCAGCACTCTCAGATGCATACGTTAAAGGAGATATTGTACTATTTGATTCAATTTTTGCAAAAGGGTTTAAGAAGATATTTCTTATTTCTATTTTCTTAACAGCTCTTGTTATCTTATTCCGTTT
>CAZRUN010000019.1:13830-19384 GCA_964603415.1 uncultured Candidatus Saccharibacteria bacterium | reverse complement strand
GAAAAGATGAAAGCTGATGCTGAGAAATATGCTGACGAAGACAAGCAAAAGAGAGAACTCGTTGATACTAAAAACACAGCGGAGATGCTGCTCTACACAGCTGAAAAGTCTGTTAAAGACGCAGAAGGTAAAATAAGTGCTGAGACAAAAGAGTCTGTCGAGAAAGCAATTACAGACCTCAAGTCAGTTAAAGATACTGAAGACGGTCAAGCAATCAAAGACAAGACTGAAGCATTGAGTGCGGTACTAAGCAAGATCGGAGAAGAAATGAACAAGGCAACTGCTGAAGCGCCAAAAGAAAACGAAGATGGAACCAAGGAGGCTGAATATACTGAAAAAAATAGCGATGAAGGAGAAAAGAACGCCTAGCCATAAAGAGAACAGCACGCAGAATGTAACACTGCGTGATGTTCTTCGTACCCTCAAAGATACGCAGAACGCATGTATCGTGATACTTGATGAACTCACGGATGTTCACAATGTTGGTGCAATCATTCGCACGTCTGTAGCAAGCGGCGCAAGTGCTGTTATCATTCCGAAGCACAACCAAGCGCCGATCAATGACACAGTTATGCGTACCTCTGCCTATACAGCAGACATGATTCCAGTCATCACTATGAACATTAATGAAGCGATTCGTACACTCAAAGAACATGGGTTCTGGATACATGGACTCTTTATGCAAGGAGACAATACGCTATGGAAATCAGACCTGACCGGAAAGATTGGTATCGTTGTTGGTTCTGAGGGTGAAGGTATTCATGCAATGACAATGAAGCTCTGTGATTTTAATCTATCCATTCCAATGGACAAACGCGTTGAGTCACTCAACGCGTCGGTATCTGCAGCATTAGCACTCTACGAACGGCAAAGGCAAATTAGTATATAATACTCATCATGGCAAAAGACGACTACTACAAAACTCTCGGACTGGAGAAAGGCGCAAGTAAAGAAGAGATCAAGAAAGCTTTTCATAAGATGGCGCACAAATACCATCCGGACAAAAACGGAGGGGATGATGCCAAATTCAAAGAAGTAAACGAAGCATATCAAACACTCTCTGATGATAGTAAGCGCGCACAGTATGACCAATATGGAAATGCTGACTTTTCTAACTTTGGTGGCGGTGGCGGATACGGAGCCGGAGGATTCGATTTCAATGGGCAAGGTTTTGAGTTCAACATGGGAGATCTTGGAGATATCTTCGGAGACTTTTTTGGTGGTGGTATGGGCCGCTCACAATCAAGACAACGAAAAGGACGTGATGTTGCAACCGAAATCAATCTATCATTCAAAGATGCTATCTTCGGTGTAGAAAAGATAATTCGAATCAAAAAAGGAAGTAAGTGTAGTACGTGCAGTGGAACAGGTGGCGCTCCAGGTGAAAAACCGGAAACATGTGAGAGTTGTAAAGGATCAGGTAAAATTACCCGTATCCGCCGCACTATGCTCGGTGCAATACAGGAAATTACAGAATGTGATAACTGCACAGGAACTGGAACAGTTGTAAAGAAAAAATGTACAACATGTCGCGGTAGTGGAGCAGAAGAAAAACAAGTTGAATTAACAATCAACATCCCAGCAGGTTCAGGTAATGGTGATACACTTCGTTTATCTGGAGGAGGGGAATTCATTAAAAATGGTATCCCTGGAGACCTCTTTCTGCAGCTCCATGTGACGCCGCAGCACGGTGTACACAGAGAAGCGCATAATCTCATATATCCGCTCCATATCACACTGACAGAGGCTGTTTTGGGCGTTAAAAGAGGCATTGAGCTTATTGATGGAACAGTTACGCTTAGTATTGAACCCGGCACACATCATGGAGAGAAACTAACCGTTAAATCCCGCGGAGTACCACACCCAAATGGATCTCGAGGGAATGCGATAGTTATTATCTCAATTGATATTCCAAAGAAGCTCTCAAAGAAAGCAAAGGAATTACTTGATGAACTAAAAAAAGAAGGCCTGTAGGCCTTCTTTTAGTTATATGATTCTAGGTAACTCTGATACTATATACGTATGAATAAAAAATATCTCATCAGTCTCATTATTGTAGTAGCCGCGGCAATGCTTATTTTTCTCAAACCCGTTTCTGATACACAAGAAACTCAGAATAACGAGGTTTCGGTACATAACTATAAAAACAGTACCTACACGATAGAAGGACAATCAGTCGTATTAACTGATGGATTTTCTGAAGTTGAAGCGGCGCCAGGTTCAGTAACTAAGACTACTACTCGCTACTTTGGAAATGAACTTAGACACGACCTAGATGATGACGGAGATGAGGATGTTGTTTTTATACTTACTGAAGTGCGAGGGGGCAGTGGTCAGTTTTTCTATGTAGTAGCCGCACTTAATACACCGACTGGATATACTGGATCTGCAGGATATTTCCTCGGTGACCGTATTGCGCCGCAATCAACTAACATAGACGAAGGAGTAACAACACAGGGAACCATTCGCAGTAATGTTATTGTTGTAAATGTTGCGACCCGTATACCAAATGAACCAATGACAGCAATTCCTTCTGTAGGTAAAAGTGTTTGGATTAAACTAGATCCTAATACAATGCAGTTTGGAGAAGTCGCTCAAGATTTTGAAGGCGAGAGCCGATAAGTGGCAGGTTGTCAATTCTCATTTTGACTAGTATCTGTTAGTATATACTTCGTATTACATAATATATCGTACTTATTTACATGGAATCACAAACTGCTTTAATCATATTATTTACTGTTATTGTTGTAGGGTTTCTTATTGCTGATCTTGGATTTTTTAATAAAAAAAGTCATAAGATTGCATTCAAGCCTGCACTCTATCAATCATTATTCTGGATAGGTATATCTCTTGTTTTTGGACTATTGATTTTTTTCTTCATAGGCAAGGAAACAGGCATTGAATTCTTCAGTGCGTATATAACTGAGAAGATGCTGTCGGTGGACAACCTTTTTGTTATATTACTTATATTTAACTACTTTAAATTAGAAGAGAAGTATCACCACAAGGCGTTGTTTTGGGGTATCATTGGGGCGATACTATTTAGAGCACTATTTATAGGAGTAGGAGCATATGTCATTAGTCAGTTCCACTGGATTCTGTATGTATTTGGCGCCCTCTTGTTCTATACAGGTGTTAAATTATTGCGAACCCAAAAAGAAGAGCATATAGACTTCAAGAAGAATAAAGTCGTTAAATTTGCTCATAAGATATTTCCTTTTACCGATACTCATCATGGTGGGAAATTCTTTGTACGAGAGAAAGGTAAATTCTACTTCACCTCGTTATTTATGATTGTTCTTCTCGTAGAAGCAACCGATATTATTTTTGCAGTTGATTCTATTCCAGCAGTATTTAGTATCTCTCAAGATTTATTTGTTGTATTTACATCAAATATCTTTGCCATAATGGGGCTGCGGGCGTTGTTCTTCTTAATTGAAAATATCTTACATAAATTCCATCACTTACAAAAAGGACGTGCTTTTATTTTGTTGTTTTTTGGACATTAAATGTTGTCGGGAATAGTTGGTGTACATATATCATCGATATTATCGCTGGGGATTATTCTATTTGCACTAGTTTCTTCTATTGGACTATCAATACTGTTTCCTAAGAAGATATAGGCTCGGGGCTTTATTGCCCACGTCCTCAACATGGAGCCAAGGTATTGGAATATTACGTTTATTTTGACAAAATATAAATTAAATGGTAATTTAAAGAAAAAATAAAAATGAAATCATCAACAATTACCATATACGGTAACAACAAAACTAAAATTACTATCGCTCATTTGGACGATTTACAAATGTTGCCTGATAAATCCATAGAAGTGCTATTCAACAATAAAAATTACATGGAGACGATCTATGTGTATGTATTATACAAACTAAATGCGTACCTGGATACACATCACTACGTTTGGGAAGTAAGGGCGCTATATTTTAACGGTTGCCTCGATATCATTCCCAAACTTATCAAACACCAAAAAGATTTTCTATCTGGAAAAGATTTTTTTTCAGACAAAGCATTCGATGATATCTCAGAAGAGATCGCTACTGTTCATAGAAATTGTTTAGAAGATGTGTGTAATTTTTTTTCAGGCATCCTGTCAACAACCCCATATTTGAAAAGTGGGTTATTTCCGAAGAAAGAGCTTCTTTTAATGAAACATAACTATATAAGCATGTTTCAATTACTACGCAATCTTTAATTTACTTCAAGCAATTTATTATTTTACCCAAGAGCTATACACCAATAGCTCTTTTTCATTTTCACCAGATTCACGATGCGACAATATGATATGATAGCGCTATGAGTAAAGACACCAGCTACGTTGAATACATTGTCCACGATGTTCTTGGACACATATCAGGCATTACCGCCAAAGCGATGTTCTCCGGCTGGGGGATATATCTTGATGGTGCAATCATTGCTATCATCGCTGACGGAGAGCTATATTTCAAAGCAAACAAAGAACTTAAAGAAAAATATAAAGATCAAGGCTGCTATCCATTTTCATATGATCGCAATGGAAAAATAGTTGAAATGAGTTATATGAGCGTACCGGAAGAAATACTAGAACATCCAGAAAAGATTGATCAGCGAGTATATGAATCGTATGAATTGAGTAACAAGAAGTAACATGAAAACGTTTAAAGAAACGGTACTGGAAATTGTTCGCCGAATTCCGAGAGGGAAGACAATGACATATAAAGAAGTTGCGGTAAAAGCTGGTCATCCAGGGGCTGCAAGGGCAGTTGGAACAATTATGAAATCAAACTACGACACAACCGTTCCGTGTCATCGAGTAATACGCTCAGATGGCACAATAGGTGACTATAACCGCGGAGGAAGCCATGAAAAAAGGCAAAAATTACAATCTGAGGGTGTAGTCATATAAGTATATACAAAATATAAAATATATGGTATGATTTAAAAAAACTACATATGGTACCTGCAGAAGAAAAACTACTCGAAAAAGACTTTTTGTACATTGAAAAAGAATTAACAGATCTAGGGTTTAAGGAAATCGAATTCAGTATACGAACTGATTTTAGAAAACTTGACCTTGAGTATCCTAAAGAAATTACAGGAGATGAAATTGGTTTTGAATTTACTAGAAATTCTCTCACGGTAAAAGTGTGGATAATGTATAGTAACAAAACTAAAGAATTTACAACAGACATTGCTGCCCTGATTTTAATAACCCAAGGCGATATGGCTCAATTTCATAGTAGACCCATAACGCAAGCGAGCGGGTTCTTAAAAAAAATCTTAATTCAGACCTGGATAGCCCAATTTAAAGTAAAAAATAGACCATTGTGTAAACAATGTAATAAATTTATGCAGATAACACATAATGACCTTAAAACAGTCTATTACTGGAGTTGTCGCCTAACTGAACAACATGAAAACAGTGAACCTACATACAAAAAATGGGACGCCCTAACAAAAGAAGAAAATCTTCCTCAAAAAGCTAAGAAAGATTTAAGTAACTTAAGAAGAAGAATTGCTACACACAACGATGCATAATAAAAAGCATCATATACAAGCG
>CAZRUN010000019.1:2896-13802 GCA_964603415.1 uncultured Candidatus Saccharibacteria bacterium | reverse complement strand
TATCCAAAATGCTTCAGAATGATTCATTTGTTGTATATGACATAACTCATGCACGATTAAATAATCCTGCAGTTCTTTGGGTAGAAATACTATTTTATAATTGAAATTTAAATTACCCTTACTTGAACAACTACCCCAACGAGATTTTTGATTACGGATATATATCTTACCGATGTTGTGATTATAGAATGAATTAAAATACGTTAATCGCTCTAAGACTAACGCCCGAGCATTCTCTTTGTTTTCAATAAAATCTTTTTCTGAGTACTGGGCTAATAGTTTTTTAGGTCTAGATAATTGCTCTAGACGTTTTGTAGTAATCCAATCACGTTTTTCAAATACAGCACGCTCTACCTCTTTAATCGGAATCCGCGGTGACCGCGAAACAAGTACAGTATCATCCGGTAGAATGGAAATGATAATCTTCTTTGTTTTTCGTGTTGTTCTTAGTGTATACAAAATCTCATCTGTTTCCATTTTGAGTGGTTTGCTCTTTTTCTTCACCAGAAACCCTAATTTCATAGAAATAGTATACATGAGTATATATAAAATATGCTAAAATATACGTATATGAATAAAGAAAATATAATGTACATACTTATTGGACTTTTAGCAGGGATACTAATCACTGTTGGTTATCATTCGTATAACCGTCCACACCGAGACATGTCGCACAGAATGCCAGATGGCTCAATGATGAGTAATATGGGTATGGATATGGAAAGCCAAATGCACAGTATGACATCTAGTCTGGAACACAAAACAGGGGATGCTTTTGATAAAGAGTTTCTAGCACAAATGGTCATTCATCACGAGGGAGCAGTAGAGATGGCTCAGATGGTACTCAATACATCAAAACGTCCAGAACTACTACAATTAGCAAATGACATCATTTCAGCTCAAAATAAAGAGATTACAATGATGCAAGAATGGGAAACGAGTTTATTTAAATAATAATAAGAATATATATGAAAAGTTTATTAAAGGTGTCGTCAATATTTGCTATTATCACTGGCTTTATTTTAATGTGTGGCGGGGTATGGGGTATTTCAATTACCTATAAAAACATCGCGCAAGAAAAAATAGTTACAGCAGCTGATGCTTCAATACCAAACGTTCCGTTGCGTGGACCAAGAACACTCAAAGCTCAAGCTGATATTATCCGTGAACACACTCTTCACACAACTGGCGGAAAAACATATGCAGAAATGCCACGTCAAATCGCAAAACTAGATACAGAAGGTAATCCTGTACTAAACGAGGCAGGTGAGACTGTCATGGTTCCAAATACAGCTCGCGATATGTGGATAACAGCAACAACGTTAACGACCGCCCTAAATCTCGGCATCTTTTCGTATGTTTTTTCTGGACTGATCTTATTCTTAGGATTAATATCTTTCTGGACTGGTGTTGTACTCTCAGCATTAAGTAAGAAATATTAATAATGAACTCATACAATTGGTATAGCACACTTATTAAGCCCAGCTGGGCTCCGCCATCATGGTTATTTGGTCCTGTATGGAGTGTGTTATATATACTGATCGCTATTTCATTTGGTCGAGTATTTATATTACTTACTCAAAAGAAAATTCCGTTCATTGTGGCTTTGCCGTTTATATTAAATTTGTTCTTTAATGTTATTTTTACATATCTACAATTTGGATTAAAGAATAACCTACTAGCCGCTATTGATATCGTACTTGTACTCATTACAATCATCTGGGCTATGGTTGCGATCTATCCGCATGTTAAATGGATAGCATATATCCAAACCCCATATCTTATATGGGTATCATTTGCTACCGTACTACAACTCACGGTTACCTATTTGAATAGGTAATATGAACAAGGCATATCTTGCAGGTGGGTGTTTTTGGGGACTGGAAGATTTGTTTCGAACACTGCCTGGCGTTATACATATTGATGCAGGGTATACAGGTGGCACCAATGAGCATCCAACGTATGAGAACCATCCAGGACACGCAGAAGCATTAGAAATTGAATATGATGATAAGATTATTTCATATACACAACTATTAGATTTCTTTTTTCAAATTCATAATCCAACCACACTGAATAGACAAGGTAACGATATTGGTAGCTCATACCGCAGCGCAATCTTTTATCAAAATGAAGATGAATTACAATTAGCAAAAGAATTTATCGATATTGTAAACAATTCAAAACGTTGGGATGGGCCAGTGGTGACAACACTTGAGCCGTTTACAACATTCTGGAGAGCAGAAGAATATCATCAAGACTATTTACAGAAGAATCCCGGCGGGTATACATGCCATGCTATCTATTTTGATAGTTATTTAAAATAAAGGGTATTTTGTGCTACTATACGCTCATGAAGAATATATACCGAAGCGAGAATAATAAGATAGTTGCAGGAATTCTGGGTGGACTAGGGGAGTACTACACAATAGATCCAGCACTACTCCGTGCTGCGTTTATCTTTATTTCATGTATTACAGGAGTGATTCCTGGATTTGTGGCGTATGTTATCTGTATATTTATTATTCCAAAGAAATCTGATGTAATAAAAGAACCTGTTTTTGTTAAAGCTGAGGAATAAGGCTTATCTATATTAACCTTGTGATATAATTTATATATGAAATTAAAATCACTTGAAAAGGTTGATCTGCCTCGTGAAAAATTAGCAAAATATGGTCCAAGTAAATTAAAAGATAATGAGCTTCTGGCACTCTTACTTGGATCTGGAATTAAAGGATTAAATGTACTTGAATTATCAAGCAAAATTTTAATCACCATAAAAAAGATTGGATTCAAAAAAATTACACTAGAAGACTTGTTAAAAATAAAAGGCCTGGGCAATGCAAAAGCTTCTCAGGTTTTTGCCGTACTAGAACTAGGTAAAAGACTAAACACAGAAGAAAGGCCAGAAATAATTTCTCCAAGCGATGTATGGAACTTTTGTGCAGATATCCGAACGATGCAAAGAGAATATTTCGTAGCTTTTTATCTCGATACTCAGAACTGTCTAATAGAACGCCAAACAATATCAATCGGGACCCTGAATTCATCCCTTGTACATCCTCGCGAACTCTTTGAGCCAGCGCTGACTCTCCATGCCGCAAGTATAATTGTGGCTCATAACCATCCATCAGGAAAGACTGATCCATCACATGATGATATTGAAGTCACTAAGCGCCTTATCCAAGCAGGCAAAATAATCGGAATCGATATTATTGACCATATTATATTAGGTAAAAATGGATAATTGAGTTTTCAACAAAAAAACTTGCTTTAATAAGGTATGTACGTTATAATGTACGTATTATGATGGATGCAAAAAGAACGATTTCAATTTCTGAAGCGCGCAAGCGCATTTTCGACATTGCCGATGAAGTACAGACTCCACATAAGATTTATACATTGACATCAGATGGCAAACCAAAAGCAGTCATAATGTCTGCGGAGGAATACGAATCATGGACTGAAACGATGGAAGTCTTGAGAGACTGTCCTGATATCTTTGAACGTATTGCCGAATCCGACAAAGCGGTCAAAACCGGCAACTGGAGTAATTTTACCAGCTGGGAAGACATGAAAAAGGATTGGGGCTTTGCTGTTGCTGAAAAACCAAAGAAAAAATATGAAGTATCAAATACAAGTCCAAAAAAGCGCAAAAAAGCAACTCGATAAGGTTCCGGATATTTATCGAATTAAAATAGCTAAAGCCATAGACTCTTTAGCTGAAAACCCATTTCAAGGAAAAAAACTGGAAGGAGAATTAAAAGGCCAATACTCGGTTCGAGTATGGCCTTATCGTATTATTTATCAAATATACAAAAAAGAACTCATTATTTCAATCATTGATGTGGGGCATAGGCAGGGGGCTTATAAAAGCTAGTAAGTCGAACCATTTTGTTGTAAAATAGCTCTATGTTAAAGAAATGGGGTATATTTTTTACTATAGCTTTTAGCCCTGGATCTGCAGTTTTTGTACTGTTTACCCTTGTAGGGTTATTTTTGGCGTATCATTTTAAAGAAAATACTCTTTTTTCAACACTACTTTCAATTATAAGTAGTATTTTTGCGGGTATTGGTGGAAACTTTATTAAGGATGATTATGATAAATTAATGGGTAAAAATATTTTAGAGAAAAAAGGGCGTTCAGCTCTTCGAAACCTACAAGGTATTAATACTCAATTATTAAACCTAAGGAACTGGATTGCCTGTTTCATTACAAAAAAAACAACTGAAGAGGAGAAACAAAAATTTATAGAAATCGATAGACATATCGAGACAACCCAATTGAATATATCTGCGGGTTTAGAGGATTGGATTGATATTGTTCCAGAATTAAGAGAGGGTAAAGAAAAAAATGCTGAATTAGAAAAACAATATCGTGACTATCTTCAGGTTATCGTCTCAGAATTAATAGAGAAAAAAAAAGAGCTTACTTCTTCAAAAGATGATGCACGGACTGAAGAATTAAAGAAGAAGATATCTAACTTGGAGAAAGAAATGAAGGAACTAAAAAGGGATCATTTTTCTATTGTTAAACCTTTGGAGGCATTTAATTTCAACAATTCATCTTCTATACTTCAAAATTGTTCAAAATGTGCTAGTTTGTATATACCTAACCCAATGAATAATCTCAATATCTGTGATGCTTGTAAAAATAAAGGGAGATCTTCAATCTTTAAGCAGCTATTACCCTAGTTTTATGAATAAATACGATAATTATTCAAAAGAGGAATTACTCGCACTTGTTGAAAAACAAGAAAATGAGTTAGCCTCTAAAAAATATGGTCTTGTTTGGGATTCAGAGAGGGAGCCCGAGTCAGTGGTTTTAGATTGTGAGTATAATGTACCTGTTTTAAAACGAGTAAAAGGGAAAGAGATTAAAACTTCATCAGACCAAGAAGATAATATTTTAATTGAAGGAGATAACTATCATGCATTGACTGTTTTAAACTATACTCATCAAGAAAAAATTGATGTTATCTATATCGATCCGCCATACAACACAGGAAAGGCAAAAGAATGGAAATACAATGATAAATATATAGATGAAGAAGATAGTTTTAAACATAGTAAATGGTTAAATATGATGGAGAAGAGGTTAATTGCATCCAAAAGTCTTCTAAAAGAATCTGGCTCAATTTTTATTTCAATCGATTACCATGAGGTATCACAACTTAAATTACTTTTAGATAAAATTTTTGGTGAAAATAATTTTGTCTCAGAGATTTCCTGGCAAGGCTTGGATACAGTTAAAAATGATGCGAAGTATTTTTCAAATAATCATGAATATATATTTTGTTATGCTAAAAATAAAGAAAATTTAATAATAAGAGGCATAAAAAGAACACAAAAACATAATGCAGTTTACAAAAATCCAGACAATGATCCAAAAGGTCCTTACTTATTAACACCACTACACGCAAAAAGTGGATCTGAAAACAGTCTATATGAATTTAAATTTAAAAATGGAATTAAATGGAAGCCACCAGAAGGAACATTTCCTCGTTTTTCTAGGGAGACCTTGAGCGAATTAGAATTTAAAAATCAAATTTATTTTAGTAATAAATTAAATTCAATCCCACAAAAGAAAACTTATTTAAGCGAGGTTCCAGATTTTGTTAAATTGACTACTTTTTGGAACTATGAGTTTGCGGGTAGCACAAGACAATCGAATAAGGAATTGTCAGATATCATTGGTAAAGGTAAATTTGAAAATCCAAAACCTGTGAGTTTGATGAAAATATTAATTGGGGCTGTTACTGAAAAAGACAACCTAATTTTAGATTTTTTTGCAGGCTCAGGCACCACTGGGCAGGCTGTTTTGGAGTTAAATAAAGAAGATAAAGGGGATCGAAGGTTTATCCTTTGTACAAATAATGAAAATAAAATTTGTGAAGATGTTACTTACCCTAGAATACAGAAAGTAATAAAGGGTTACAAGAAAAATGGAAATAATGGAAAAGTATTGGGACTTAATGGAAATTTACAATATTTTAAGACTGAACTAATTAAAAAAACAGACAACAAAGACCAGGCTCGATTTGATTTGACTCAAAAATGTACAGAGATGCTTTGTGTTAAGGAAAATATTTTTAATTTAGAAGCAGAAAAAGAAGATTATAAAATTTTCTCTTCCAACAAAAAAGATAGATTTCTTTGTGTATATTATAATCTCTACGATGAAAGTTTTAACGGGTTTTTAAAAGAAGTTAAAAAAATAAAAGGTAAAAAACAAATCTATGTTTTTTCTATCGATGGTAAAATAGATAGAAGCCTATTTCATGGTATAAATGATTTTGAGGTTGAAGAAATTCCCCAAAAAATTATTGATATATACAGACAATTAATGAAAATGAACATACCGGTAAAGGCAGACACTATTTTCCTTGATTTTGAAAAAGCTAAAAAGAAAGTTTTTGAAGAAAAAGATAAAGATGATGGTGCTAGAGTATTGCGAATTGTACTTGAAAAGACTATTCAAAAAATAGCCCAGAAAAATAAAATTGTTATCTTTAAGGATAATAATAAAGAAGAGAAAATAGCAATATTAAATGACAATTTATACAATAGTAAAGTACTCAAAAAAGTTCAATGGGAAGAAAATAAAACTTACTTAGCAATAGGAAATCATGCCTCACACGGTGAATATGATGAATATGGTTTAAGTAAAGTAGAAGATTTTTATAAGCACATTCAATCATTATTTAATGATTTTGGTATATAAATATGGCAACAAAGATTCTAAAACAATACCAAGAAAAAGTAGTAGCTAAGCTTATTTCCAGAACAAAGGAGCTTTTTGCTGAAAGAATAGAAAAAAAGACTATTGTTTTTCAGGCACCAACAGGTAGTGGTAAAACTTTTATGATGTCGCAATATATTGCTGAAGTTATTAATGAGTTAAAAAATGAAGACTTATGTTTCTTATGGCTTTCTCCAGGTAAAGGAGGTCTTCATGAGCAAAGTTATAAATCAATTAAAAAAGAATTTTCAGGTTTCCCTGCTTCTTTTTTACTAGAAGAAGAGTTTTTCGGATCTCGTAGATCGATTAAAAAAAATGAAGTTGTCGTTGGTAACTGGGAGAAATTAAGCAACAAAAATGGTAAAAGTGGCGAATGGAAGTCAAAATTAATGAAAGACAAAGAAACAGTAAATTTTCGTGAGCTTATAGAAAATACTCGTAATAATGGATTAAAAATTATACTTATAATTGATGAAAGCCATTCTCGTGATAATGCTGAGCGTGCATTTGAATTGCGTGATCAAATAATAAAAGCAGATTTAACAATTGAAATGAGTGCTACTCCAACGTTAAAGGAAGGCCAGTACAATGAAAAAGTCGAGGTTCAGTCAAATGATGTCATTGAGCAAGGTATGATTAAAAAGGAAATAATCATTAATGAAAACATTGATAAAATACACGATGATGAAATAACTTCACAACAATTAATAATGGAAATGGCTTATCGTAAAAGATTAAAATTAGCAAAAGAGTATGAAGATTTAAACATTGAGGTTAATCCACTTACTTTAGTTCAAATTCCAACAAGTGATGCAGGGGACTCTAAGAAAGAATTTATTGAAGGGTTTTTAGCTAAAAAGGGTATTACAAAAGATAATGGAAAACTTGCAGTGTGGTTAACAAATGAAAAAGTAAACCAAGAAGCCGAATTAATAACTAAAAATAATAACAAGGTTGAATTTTTGATTTTCAAACAAGCTGTTGATACTGGTTGGGATTGTCCCCGGGCACAAGTTTTAGTTAAATTTAGAGAAATAAAAAGTTTAGTTTTTGAAATACAAACAGTGGGTCGTATTTTGCGTATGCCAGAAACATTTCATTATAAAAACGATGAACTTAACAAAGCTTTTGTATACACAAACGTTAAAAGTTTTAAAGTTGAGCCTGAAAAATTTAATCCGAATATTATAAAATCAATTTTTGTTAAAAGAGATAAGGCCTATAAACCTCTTAAGCTAACTTCTTACTACCACAACCGTGTTGATTATGGTGATATTACTGCTAGTTTTAATGATGTTTTAGAGGATGAATTTTGTAAGTATTTTTCAATTAAAAAAAATGATTTTTCTGTTAGCACTAAAAAGAAAAATATTCAGTTAATGAAAAAATGCGAAGTAATTATAGATGAAGTGTTAGGTAAGGATGAGATTATATTAAATAAAAATATTCCAACAGACTTATTTGATAATTTATCAGATGAAATAAGGTCTGATAGTAATTTTAAATCATATTTATCAGAAGATGATAAGTTTTATGCTTTTGAAAAAATGATTAGAAGAAATTTAGACGGGTATGCACCTAAAAGATCTTTACCCATTTTTAAGAACGCTTTATATCGCTGGTTTAAAAAATATACTGAAATTAATCCCATGACTGGTGGTGCAGTACAGATACAAAATATTGTTTTAAATCACAGTATTATTTTTGAGAAGCTTTTTGATATATCAATTAGAGCATACAGACCTGTTAAAGAAAAAGAAATTGCAGATAAAATAAAAGATTCCGAGGAATGGATAAGTGACTGGGAAATAGCTGATAATAGAAATTATAACCCAAACATCTATACACCCCATAAATATAGTTTGTCTTTATATAAGCAACCAAAAGATAAAAAAGCGTATTTAAATTTTGATAGCAAAATAGAAGAAGAGTTTATTGAGTATCTAGAGGAAAATAAAGATAAAATTATATGGTGGTGGCAGAATGGCAATGAACATATGGCACTTAATTTTGGAATTAAATACAATGGTGGCTCAACGTTCCAACCAGATTTTCTTGTTATGTTTAAGAACGGTAAATTGGGTATTTTTGATACTAAGGCAAAGGATCGTGAAGATATGAATAAATTAAAAGCCGAAGCTTTGCAAAAATACATAAAAGAAGAAAATAAAAGGAAGAAAGGAGAAATCCTTTTTGGAGGTCTTGTAATTAAAGAAGGTAATCATTTAAGAATCAATAGTGATGAAAAATATGAGATTTATAAAGATATAGAAATGATAAAAGAGAGAGGCAAAACTTACGGTTCAAAAAATATTCAAAAAGGTTGGCAATATTTTGAATTCTAATCTCATGTCAAAAAACAAACAATCAGGTGATAGTGGGGAATTGGATGTTGTGGATAAGGTTCCTTGTCCTAACTGTGGCAAAAAGTTAATGATTTTGCCACCCAACTACCCCCTGTATGATGTTCAATGTATTGGATGTAGTTTTCGTGCACAAGTCAAAACTAATCGATCAAAGCCTAAGAAGGAAATTTTTGGTGCAGGTTGGGACATTATGGAAAAGGTTTTAAAATCCGGGTTTATAACGCCACCATTAATAACCAACTTTATTTGGAGAGACAAGACTGGCGATCATCAAGAAATTAGATTTTATCCTTTTATACCAAAAAAGAATTTAAAAATGCACAAGCTTTCGCCAACTGCCCGCCGCGCAAATTATAAAATGTTTAATTATATAGGTATTGATAAATTGCCAAACTTTCAAGTTTATCCAAGGCCTGACGAAGAATAGTTTGTGGTAAATTTTAACCCAATAAATTTCGTACAACCGATATTTACAGCGAATTAGAAAAGTACGCCAGCGCCAAGCGGCAAAAGTCTAACGAATGGTTTATTAGAGAGGATCATCCTCTCCAGTACTCAATTAGCCCCTTAACCCTAAATCTGCTAAACTAACCTTATATGGAAGAAAGTAAGGTAGCCCCTACGTCACACTTAAAAAAACACGAACCAGTGTTATATATCCTCGGATCTTTAACCGCGATATTCATCATAAGCCTCGCTAGTCATTTTGTATATGACTTATTTCCTTTTGGACAATCAAAGAACGCAGGAATGGGCTTCTGTAACGTTCAAGGTATTAATCTACACGGCAGCATTTATACCTATATCCCTGACCAGGGAATGATGGATGATCCGGATGAATATCAGACAATGTATGGCGATGCAATAAGTAGCGAGGAGATAGTATACCAATTACAAGAAGCTGATAACGATAATGGTATCCAAGCAATATTGATAGAAGTCGATTCTGGTGGAGGTTCTCCTGTTGCCGGAGAAGAAATAGCAAATGCTATCAAAGAACTCTCAAAGCCTGTGGTTGCAGTAATCCGTCAAAGTGGTATGTCTGGTGCATATTGGGCTATCAGCGGAACAGACAGAATAATTGCATCACAGAACTCAGACATAGGAAGTATTGGTGTTACATCATCGTATTTAGAAAACATTAGTAAAGACAAGAAATACGTCCAACTAATCAGCGGAAAATTTAAAGATACAGGTAGTCCTGACAGACCAATAACCGATGAAGATCGTGATCTTATAATGCGCGACTTAGAAATAACACACGAGAATTTCATTCAAGCAGTAGCTCAAAATAGAAATATGGCGATTGAATCCGTAAGAGCAATTGCTGATGGATCATCTATGCTCGGACAACAAGCAAAGAATTTAGGTCTTATCGACGAGATTGGTAGCTGGACACAAGCAGAACATTATTTACAAGAACAAATAGGGGAAGAGGTTCAAATGTGCTGGTAATAAAACAACATGAAAAAAATTATAATCGTTGTAGTAATAATAATTCTGATCCTCAGTGGATACTACTTCATCATCGCACCTTCTTTTTTAACAATGCAAAAGAATAAGATATCATACATGTGCGATGGTACTGTAAAGGTAGTAGAAACAGGTGGTCAAACTGGTCCCACAGCATCAGATTTCTATAGAGTGTCAGACAAGGCACGAGTAGCTTATTGTGGAGACTGGGGTTGCTATTCAACTGGGGACCATTTTGATCGCGAAGTAATGGGAGGATATGGTTTTGATGAGACAGAATTTTGCGAAGCGCTAAAAAAATAACATGATGGAAACCTATAAGTGC
>CAZRUN010000019.1:0-2886 GCA_964603415.1 uncultured Candidatus Saccharibacteria bacterium | reverse complement strand
ATCATATGGAACAAAACAAAAAATGTCCTGGGTGCCAAAGTTGCTTAATGCCTTTCAATAAAGATACAGGGGTAAGAGAAAGCGACATATATTGCAGTCTGTGTTATCGTGACGGCAAATTATGCTACGAAGGTACTGATTTAAAAGAATTCCAAAAAATTGTATATCAAAATATGCGCAAAAATGGACTAGGATGGTTCAAAGCAAAAATGTATACATGGATGATCAAATTCGCCCCACGTTGGAAAAATAAAAAGTAATACAAAAAAGCCTAATCAATTGATTAGGCTTTTTTGATAAATTCAGTTTTTAACACAATACCTTTCATTCCATCTATACTACATTCAATTAAACCTTCTTCATCAGTCAAATGAATATTTTTAGCTTTAGCACCTTGTTTTATAACAGTACTGCTACCTTTTAGTTTTAAGTCTTTTATCAGTACAATATTGTCGCCATTGGCTAATATGTTGCCATGGGCGTCCCGCTGTACAACTACGTCTTCGTCTTCTTCTGTATTCATAAAAATAGTATATACCCTAATATAATAATAGGCCACCATGTAACGTATTGTATACCATGTATTGACAAAATATGTATAATAGTGTATTTTAATTAAAAAAGAGTATCATGGCAGGAAAAGACATACTATTACTTATAGCAGGTAACATTATTGCAGCGTTTGCTATAGTTTCTGCGGTTTTTATTTATAAACGTATAAAAAGAAAAAAATTAAAAGCTTTTCATGTAAAAAATGAGACCGACAATTTGTTCTAAGAATTAACGCCTTAACTAGCAATATGCAGAAGGGTTAGACACTTTTTAAAAAATTTTAAATCCAAGTCCTATGACACTAACGTCATAGGACTTTTTTATTAAATTAACATAATGGTGGTATACTTTATATATTAAAATTAGATTTTGAATGTATGTCACAAATAATGCACATGTATATTGTTTACGCTTTTCAATTAATTATTGCTGTTGGTCTTATTAATGTGTGGCTGCTGCGATTTCACAAATCAACTAAATATCGAGGTCAAAATGCACAAAACATGCAAGAAGAGTTTGCTGCATATGGCTTACCAACGTGGTTTATGTACATGGTAGGGGCGGGCAAGATACTCATCGCAGCGCTTATGATCATAGGATTATGGGTACCAGTTGTGGTACGTCCAGCTTCAGCATTACTTGTATTACTAATGATTGGCGCAGTATCAATGCATATCAAAGTCAAAGATCCTCTACAAAAATCATTACCAGCACTTGGCATGCTTACTCTCTCAACTATCGTTCTCGTACTTTCTTAATATAATGATTACATTACATTTTATTGGACTATTCATATTACTCGCTGGATTTGTTATTGGCCTTGGGGCTGTGACTGTTATTGATATTCATGGATTCTTGGGGCGAAAGTCACCATATTGGACCGAGGCTACAATCCGGACACACAAGGTAACCAAGCCACTCATTTGGATTGGTATGACACTTGCTATCGCAGGAGGATTGATTATATATCGCAATGTCCCATTTGCTGGGATACCTATGTATCATGCAATTATTGCAATCATATTAATTTTGAATGGTATATTTTTATCATTGTATGTTAGCCCATTACTCCTACAGATGGAACGTGAAGGCCGAGCAAATCAATTACTCCCACAACCACTACAAAACAAGATTATGGTGAGCTTAATTGTCTCAGATATTGGATGGTGGGGAGGTTTAGCACTACTAGTGTGGTATTTGGTAGCTAATACACTATAGCAATATGAAAAAGATTATAATTGTCATTGGTATACTTCTTGTGTTAATACTCGGGTATTGGCTAGTATCCCCATTTTTTATTACCAAAAAAGTTTCCGAGGATCTACCTATCGTGCAAACACAAGATGCGACTAATCAAGTGAAAGAAGTTAAGAAGGGGATTTTTACCGGTTTTGATAAAGTACATACAGGCTCTGGAACCGCACGTGTTGTAACAATAGGTACTAAGAACTATATTCGCTTTGATGAAGATTTCAACGTTAACAATGGCCCTGATTTGTATGTAGGGCTTGGTGAAAATGGAAGTTATATAAAAGGGAGCGAACTTAGCAAACTGAAAGGCACCATTGGATCACAAAATTATGAATTACCCCAAAACATCGACCCAACACAGGTAAAAGAAGTATGGGTGTGGTGTAAGGCTTTTTCCGTACCTTTTACGAAAGCAGTTTTAGAAAATATATAGCATTTAAAAAAATGAAACCGACAAAAGTTACCGTCAACGACAAGATGCAAAAAGGATATGTATATTACCTAACCGAAGCTATGGGTAAGAATTTTGATCCTGAATTCAAGCCAAATGTTACGCCAAAAGAAATGCTTGCTATGGGAGTGTTTGGTGGTATCTATATGCGCGATTGTACAAAAGAATTTCCAAAAGATTGGTTTACGAAAGCAAAGTTTGCAACAGGAAACAAAAAAGATAAGCATTTAAACTATTTCGAAGTACATGCGAGTCAGTCTTTAGCTGAGTGGAGACGTAAGAAATGGATCCACGAGGATGACCCTCGTGGATGGTTCCAATGGTACTGCAGATACTATATGGGACGTCGATTGCCGCAAGAAGACGCACAGCAAATTAAAAGATGGAAAGCTATCCGCCGCCATTTGAGTCAAATCAGTGCGAACTGTCGAGTAGGTGACGTGCATTGTCGTCCACGTCAGAGACAAGCAGTACTTCACTGGGCGTACAAGACGGTATAATCTCGCATATCTATTGAGATTTTTATATAAGTGTGTCATATTACGCTAGTCCTTGAGTTGAACTCTTCTGATTTCACATAACAAGACTAAGTTCCTTGCCATTTTATTTTAAAAAACAACAACCTCTGTATG
>CAZRUN010000018.1:15771-20027 GCA_964603415.1 uncultured Candidatus Saccharibacteria bacterium | reverse complement strand
TTCTCTTGCTGGCATGCCAGGCACAGTAACCATTAGTGAAGGAGCACTCCTTGAACTACCAGTTGACGTACTCATTCCGGCTGCACTGGAAAACCAGATCACTGAAGAAAACGCTGCGAGAGTCCAGACAAAATGTATTCTTGAACTAGCTAATGGTCCAACAACCCCAGAAGCTGATGATATATTACTTACCCATGGCGTCACTGTTATTCCTGCCATTTTAGCTAATGCCGGTGGAGTCACCGTCTCAACGTACGAATGGCAGCAAAATCTTGCAGGTGAGCATTGGAGTGAAGAGGATGTAAATCAGAAAATGGAAGAGAGCCAGAGAAAACAATCAGAGCTTGTCTATCAAAAATCAAAAGAATTAAATACTGACATGAGACGAGCTGCGTTTCTTTTAGCAATGGAAAGAATTAACGAGAAGTTATAGGTATAAAAAATATAAAGTGGTACAATATAGAATATATATGATTAATAAAACGCAAAAGCAATATTCTACAAATGGCTTTACCCTTATTGAACTTTTGGTCACTATAGCAATCATAGGTATACTTGCGGCTGTTGTACTGAGTAGTCTAAGAAATGTAAAACAAAAAGCAACTGTTGCAGCAATTAAATCTGAAATGTCTTCTCTCCAAAAGCAGCTCACGTACTTGCATGAGGGTGGGACAAATGTTGGTTATTGGGCAGGAAGCTACGTATGTCCACAATCTGACGCAGATTTTACAAACCTCGCAAGCAATCCATACAACACCCCTGCCCCCCTACTACTTGATACTAAAGTAAGAGACATACTCACAAATGTAGGGTTAAGAGCAGCAAATGTGGATGGAGATTCGAGCAGGAAAGATATTTACTGTACATTTAATAACTATAACAACAATCTAGGTCTCGGTTGGGCCGTATCTATTCGTTACCCAAACGATACAACTTATTTATGTATTGATTCATCTGGTAAGATAAAAACTAACAACGGTGAACAATTTTATGGTATGTATAGAGATTCAGCAGTAGCATTTCCTCCGACTGGAAGGTTAGCGTGTTATTAAAAAACTCTTACGAATATATTCGCAAGAGTTTGATATTTAAAGTTAAGCAAAAATTTGTATCCTCTCAGCAATAGAGAGCTTGTTAACCTGGGGACTGTTCGGAAATTTTATAAAAAAATCTTTCTTTTTCCCTAAACTGATTTTAGTGATATCGATTTCAGAACTTTTTAAAATATCTTTTTTAGATTTTGAATTACTACTAAAAAAAGCATCTTTATACTGCTGTGGTAGCAGTTTTAATACTTTTCTTTGTCGCACTGGATCGGTAATCTTGTTTAAAATAACAGATGCTTTCTTTGGATTAAGGACTGCGCAAATCTGAGCAATTCTTTTAACCTCTTCTATCTTTGAAATATCATTTATAATTATACCCTGAGATTTTTTTCCGAGATTCAGAAAACTGTGACTAAGTAAGAGTCTAATGGTATTCGGTTTGATTTGTTGCAAAAAGATAGTTCTTCTTTCCCTTTCCGTATACGTTATTTTAGTAAGAATTTCAAAAATTTTTTCTTCATGCTCTTTTGTTTCTAAGACACCCTCATCGATAAGAGCCACAACTGTTTGTATCGGTAATATATTAAATAGATTATCAATATTACCAAAGGGTCCTGTGTTAAAAACCAAATGTGCCAAGCGGCCTGGTGATAATTTTGGCAACAAGTCATTAAAAACAAATTGTTCAGTTTTTGGTATTTCAAGAATACGATTAAACATGAAATCATCTATCTCTATTGATCTAATTTCAGACAAAAGACGGACTGATTCCCCCAGCGGCAAGACAAGGAAGAGTTTTGCGCGGGCGTCGATATCTGGAATCATATCGTGTGGTGTTTTAAACAATTCAGTACGTTCATGCTCACCCATCAAAAGAAAATCTTTTACGAGTTTTTTTAAGTTAGCTGTATTTGTTTGCATATATTTTATTTTTTAAATTTAAACAATATAACCATATTTTTAAGTTTTTGACAAATAAAAAGAGCCCTTCTTCTGAAGGGCTCTGCTTACTATATAGCAATAGTTTCATTGAAAAATGCTGACTTTATAATTGATACTTGATTATCTTTTATCAAACCAGCCTCCTGAACTTCAACACTATATTGTTTACCAATAGAACGCACCTTTGAAAAGTCAATCCTATCAATAACAATCAGCATTCCTTGTCCCATATTCCAAGTGTTGTAACACTCTTCCATTGCCATACCTCTCCATTCTATACATTTTTGCATAATCGAAGGAGGCTCAAAAAGGTTCTCTAATTCAACGGATAGATTGTGACGTTTAACAATATCATTAATCAACTTTGAGATAATACCACCACCGGTAATATGAGCAACGGCATGTAATTTTATATCAGATTCAAAATGTGGGTGATACCAACCGTGCAAATGAGCAATGAAATTGTTATAGGACACAGATGGAGTCGCAGCGGCCAAAATATCTTCCTTTGCTTTGGGGTTATTCCACCAATTATAACCATGATTTCCGTATTTAATAGCTAGGGCTTTTCTGACACTTGAGATTCCGTTACTACGGAACCCATTCTCACGTAGAGCTACAACCATTTGCCCTGGCTTCAAGGTTTTTCCTGTGATGATTTTCTTTGGATGAGTCACACCAGTAACCGTGGCACCCCAGTTAAACTTCAAAATTGCCTGCGGATCCTCTGAGCTAACATAAGAACTAAGTTCAGCAGTCTCACCCTTAAAAATAATGAGTTTCTCTTTTTGCGCAGTTTTTTTCATACCTTCCATAAGCTCTACTGCGGCTAAAAAAGTCGGACCACCTGGCTCGCCAAGAGTTGAAACATCAAGGATGTTGTTCATAACTAATGGAAGACCTCCGGCAGCAACCATGTCCCCAGACGTCATTGCAATTAGATCTTCAAACGCATGTATATAGGTTCCAGCAGCCCCAATAAGGCCAACCTTAGTACCAATACCATCCGAACTCTGATCAATGAGATACTCTTTCGGTAACCCAGTAAACGAGTACGCTCGCTTACCCCTGAAATGTCCTTCGGACAAATCATACACTTCTACAAATCGATTGTTGCTGTACGTAGATGCACATACTTCTCCAGCAATCGCGCTAAAATCATCGCCAAGTTCTACATTGACGCCATCTTCTGAATATTTATTTATTGTCATAGAGATATTTATTTCACTTAACTCTACAGTTTTATTTAGCCTTGTCAATGGATTTTTACCTCTTGATAAGTATAATAAAAGGATGTCAAAGAATCCCCCGTTTCGTCTCCCAAAGACCATTCACCCAAAGGAATATCACCTCGCTATCGAGCCAGATCTTGTTCAACAGACATTTTCTGGAACGGTCACCATCACAGTTGATATAACTGAGAAAACAAACAAGATATATCTACATTCAAAGATGCTAACTTTGGGGACAGTTTTTATTCGCTCCGAAAAAACAGCATTTGTTCCGAAAATCACCTACCGAGAAAAAGATGATATTGTTATTTTTGAAACCACAAAAAAGATCGAAGGCACATGGGAAATTTCTATTGCATTCACTGGTATTATCCATGAAGATCTGCGCGGCTTCTATATTTCTAAATATGACCACAAAGGAACAGAAGAATTGATTGGTACAACACAATTCGAAGCCATTGATGCACGTCGTGCATTTCCGTGTTTCGATGAACCAGATATGAAAGCGGTGTTTTGCCTACGCATCACTACCAACAAAGCGTACACTGCTATTTCTAACATGCAGATTACAGAAAAGATTAAAAAGATAGATCAGAAAACTGAATATGTCTTTCTACCAACCCCAATCATGTCAACATATCTTCTTGCCTGGGCAATTGGAAAGTTTGAAAAAGTAACTACTGCAGCACATAATGGGACTGTGATTAACGTATATACCGGACTTGGGAAAAAGCATTTAACAAGCTTTGCTCTTTCAACTGCAGCGCAAGCTCTCGACTTCTTTGAAGACTACTTCTCTATCCCCTATCCTCTTGAAAAACTTGATCTCATTGCTCTACCTGATTTTGCATCAGGAGCAATGGAGAACTGGGGTCTGATTACATTCCGCGAAACATGTCTTCTGGTAGACAAGAAGAATACTGCTTTAAGAAATATGCAGTTCGTTGCTATGGTTGTTGCGCATGAGATAGCGCACCAATGGTTTGGAAACCTGGTAACTATGGCATGGTGGGACGATCTCTGGCTCAACGAAGGT
>CAZRUN010000018.1:14076-15737 GCA_964603415.1 uncultured Candidatus Saccharibacteria bacterium | reverse complement strand
GGGAAGACTTCACTCAAGGAGACATGGGTGACGCTCTCCGACTCGATGGGCTCAAATCATCACACCCTGTTGAAGTTCCCATTACAGACGCACATCAAATTAATGAAGTATTCGACGACATCACGTACCGCAAAGGTGCCAGTGTCATTCGCATGCTTGCAGAATATATTGGAGAAAAGAAATTCCGCACTGGTATCAGTCAGTACCTGAAAGCAAACGCGTATAAAAATGCTACAACAAAAAACTTGTGGTATCACTTAGAGAAAGTAAGCAAGAAACCAGTCGAGCGTGTGATGGGTGTATGGACAAAGCAAGCAGGATTCCCTGTTCTAACCTATACCGAAAAGAAAAACAAAATAACCTGTACCCAGTGCCGCTACTACCGAAACAGGCAGGTAATGAAGAAAGAAGCGGGAGGAGAGCTCTGGCCAATACCGCTCGATGATGGCAAGAGTACATATCTCCTGCCAGCAAAGAAAACATCTTCTCTTGAAGTGAGGAAGAATGCTGTAACACTGAACGACAAAGAGAGTAACCTTATCCATATTGATTACACACCAGAATATATAGAGAGGCAAAAGATAGCACTCAGAGATAAGAGTCTCACGACCATTCAACGAATGGGACTCATTCGTAACATGCGAGCACTCTGCGAAGCAGGTCTCGCAAAAACAACAGAAGTCTTAGATTTCCTAAAACTATTCAAAAGAGAAACAGAATATATTGTTCTGTCAGAACTCTGGGGCACTATGGTGCGTATTGATCATATCTTTGGAGGAGATATTGTAACCAAAAATGCTCTTCGCAGCGTCTACTTAGAGATTTTCGAAACCCTGTGGCAACGGTTTAACTGGGAAGCAAAAGAGAATAACTATAAAATGCGTAGCACTGTTATACTCGGAGCCGCCTATACATTAGGATACGAACCACTCACTGAAGAAGCAATCAAAAAGTTTCGTCTTTCAGGACACAATATTCCCGCACACTTGCGCGCTAGTGTATATCGCATTGTGGTGAGATATGGCAATAAAGAAGATAACGTCAAACTATGGAAGTTACTCGAAACAGAAACACTCCATGAAGAAAAAATGCGTATTATGGCGAGTTTTTCTGCTGTTCTCAAAACCCGAGACATTGTCGATGTTCTTGAATATTATACAAGTAGTAAAGTACGAGACCAAGATACTCCTTTATTAATCGGACGGCTACTTAATGAAACAAATCATCCTGAAATCGTCTACAACTACATAGAACACCACTGGGGAGAATTCGTAGACAAATTCAAAGAAGGACACATGCTCTCTCGCCTACTTGAGTCGATGGCTGTCATTCGAGATGAATCAACACTTAAACACATGAAAACATTCTTCAAAAAATACCCTGCCCCAGGAACACATATGACACTGATGCAGGTATATGAAAAGATTGAAGGATCACTAATGTGGAGATAAGCTGATGAAAAAGAATTAACACAAATTAAAGAACATATCTATAAAGATAAAACTCCTCCAGAAGATAATGTGTTTGTAAGTTTCAGACCACCAAATCTTTTAGCTAGAATTGAAGCAGAAGAATGGTGGGAAAATTATAAAAAGAAGTGGTTCATTTGATTTTCGAAGATCGTCTAATTTATTTGAATGTAGATTTTTATAAAGATGGAA
>CAZRUN010000018.1:12460-14066 GCA_964603415.1 uncultured Candidatus Saccharibacteria bacterium | reverse complement strand
CACTAATGTGGAGAAAAGCTGATGAAAAAGAATTAAAAAAATATCTTTCAATATGAAAAAAATCCATCGCTTCATGACCCCATACCAGAAACTCGGCGACATCATTGAACTGCGAGATACTGAAACCATTCATCAAATGAAAGATGTACTGAAACTTCGCGTTGGTGAGAACTGCAGTATTGTCGAGAAAGATGCAGATATTCTCTGTAGTATCATCGATATGAACAAAGACCGCATACAGTGCCGAATAGTAGAGGTTACACTTAATGAAAGTGAACCCACAAAGAATGTTGTTTTGTATCTCGCCATACTCAAAAAAGAAAACTTTGAACTTGCACTCCAAAAAGCATCAGAAATTGGTATTACAACCATTGTACCAGTGATAACAACACGGACAGTCAAAACAGGCCTCAATATGGAACGTTTAGAAAAAATAGCTCGCGAGGCTGGAGAATTATCCGGCCGCAGTAGTAGTATTGAAATAAAAGATATCACTCCGTTTTCTGAAGCATTAGAAAAAGATACGTCGAACACAAAAATACTCTTCGATATTTCTGGTTCCCTTCTAGAAGCATGGCCGACTGGATCAACAAGTATCTATATTGGCCCCGAAGGTGGATTCACTGAAGAAGAGCTGTCATTAGTTAAAGAACACAATATAACTATCGCTAGCCTCGGGAACCTGACACTACGCGGAGAAACCGCTGCGATTGTGGCATCATATCTAGCAGTACAATAAAAAAAAGCCAGGAGTAATTCCTGGCTTGTGCTTTTAGTTGGATTATCCTAATTATCATCAGGTATTCCATTATTATCAGAACTTTTTTTTGTTTTTTTCTCTTTAGTAGGTGTAGTTGTACCAACAGTCGTAGGATCAGAGTTGTGGAACACTCCATAATTAAACAGTAGATAAAAGTCCATTTCTTCTAATTCTCTTTGCGATATCAACGGAAAAGATTTTTTTATTTCCTTGGACAGTTTTTTCCATTGACGCTTGGAGTAATGCTGGAGAGGTTTAAACACCGCTCCATCGAGAACAATAATACTATCGTTCCCTTTCGCTCTAAACCGATTATACAGTTCAGCATTTTTAGATACATACAGTACAGCTTTTCCTTCGGCTGTTCGAGCCAGGTATACATACTCCCCTGTACTAGGTATGATAACTTTATCTGGGGTTAGATATATGTAGCCCAGAAAACTTTTGGTTTCCGTCTGCGCTTGGGCAGAAAAAAACGTTACTGTAGACAGTAACACTATGATAATTATTTTTTTCATATATATTTTAAATTAGTTGTATTATATCACATAATTGACTTTTATGCAAGTATATTCTTTAGATATGTTTTGCGGTGGAGAGGAGTCATTCCACCTTTATATATAAGCCTATAATGCTCTTTTGTTCCATAACCAACATGCTTCTCAAACGCGTAATTGGGGTATTTCTTGGCCATACGAGCCATATACTTATCCCTGTCTACTTTGGCCATAATTGAGGCAATGGCGATGATTGGTTCCTTCTCATCCCCTTTTATAATAGACGCATAGTTCATATACTCCTCTGGAGGACGAAGTCCTGCGTCAAGGAGCACACGAGTAACATTTG
>CAZRUN010000018.1:11818-12450 GCA_964603415.1 uncultured Candidatus Saccharibacteria bacterium | reverse complement strand
GAAGGTGTTAATACATCAAATGATTTCTGGATCGCAGTCCGAATTGCTTTTTGAATACCAAATTTATCTATCTGAAGTGCACTGATAGACGCAACATGAAAACGACACATTCCGAGTGTGGTACATTCTTGTATATACTTACACCATAGTTCCCTTTTATCTTTTGTTAGCTTTTTTGAATCTTTGAGAACACTGGGGCCGTTTTTAACAATCTGTTTCAATGTCTTTTTGTCGCACATAAACACCCCGACCGTTACCGGCCCAGCTATTGGTCCACGCCCGACTTCATCAACACCAACAAGCATACTCATATCAATATCGTAGCATAAAAAAATGGCATCTCAATTAAGAGATACCATATTGTCATGTTAACCTAAAAAATCAGCATCAAGGATATTGTTATAGGAGTCCTTGCTCCTATTAACTTCTATTTGATCTAAAACACATATACGAAAGAAGGAAAATAAGAAGTACGCAATCATTGAATAGGTAATACCCATTACAACATAGGAATAAGAAGAGAATGGAATCTTATCAACAAGGTATCTCCATAATTCCCGAGCATTAAGTATTATCATTATAAAATAAAAAAGAGTTAATAGTTTAATGAGATATTTTTGTATCATACCTAT
>CAZRUN010000018.1:8878-11797 GCA_964603415.1 uncultured Candidatus Saccharibacteria bacterium | reverse complement strand
AAGTTATTTCATACTCTAGGTCAGTCAGCTCATTTTGCTGAGGAGTCCAAGAAACATGGATACATTCTCCAGGACGAAGATCAATATACGGCTTAAGAAGATGACTGAAAAATATCCTTTCTCTATAATTTTTATGCGAGGAATCAGGCCATTGTTTAACAAAAAGAGTGCTCTTTAAAGAAAATTCTCTCGTCTTTCCATGATAAGGCACTAATACATCAACAGTAGTAAACCCTAAAGGGAGATTCATTCTAGAACCTACAGGGAGAGTATTATCATACTCTATCTCTAGCTTCATGATATACACTCTAATCCAGTCACTCTCCTCTGGGTTGCGAATAATCCCATGATTATGAGTACCATTAATCGTCTCTTTCTTTACAATGAGCTCTTTTTTCCCATACCCCATTTTTTCATACCCAACCATGCCATTTTCAATAGCGGTAATTAACTGGATTTCAAATCCATTTTCTTGTGTTTCTGTTGTCATACTAATTATATTTATATTTTAAATTCGAGCCATTATTACACAAAACCCCTATTTTAACAAGATAATTTAACATTTTTTTTCACAAATACCAATATTTCAATAGTTTGCTATACTATAGCCACATGAATTCCAAGTTTATCCATTTACATACCCATTCCCACTATTCCCTCCTAGATGGACTCTCAAAGATACCTGATATCATAGGTATAGCTAAGAAAAATGGCATGCCGGCTATTGCCCTGACTGATCACGGGAACATGCATGGCGCGATTGAATTCTACAAAGCATGTAAAAAAGAAGGTATCCGTCCTATCATTGGCTGCGAAGTCTACGTCGCTGAACGTTCCCGATTTGATAAAGAACCAGGTATCGACAACAAACGATACCACCTCATTCTACTCGCCAAGAGTCTCAAAGGATACAAGAACTTGATCAAGATCGTCACCCAAGCAAACCTTGAGGGTTACTACTACAAACCACGTACTGACATGGATCTTCTGCGAGAATACAGCGAGGGTATCATTGCTCTTTCTGGTTGTATGGGCGGTAAACTCTCACAAGCAATATTGAAGAACAATATGGAAAGAGCTGAAGAGCTCATTCGAGAACACCAGGATGTCTTCGGAAAAGAAAACTATTTCATTGAGATTCAAGCTCATCCAGGTATTGAGCGAGACAAGGAGCTGCGAGACAAACTAGTTACGCTCGCCAAGAAATTTGATATTCCATACGTCGCGACCCAAGACTCGCACTATCCATGTAAAGACGACCACGAGGCTCACAGAACCCTCCTAGCTATCAATACAGGAACAGATGGTAAAGATACAACAAAGTTTGAATTCTCAGATGATGACTTTTCATTAGTTGATGAAAAGACTGCTGTTGAATATTTCCATGACTATCCGGAGTCAGTACAGAACACCATGCTCGTGTACGACAAGATTGAAGATTACGAAATCGACCTTGGGAATGCATACTTTCCAAACTATATCATTGAAGATGGTAAGACAGGAGACGAAAAATTGAGAGAGCTTTCATACAATGGATTTGCGTTCCGAGAACTACCTCAAACTAAAGAATACATTGATCGACTCGACTATGAGCTCAGTGTCATTCAGAAAAAGGGGTATCCCGGATATTTCCTCGTGGTTGGAGACCTACTCCGGTTTGCTCGTGAGAATGGTATTCTAACCAACATTCGAGGATCGGTTGCGGGATCATTAACGACATATCTTCTCGGTATTACAAACGTTGATCCGTTGGTATATAAATTACCGTTTGAACGTTTCCTAAACCCTGAGCGTCCATCCCTCCCCGATATCGATATGGACTACGCCGATAACCGGCGCCTAGAAGTTATCGCATATGCTAAGCAAAAATATGGTGAAGATAAAGTAGCGCAGATTGGTACATTCGGTACGATGATGGCAAAGGGATCTATTAGAGACGTTGCCCGCGCTCTTGGGTATCCATATGCCACTGGCGACAAGATATCAGGACTGATTCCGCTAGGCTCCCAAGGATTCCCAATGACTATCACACATGCAATGGAGATAGTCCCTGAACTTAAAGAACTCTATGAAAAAGATGCTGATACAAAACGCATCATCGACCTAGCAAAGAAAATGGAAGGGTGTGTTCGTCATGTCTCAGTCCATGCTGCGGGTGTGGTTATCGCCCCAACGCCATTGACCGATTTCGTACCGATTCAACTAGACCCAAAAGGTGGCGACAAGATCACACAGTATGATATGCATTACGTTGAAGAAGTCGGCTTACCAAAATTCGACTTCCTTGGTATTCGAAACCTCTCCATTTTAGCTGATGCCATCAGATTAGTTGATACGCTACATCATGTCGCAATTGATTTAGACAAGATCCCTCTTGATGATCAAAAAACATTTAACATGCTTGCTCGTGGAGAAACCATGGGACTATTCCAACTCAACGGTTCTGGTATGACGGCATACCTAAAACAACTACGTCCAACTACAATCTTTGATATTAACGCGATGGTCGCTCTCTATCGTCCAGGACCACTCGAAATGATCCCAGAATATATTGCTCGAAAACACGACAATAGCAAGATCAAATATCTTGATCCGCGCATGAAGAGTATTCTTGACCAATCATTTGGTGTCATCACCTACCAAGACGACGTCATGATGATCGCCATTGAACTTGCTGGGTATTCTTGGCTTGAAGCTGACAAGCTGCGTAAAGCTATGGGAAAGAAGATTCCAAAAGAGATGGAAGAGCAGAAAGAAAAGCTCCTCAAAGGATTTAAAGAGAAGGGAATGGTAGATAAGAAGTGTAAAGAACTCTGGAGTCTTATCGAACCGTTTGCTGCCTATGGGTTCAACAAGGCGCACGCTGCCAGCTATGGCCGCGTAGCGTACCAGACAGCATACATGAAAGCAAACTATCCC
>CAZRUN010000018.1:6287-8840 GCA_964603415.1 uncultured Candidatus Saccharibacteria bacterium | reverse complement strand
GAATCAGGAGATACAGAAAAGATCGCCGAGATTATCATTGAATCAAACCGTATGGGTATTACGGTTCTCCCCCCAGATGTAAATGCATCATTTGGTGGATTTACTGTTGTTGTGGGCTCTGACAAGAAAGAGGGACAAACTATTCGTTTCGGACTCTACACTATCAAAAACCTCGGTGTTGATATCGCAAACTCTATCATCGAAGAGAGGAAGACATCTGGACCATATACATCATTAGAAGACTTCTTATTTCGTACAAACCATAAGAACTTTAACAAGAAATCATTCGAAGCACTGGTAAAATCAGGAGCATTCGATGCATTCGAAGAGCGAGGAAGGCTATTAGGCAACACTGAAGTTATCTTAGAATACAATAAAAAACTACACAAAACAGAGGTTCCAACAGGCCCATCACTCTTTGGGGATGCATTTATGAAAACAACACCAACCCTCACCCTTCGCGAATATGATCCAATGCCGAAAGCCGAGATGCTTCAGAATGAAAAAGATCTTCTTGGACTCTATGTCTCTGGGCATCCACTAGATAAGTTCAGAGAAAAGATTGAGAAACTAGGTAGACCACTCTCTGATATCCGAGAAAACGGTACACAGAACCAACCAGTCGTCTGCGCTGGTATCATAACCGACATCCGAGATATTTATACCAAGAAGGGTGACCGTATGGCTATTATTAAAGTCGCTGACTTTACCACCACAATCGAAGTAGCAGTCTTCCCTCGTATTTATGCCGATGTATCCCAGGCATTAGTTAAAGAGAGGTGTATAGCAATGAAAGCTAAAGTAAACATCAGAAACGACGAGAAATCTCTCATTCTCGATACGATTAAGATACTAACCGAATAATATAAAAGCCCCCGCTATAAGCGAGGGCTTTTATATTACTTCATTGCAAGCTCTGTAGCTGGCGCAATAGAAGTATTTTTAATTGTCTTCATAATCGCCATAACTTGCTCTGGGTAGTCATGAACCACAGTACGTGGGTTATATGACTCAAGGATACTAACAGTATCTTTACCAGCATAGTGCTTAGCAGTATTTGGGTTATTACCTGAAAGGTTCTTAGCAATGGTTTCAAAACCAGCTTCATACGATTCAAAGGTAATTTTACAACTTCCCCATCCGAATACGTTATATGTATAACGGATATCTCCCTTAACCTTAGCAGTATATGTACATGCGTGGTTTCCTCCTGTTGTTTCCTTGGTAGCAATAGCCGCCATCATGTACGGATCAAGACCGTATTTCTCAGAAGCGATAACCATTCCCATACCGTGACCGGCAAGTTTCATGTTCTTCTTCTTATAGTACGCATCAATTTTCTTAGCTGTTTCCTCACGCTCCTTTTGAGCAAGGTCAATAGTATCTTCTTTTTTACCATCAAGCATGATCGAGATGGGATTTTGGTCCAGCTGCAGTTTCGGATCGATACTTACGGGATTAATACTAATAGTACTCGCAAGAATGGTCGGCATGATAACTGCGCCGAATAGTGAATGTGTGATTGTTTTTTTATACATAAGTGGCAGTTGCGCTCCGCCAAACGAATCGTGGTCTGAAATGTAGTTATTGGAGACGAATCCCCTTTAACTTAAAAAACCGTTAGCATCAAAGCTACTCGGTTCTACTTCTATATACTATCACAAATAGCTAATGAAGTCAATAGCTAGAACACGTTTTTCTTATTCGTCAAACCTAAAAACCCTTATATAATAAGGGTTTTTAGGACTATGTACCTTGACAGGTATATAAAATAAGTGTAAAATAACACTTTAAAGACAAGGCTTTTAAGCTATTTTCAGGTTTTTTGACAAATATGACGCTTACTGTCTAATAACCCTTATCTTCTGGTAGTTTTCAGCTTTATCGAGCTATATCAATAGTGCCAATGAGTTCCAAAATGTTTGACGCAGTGATCGCCTCAAACTCTCGATACAGACGTAATCCCTCCTTTTTGTACTCAACCAATGGCTCCCGTTGGCCATATGCCCGAAGAGATGTAGAGGAACGAGCATGATCCATAAGCTCTAGGTGCTCTTGCCAGTGCGCATCAATAGAATACAGCATGATTCGACGCAAGGTTTCGTAGAAATTCTGTTCCCCAACCAATACCTTCTTCTCTTCAATAGTCGTTTGTATAGTATTCTCTCCCCCAACAAGCATTTCCAGCTCTCGCCCTAGGTCTTCATGTGAACCAGATAGGATAGCTCGGCGGCGAGCATACACGGTTGTTCTTTGAACATTCAAGACATCATCAAACTCCAATGTGTGTTTTCGTGAATCAAAATGCATACCCTCGATTCGAGACTGAGCATTTTCTAGTGTTCGAGAGACCATTACGTTCTCAATTGGCATATCTTCAGGGAATTTAAAGCGATTCATAATACCTTTAAGCTTATCACCACCGAATACACGCATAAGATCATCTTCCAAAGAGGCAAAGAACTGAGTTTGACCCGGATCCCCTTGTCGTCCAGCACGTCCTCGCAATTGATTATCGATTCTACGAGCTTCATGCCGTTCAGACCCAATAAC
>CAZRUN010000018.1:0-6190 GCA_964603415.1 uncultured Candidatus Saccharibacteria bacterium | reverse complement strand
TTTGCATTGAGAGCTGTGTGCGGTACACCTTCAGCAGTAAGATACGCTGAAAGTATTTCATTCTTATCAATAGAAGCAGTTCCAACAAGAACAGGTTGTCCTGTTTTATGTATCTCCTTGACCTTCTGTGCAATTGCTCTAAATTTCGCAATTTCAGTTTGATAGATAAGATCCGGTAGATCTTTTCGAGCGATCTGGCGATGGGTCGGAACAATAATGACACCAAGATTATATACCTTACGAAATTCCTCAGCTGACGTCTCAGCAGTACCAGTCATACCAGCAACACGCTCATAGAAACGGAAATAGTTCTGGAATGTAATAGAAGCAACGGTTCGTGTCTCTTTCTGTACCAATACCTTCTCTTTTGCCTCAATTGCCTGATGCAGTCCATCACTCCAGCGACGTCCAGGCTGCAAACGACCGGTAAAGGTATCAACAATGATAACTTCATTGTCTTTAACAACATAATCGCGATCAATAAGGTAGAGCGCTCGAGCACGTACGGCGTTTTCAATGTGATGTACGAACCTGATGCCTTTTTCAGTATAAATATTGTCGATATTGAGCGCCTTCTCTGTTTTATTTATACCAGATTCAGTAAGTGCAATAGATTTATGTTTTTCATCTATCGTATAGTCTTCTTCTGGAGTGAGTGTCTTAGCAATTCCAGCACAAGTACCATACAAATCACCAGAGTCGCGGGCTTCAGAAGAAATAATTAAAGGAGTACGCGCTTCATCAATTAAAATTGAATCGATCTCATCAACTAATGCATACACATGCCCACGCTGTACTAAACCATCAACAGATCCAGCAAGGTTGTCTCGCAAGTAATCAAAACCATATTCATTATTAGTACCATACGTAATATCTGCGAGGTACGCCTCTTTTCGAGAAATAGTTCGAAGATTATCATAATCAACTTTGTATGATGATGCTTCATCTTCAGCAGTCGTCTTAGTAACAGACGCATCATACATATATGAGATGTTTTGCGAGTTAATAACAGAAAGACTAATGCCCAGAAGTGCAAAGACTGGACCCATCCACGCGCCGTCACGACGAGCAAGGTAGTCGTTAGCAGTTACAACATGAACCCCTTTCCCGGTTAGCGCATGTAAATACGCAGGCAATGTTGCAACAAGCGTCTTTCCCTCTCCGGTACGCATCTCAGCAATATTACCCCGATGTAGCGCAATACCACCGATAAGCTGCACATCATAATGACGCTCGCCAAGAACTCGCTTAGCAGCTTCACGCACGACAGCGAACGCAACCGGCAAAATAGCATCCAATGTTTCGCCATTAGAGAGACGTTCCTTCAGAATCAACGTCTGACCCCCTAATTCCTTATCACTGAGCTTTTGAATCTCTTCTTCAATCTGATTGATTTTGGAAACAAGCGGTTTAACGCTTTTAATAAAACGATTTGATTCGTTATCGAAAAAAGATGATAGGAGTGACATAGGAAGACTATAGCATAAAAAGAGTTTAGAATCGAGGACGTAAAAAACAAAAACCCCCCGATAGAGAGGAGGTTTTGCCGGAAAAGAATATTACTTCTTTTTCTTTGCAGCTGTCTTCTTTTTTGGAGCTGCTTTTTTGACTGCTTTCTTTGCTGTCTTTTTTGCTGCTACCTTCTTTTTTGGAGCTGCTTTTTTGACTGCTTTCTTTGCTGTCTTTTTCTTTGCTACTGGCATATGAGTATCGTAAAGTAATTCTACTAACGTGATTGTGCGGCCTCGACCTATTACTTATAAAAAATAATTCGTAGCCGCATCACTAGATACATTTTCTCTTAAAAAAATATTCTCTGCAAGTAAAATGTCTGCATACCTGTGGATAACTCGACATACATACGCACACTGTATGTACTTATATACTAGTATATAAGTATTTATGTTCCTGATAATACATATGCTATACTTTCTATATGAAAAAAATCATTATATTTCTCGTATGTATTGCGTGTATTGGTATTCTCTTTTTCCGTACGACAGATAAAAAAATACATACACCTGGTAAAACATACGCCGCGATAGTCGTCGGTACAGAAGAAGAACGGACACAAGGTTTGTCCTCTAGCGAATCATTACCCGACAATACAGTTATGTTTTTTATATTTGAAACGCCAGATAACTATGGATTCTGGATGAAAGACATGCTCTACCCTCTTGATATCGTATTTCTTGATACAGATATGAAGGTTATCTCATATATAGATAATGCACAGCCCGAGTCATATCCAGAAATATTTTATCCAGAGTCTCCAGCGCACTATGTACTTGAGATGCAGGCAGGAGAAAGAGAAAAAGCTCAGCTTTACAAAGGAACTAAAGTATATTATAAATAAAGAGTGTATTCGGATAACTGCGCGATCCTTTAGGGGAAGTGAGGAAAGTCCGGGCATTCAGTCCTTTACAGGACACGTGTAGCGGGTAACACCCGTCGTATGCAAATACAGTAGTGCGAACAGTGACGAATCCATTTAGTTGGAGTGAAACGGCTAAATCTATACATGAATGCAAGGCCGTGTCCGCTTTATGCGGAAGTGCCGCAAAGATTTGTCTAGTAATAGATAAACAAGATTAATGGTTATCGCTCTATTCGTAGAGTACAGAATCCGGCTTATAGAATACACACACATGTAAGGACCTTCCGGTAACGGGAGGTCCTTGCTTTTATACCTATTCTTACCTATACTTACCTTAGATCTGCTCGGCCGCTATGTCCGTCGCCCGCTGGCGGCTGAACTCACATAGGCATTTGTGTTGGGGTACTCACCCGCTAGCGGCCGGCAGATATTACAAAAAAAATCCCCTTTCGGGGATTTTTTCTATTCTAATGAACGTTAGTTTTGTTCTGTGATGAACGTACTGCGTATACGATAAGCGCAATGATGATGAGAGCAATTAAGAGTCCAATAAGATTAACTCCTGTTCCGAACCCTGCAGCTCCAGTCAAAAGACGGTTATCACGGACAATTGTATTGTTGTCATAATATGCGTTACCCCAACGAGACATGATGTCTCCAGTATATGCAGTATTGTATCCAACATATGAGGTAGTAACCGGCTGAGAAACAACTTGATTTATCGGCTGACCTGGAACTTGCTGATCAACATACACAGTGTTTACCACTGGTGCTGCTGTTTTATATACATAGTTTGGTCCACCAGTGTATGGTGAGTGCGGATTGTATGTGTAGTTGTCTAGGTTTGGACCAGTGTTACCTGTTACATATACCCATGATGTTCCGTTCCAGTAACAAGCTGCACTGTAGTAACATGATGGATATGTCGGTGTTGGATTAGGAGTCGGGTTTGAATAATACACCCATGATGTTCCATTCCAATAACAAGTATTGTTGTACGAACACGATGGATTAGTTGTTCCCCCACCATTGTTTGGTAATACACCAATTGAAATTGTTTGAGCTACAGTATTACTTCCAGATGCAGTTAATGTATATGTAGTACCACTATAGAGATTACCCGTTGAACGAGAATCGTTAAGACTAACATTACCGAAACTACTCAAATTTGCAGACGTACAGTTGCTTGTAGTCCAACGAAGTGTGGTTCCATTTCCAGAATAGAGAGACCCTGCATCAGCAGAGAAACTGTTAATAGTACATGTTGACGGACTAGCTCCACCTGAACTTGTTCGTACAGTAACTTTACCACCTGAATAGCTAACTCCGCTTACTGTTGAGATAAGCTCACTACAGTATGCAGTATTTGAAGACAATCCAGAAACGTTACTCCGAACATATTGACTACCCGTCGTAGAACTAAGAGTAGTTGAAGAAGTCGTACTGATTAAACTACTACAGTTTGATGCATAGAACTTATAGTATGCAGTCCCATTGGCACCATAGGTGTTTACGCGACCACTCAGTGTTAATGATGAAGATGTCACAGACTCTTCTCCTAGTGTTTCTGTATATGGAGTCGTAGTACTGCTTGCTAATGTATCAAAATAGTAAGATCCACTAGTAGGATCAAGTGTAGAACCGTCATTATTAGTCACACTGGCACGATAGTAATATCGTTTGTTTGGTGATAGTCCAGAAATTGTTATAGATTTAGCTGTACCATTAACCATTTGGTTATTACTTCCAAAACTGGCATCAGGACTGTAGTTAAACATGACAGCGCTAACAGCACTATCACTGGTATAAGATAGCGACAAAGTTGCCGAGTTTTGAGTTATATTGCTAGCCGAATGTAGGTTAACAACCGGTTTGGCCGCTAATGCTACGTTCGTAATGGCAAAAAATGCCAAAGCGATAAAAATGGTGGTTAATTTCTTCATATAGGCTATTATATCAAATTGTAATATTTTGTCAAGCTATGTATTGACTTTTGATTAAAAACATGCTAAAGTATATCGAAACATAATCAACCAGATAAAAATGAAAAAGTTACTCAAAAACTCAATTTTCCAGTGCATTTTAATAGCACTGATGACCTGTTCGTTTACAACAAACGCACAAACAACCCAAAAACCCGACTTAGACCAACTTACCCCTATCATAAAAGGTATGGTAGTAAAGTACACGGTACATGCTGATTACAAAGATACGGTGTATAACCGCATTGAATTATCAGCCACCGCTGCATTTATCAGTCCACAGGTTTTCTACCGGAGAACGAATGACACCACCCGGAGTTATTCTGATACCGCCAGAGAATCACAAGGACTGGCACCAGCACCAGCCGGCTATTACGTTCGAATTTGGACTGTTTCAAAAAACAGGAAAGATTCGATCGTGTCGATTACTGACTTTGTAACTACACTGGAACCGGTACAGACGCCAACACTCAAAGTAGTGCAGGTATTGCCCCACCAGAGTGGTTCATATTTCAGTATGAACCTATTCAGCGGTAACCAGACCGAAAAACTAATTGTACAATATAAATACAGTTATGATTCAATACACTGGTCACCTGCTGGAGCAGCAAGGACATTCATTGGTAAAATAGTTAGCGCACAAGATTCAATAACAGGATTGTTCGCGAATTTAAAGATATTCGTAAATATCAGCTATTCCAATAGCAAAGGTATGGATGATACAACTTTTAAGTTTATAACGACCCTGATGCCAACAAAGCCGGTAATTGAGATTACACAGATTATTCCAGGTATGGACCAAGTAGAGATTAAAGGCATCGTAACAACGTTCAACCTTAAAACTGCACTGACCATAACATGTGGAACATACTCTAAAACAGATACATTCCAAAGCTTGAAAGCTGAGCCATTTAGTTTTGTAATTAAGAGCCTGCCAACCGATACAAAGGTTAGCGGAACTATTATTGCAAAAAGCCCTAAAGGGTCAAGTCCTGCAATGCCTTGGGATAGCCGAACATTGCAAACACCGGTACAGCCAACATTGACAGTAAACACCGTGTATATTTCTTCAGGAGGAATAACAATAGATTGGAGCTGGAGAACAGCCAGTGACAACTTGTTCACTAGAGTAGATGCAAAAATCTACACTGATTCAACAGAACAAAATCCGGCCAAATCTATTGAAGTATCTGAGCAAGATAAGCTGAATAAGCAATCTGGCACGAGCATGTCCCCTGTAGCACTTGATCCTGGAACATATTGGGTGAGATTAAAGGGTGAAGTTTCGAAAGGAACGTATCCTAAATCTAACTTATATATGTTTACGGTGAAGTTTTCTGCTAAGACTCCTGTAGTAAAAGTAGCCCCAACCGGTCCAATACAATGCAATTTGTATGACATGAGTGGTAAATTACTTGAGACTAATTACACAGTGGATCCAAAGATAAATATCTTTGATTCAAACATTGCAAAAGGTAACCTAATTGCAGTACCGGTAAGAGATTTCGCACCATTTAGGATCTATAGCAACGGAGGTAGATGTGAGTAATGGAAGAACTATCCGAGGACATATCCTGGCATTCATCTTTGGTATTTTAATTGGCTACTTTGTTTTAATTCCATTATTAAATGAAATAAAGGAAAGACAACATGAAAAAGCTGTTAAAGAAACCAAGGAAGAGATCCAGCAACTACGTAATAGTAAGAAATAGTGCGTTTGTAAATTTTCAATACCCTTTCGTTCAAAAAACGAAGGGGTATTTTTATACCCAAAAACAAAAACACCCAGCTACTGCTGGGTGTTTTATGCTTTTACAATTTTCATACAGAA
>CAZRUN010000017.1:19884-20595 GCA_964603415.1 uncultured Candidatus Saccharibacteria bacterium | reverse complement strand
TGTTAACCGTTACACCATAATCCCCATATAAAACACTTGTAGAATATAGCACATCTACTGATTTTTTCAAATTACAACCTAAAGCCCAGTAACACAAGACGTACCTATTGGTTTTTTATTCACCAAAAGAAAAGCACCAGTACTATCCATACAATACCCTCCTTTTTCTAAAGGAACGTATACTAAATAGAGTGTCATTCTATTCTTCTTTACCGTATCATCTGTTCCAAGTGAACATTCTGGAATATGTTTCGAAACAGTCGCGATAGTTGAGAGTGCAGTCTTCACAGCTGGATCAACAAACACTGTTCCTGACGCCCCACAGGAGCCAAGAGCCATAGATTCTCCACCATAGGTGTTATACTTCGAAAAATAACTAGCAGCTGACGTTTGAATTGCAACAGTAGGAGCACGGAGCTCATCTAACTGATTAGATTCAACAATTGGAACCACTTGTTCATCTAAAGAAACATCTTCTCGTGAAATTTGGTCCATACTCTGTTGCTGCTCAGCTTCTACTTTTAAAGCAGCAATCTTAGCAGCATTCCCCGCCTCTATTGTTGGAAGAAGAAAAAGCCATAGAAACCCATTCCCAACAAGAAGCACAAGAAAAAGAAACACGGCCACACCTTTAAGACCTGAAGAGTTTTTTGGCTTACGAATCTCTGGAGTAGTCGAAACAAGAGGAGTAGCCTTACGAGTAACAAGAAT
>CAZRUN010000017.1:17961-19874 GCA_964603415.1 uncultured Candidatus Saccharibacteria bacterium | reverse complement strand
GGCATCGTCATTATCTTCTCATCAGGAGCACGAGCAGGGATATAGTTAGGCTTCTGATCGTCACGCTTAAGCAGCGGCATAAGCGGTTCATCGTTTTTTATCAAATCAGATTTATCAACACTCGTTTCTTTAGCAACGATATCTTGCGCTGCAAATGCTGGCGCAATTTTAAGAGCAGCAGGTTCACCGCGAGGTTCAGCAAATGAAAATGCTTGCTTAATATCTTCCTCAACCCATCCAGCGGCTAAGAGATTTGTCTTAATCTTATCGCGAGACATACCACGAGTAAGTTGATCTTTAATATAAGAAATGATTTGTTCGGTTATCATTGTGTACAGTATACCAGAATAAAAAACAACTATGCAATGCATAGTTGTTTTTTATTGTGCCCGAGAGAGGACTTGCACCTCCACGTCTTGCGACACACGAACCTCAATCGTGCTTGTATACTAATTTCAACACTCGGGCGCTATTTTGTTAAATATATCTTTTGTTGCTTAGTCTCTATCTCAAGAGCTTCTTCTATTTTAATACGCTTACGAGACAAACAAACAACTTTCGGATTATAGTACATCTTGTCTATTATTACCAGCGCATCTTTTTTAGCATATCTAAGACTATATATAGAACTATCATTCTTTGCTTTTGAAATATGTCCAGATAATCCAACTATATCAAATATAGTTTTTTGAATCCAATCAATATGTTGTTTACTTGCGGAACCAAATGTAAGATAAAACATATAACTAGACCTCCATCGCTTATCCCAATAGGAATAAAAACAGCCGTCCCCATCGAAAGAACCACGTAAAAAATCAAAAAAGAACTTCTTTGGTATTAAGACAGTGGAGAGTGTTTTTGATTTAGCTGGAGTAATTCCGATTGAAATCAGAAAATTATAAAAACATACGTCACTTATTTGAGCCCGAAAAGCTGTTGATGTCGAATACCCCGACTTTGAAGTTCCAATTTTTACTTTTAAATCTAAACAAGAGATGTAATTTTCGATTTGCTCTAAATCTTTAGAAACAAAACAAATATGCCTTCCATCATTATATAAACAACCGTCACTAACCAAGAGACCAATCGCGTATGCGAATTCGGCTGACCATTTTATTTTTACCTTACCTTTTGGTTTCGATCCTCTCTTCCCCATTACTTTATTATAAATATAATGGAGAAAAATCTCAAGGTAATAGTGTCTACCAATTAATTTATAATAAAAATCCCCTTTCGGGGATTTTTATTATTCTTCAGTTGTTGTAGTTTTTTCTTCTGAAACAACTTTAGCTTTCTTAAGACGCTTACGAACATCTTTAACTGCTTTGTCACGGATGTAGTAGAGCTTACTGCGACGAGTACGTGCATGCTTTACGACTTCAACTGAGTCAATAAGTGGACTAAATAGTGGAAAGATTCTTTCAACACCAACTGAGTTTGACACTTTACGAACAGTAAATGTAGCACCTTGAGTACTACCGTGTTTACGAGCTAATACAAGACCTTCAAATGCCTGAAGACGAGTCTTACCTTTTTCAATAATTTTTGTCCATACACGAACAGTGTCACCTGATGCAAAATCAAGTGCTTTACGGGATGCGAGATCCACTGGGGAAAGGTTAATAGTACCTGTATTCATATGGGGGTATCATAGCATATGATAGTAAAAAATCAAGCTGGATACTAATCCAGCTTGATTTTTATTAATTACCAGACACCAAGAGCGTCTTCTAGGGCCTGGAGTTGGTGGACCGATGTTGTTGAAACAGTAGGCTGCCTATCATGTAACCATTGAAGAGGGTTATCTATTGCACACTGCGTAGAGCCGCAGAAAAATATATTGATTGCAGAAGGGTTACCATTACTATCCCATTCATTAGCACTATTATTCAAATATTCTTTTATGCCATTAA
>CAZRUN010000017.1:14187-17951 GCA_964603415.1 uncultured Candidatus Saccharibacteria bacterium | reverse complement strand
TGGAAAGAACGTTCCCGAGATTTGTCTTAGAGCACTCTGTGCGCCCTTCTTGTATGCATCCTGACTAGCAATTAGATCATTAAGTGACTGTTCTGTATTAGCAAGGTCTTTCTTTAATGCAGCAAGCTGCACTTCTTGTTGACTATTACGCGTTATACCACTCAAAAAAGCAATTTCAATTTTTCGTTTTGCAACGTAGTCCTTATATTGAATGATAAGCTTGTCATTAAAAGTAGATGCGGCTACAACGGTTGGAAGTTTTTTAATTACGCTAGCAGAGAGATATGGATGCCATCTTGGATTATTATCTAAAGCCTTACGTGCCGATGCTGGTTTTGTTTTTTCAATAGCGATTTCAGCTAAACACTGTTTTGTATATGTATTGGCTTTTGTAACGAGATCGTAATATGACTCTCGTGTACCTATTTCGTTTTGAATATCAGCTTCAGTTTTAAGACCAGCAGCAATACCATAGAATCGACCGACAAGACTCTTTAATTGAGCAATTTCAGCATCAGTATACGGTAACTGAGGAGGGGTGCAATCAATTTGTTGAATTGGTTTATTACAATTTGGATTTGATGCAGGGCAACCACCACCTGTAGTAGAGCCGCCAGTACCGGTTCCCGTAGAACCTGTACCTACTGACCCACTACCACCGCTACTACTACCACCAGACTGCCCACCACCATTTGTGGTGGTATTCCCATTCACACCAATAGAACGTAAAGAAAGAGCTGTGTTCCCTGTACCCCCACCATTTTGACCCGTAGTGCCACCGTTTTGACCCCCTGTAGTAGTATCAAAACCTGAAGCACTATCTCCACCAAGACCAGTACCGCCTACTACACCCGAAGAATCTCCACCTACAACCCCTGGAACAACGGTCTCATCACCTGTACGATTTTTTCGTTCCCCGAAAAATGACAAGAAACCTTTATCCCCCACTTGCCCTGGTGTACTTGTTTGAGGAGTCTTAAGTAATAGGAATATCCCAGTAGCAAGAACGAGTAGAAGGACAATAATAAATGCTGTTTTATAATTAAATCTATTCATACATTATTGACATTTTACATTAACACCCGTTCTACTAAAGGTACATCGTTTAGTTAGTGATGTTTTTATACCACCATTACCATCTGGAGACCGAGCAATTAATGAACAAAATTGACCACTATTAGGAAGACCATCAATAACAAGTGACTGACTGTTGGCAATCTCGGTATATACCTCAGTATTATTAAACTGCACACCTGATGTACTAGTTAATCCAGAAGAACATGACGCTAGAACAGACAATACACTACCTGACTGAACATATTTTATTGTTGTTTGTGTAGGAACAATACTAGATTGAGCGCCAAGAATATCAATATCGGGATCCTCGAACACAGGAGTACTTGTACCACTACCACTACTTGTAGTCCCAGACATAAGACCTTGATTTAAATCTTTAACAAAATCAGCTGATTGAAGAACACTTGGATTTGTTATGAGGAAATTTCTACCAGGGAGAGGTGCGGGACACTGAGTAGCTGCTGGCTTACATGCAGCTGGAACATCAGTTGGTAAACCAGCTTTGATTGCTCGTGCTGTTGCAGCATCTTTTATCTTCTTCACTTCAGACTGGATTTGTTTTAATTCCACCAAATCCTGCTCAGAATCTTTTATCTCTTTTTCGTAATCATTAATCAATGTAAAACTGTTTGAAGCATATGATGGTAATGAATTAATAAATGGACGCGCCTCTGCAGCCACAGGGATACTATTAGCATCACTAAATTTTCTGTATACCTCCTGCTTAAACTTATTATAATCCTGAATTAAATTAGTAATCTGCTCATCTCTCCATTTCTGAGCATCTGCTTCCCATGACCATTCAGAGGCTCTTAAAAAATCATCAGATGCGGCAACATATCTTGCTTCGGCTGCTTTAGCTGCTTTTTCTTTTTTCTTAGCAAACAAATACCATACTCCTGCTGTGATGAAGAGACCCGCAGCAATTGCAAGACCTATAGGATTAACGGTTGCAGCTGAAACACCTGCGGCGACAAGTAGACTAGTTATAGCTCCAGTACTTACAAGGAAACTCACAGTCCCAACAGCTATATTAGCTCGATTAGCATTTGCTTCTGATCGAGCACGCTTTACATTATATTCTTGTATTTTCTTCCCAATAGCAGCATATGAGGTATCCACTTGCGCATCCTTGTCTTGAGGAAAGTAAAACAAATTATCAGCAAACACTTTATACAGTAACTCAAAATTAGCATCACTCACCTCTTCCCAATTAGACGTTGGTCCTGGGATACAATAATCAAGTTCAGCCATAGAGGGTACAATACGTAATAACGGACCATTTGGACCAGAACTCTTCTTTAGCTCTTTAATGTAGTTTTCTTGTGTGGTAACAACACCTGGCTGAAAAGTACAACCAATTTGTTGATCAAAGAGATCCATAGTTATGTCAAAATCACCAGAACTATACCCGGTAGATGCTCTTCTAATGATTAACTCTTTTGCTTCAACACTACTAGTCGTTCCTGTTGTTGATGGATATTGAGAATTGTATCTCTCAAGAAATGTCTGCCTTCGTGCCTGAGCGGACCAATCACCATATTTCTCTTTTGATAGACCAGCAAGACCATCAGTCTGAAGTCGAGTAAATGCAGCAGTAAACACAGCACTGAGTGATTGATTAAATTGATCAGCGAGCTCAAGCTGACGCATATCAGTCGTTGCAGCAAACTTCATACGCTCCGCAATGATAGAACCAGGAGTAACAACTTCAGTCTTTGTACACGTTGCATCAGTTGGTTTTGCTGTAACACCTCGAGTAGTGGAATATGCAGGTTGTGTTTTACTACAGGTATACAAACCTAACGCAAGATCACTTGCAGTCAAATCAACCGCTTTAATAGACTGACCACTGTCATTCAGATATTCAATACATTGCTCTGGAACATATTGCTCCACACACTTTGTTTGACTCAAAAATCCGTCACCGTTATCAAGCTGTTTACTTATATCTGCTTCCTTAGAAGCAATTTTATTACTCAAATATTCATCAGTTTGAAAAGCTGAACCCCATGGATTGTTTTGATCGTTTTGAGTTAACGCTAACCAACCAGCCCAACCACCATTATTAAAATCTTTTTCAAAATCTCTCACGGCCTGATCCCGATCAGCAGGAGTAGTACCAAACAAAGAGCCTGAAATTCTATTTACATTAAGGCGAAGAAGCACATCACCCAACGTTGAACGAGAGGCAGTAGCAAAATCCTCCTCAGCATACCGAGCAAGAAGAGCTTTATAAGTTGTACCTAAAAACGGATAGTCCGACTGAGCACCTTGCTGTGCAACCTGATCAAAGAGATTCCCAAGCGTCTGCTTCAGTGTTTGACTCTTTAGGTTATTGAAAAATTGTGTTGGCTCCTTTACAAAATATGGATCATCCCAGTTACCTGTATTAATCCAGTTAACAGTACTTTCAGTAAGACCAGCAAGAGCTTGTTTGGTCATAGCAAATGCAATACTATCCATACATTCATTACGGATTTTAGTACCCTCAACTGCTTCTTGCGTACCACTAACTGCAACGTTATTTTTTTGAAGCAGTGCAGCAATTTCATCAAGTTTTTGCTGGGTTGCTAAATCTGAAACAGGATCACCTGATGACGAGATATCCCTAAGAACATCATTTGGATCTTGTTTACTCGAATCACAAGCATCCTGATCAGCCTGAGCAAGAAAACTACTCTCAG
>CAZRUN010000017.1:9429-14177 GCA_964603415.1 uncultured Candidatus Saccharibacteria bacterium | reverse complement strand
ACTCTCAGTCTTATTCAAACCATTAGCATTACCAACAGAAAACTTATCTAGACCGGTCTTACCACAACTACTCGCAGAGGATACACCTGATACTCCCTGATTAGTGATAATTCCCTGATTCTGTAATTGTTTTTTCTGCTTAAACAAACCAACAACTTTCTTTTGAAATGATGGTACAACCTGTGTACATGATTTAAGAGCCTTAGCAATATCTGGATTATTAACAAATCCTGATTGACCCCATTGAGAAATACCAGAAAAAGAAGTTCCGTCACCACTATATGTACTTGATGTCTGAGCATGAGCAATGTTTGAGCGAGCGATAAAAACAAAAGGTTGTATACATAACGCAAAAATGAGTACACGTGATATTGTTTTTTTATAGGTATACGGCCAACGAAGATGTCTCATGATTTTATTATCGTATATATATACTTACTCTGCAAGAGTATTAAGTGATTCATCAAGAACTTGTGAAGCATAGCCGTACACATAGAAGCCGCGTAGTGCAATAACTGGATCAGATCCGAGTTGTTTAATCATACTTAGACTCTTTCCAATATTATACAGACTATTTGTCATTGCCAAATGATCACCTGACAACTTATCCGGAACTGGAACTTTCTTAAATGCATCAGCCATTCGAGTATAGCTAGCAGCGATTTCATCTAAACCAACAAACAATGTTGGATCATTCCCTTCAAGCCCACGAGAAAGGATATCAAGCTCAGTTCCAAGCATCGCAGCTGAAGTACTCTCACTTGTGAGTACTATCATACGGTCATAATAGGCAGTCTCAAGTGCTGATGTATCACGAACGACAATAAGGTCTGACTTTGTAACGACCGTTTCGAGCTCAGTAGGAATAAGTTCCTGTCCTACACTCTTAGAAATATCATCAATAGCATTTTTATTTAATGCTCCAGATTGTTGTAGTGATAGCACGATACTTAAGAACTCTCGAGAAAATGCACCGGTATTGTTAGACATCTCGGCACTTGGCCCACTTGATGCACCAGTTTCCTTGCGAAGCTCTTCTTTTTTTATTTCAATAGCCTTTTTATTTGATTCCCCATCAGCAAACGGATCAAGTCCATAGAGGCGCTCTTCCCAATCAGGAATAGCATTACCGTTAGAATCTTTTCTTTGCAATTCACCAATAGTTAAAACATCCACCTGGTCACGAAGTTCAACAGGTAGGTTTTTTATTTGCTTATTAAGCCAACGTTTCTCAATTAAGACTTTTGTCAATTTTATAAGAAAGAAAAGTGCAACAATGGCAGCAATAACACCAAGAGCAATGAGTACTTTTTTTTGAAATTCTTTACTCGGAAGATATTCTTTGAACGACATGTTCCGATTATATCATTTCTCGCCATAGAGCAACAGGTACATCTTCGGAGCGAACAGACTCAGTATGACCTGAAGAGAGTAGTACATTCTTAACAGTATTAAAAGAATCCATTTCTTTAATATTAGATAGAAGATATTTTCGTTTATGAGCAAACGCCCTCTTCAAAAGCTCAAAGAATTCTTTTTCTTTCTCAAGAGAAGCGAAATGTTTCACTTCAGAGATACAGAGTATAGCTGAATCAACATTTGGAGCTGGAGCAAATGCTCCACGAGGAACAATTGATATGATCTTTGGATTCCCATACATCTTCACGGCAATAGAAAGAATCGATTCTTTCTTATCCCGAGCAATAATACGCTCAGCAACTTCTTTCTGTACGAGAAGCACCATTGTTTCAGGCTGATTCGGAACAGTATGAAACCGTTGTATGATTTCTCCGGTAATGTAATAGGGAATATTAGCAACGAGCTTGTATTTTGAACCCAACAGCTTCTTGAGATTAGAAGACATGCCATCCAGTTCTACTAAATCAAGCACATCGGCATGAATAACAGTAAGAGATCCGTTTCTAATCTCTTCATGAAACAGAGATCCGAGCTCTATAATAAGACGATCGTCTTTCTCAATAGCAATGACGCGAACCCCTTTTAACAGAAGCGCTTCAGTTAAAACGCCCATTCCAGGACCAATCTCAAGAACAGTATCGCCTATATGGAGATCAGCTGCATCAACAATCTGCCGGATAGCTTTATCCGACTTGAGGAAATTCTGACCTAATGATTTCTTTGCGTACATAAGGCTAGTATACACTAAAAAAGACCCCGGACTATCGGGGTCTTTTTTAGTGTCTCTAATTAACCAAGTTTATTTTGAGCTTTAATAAGTGCACGTCTTTCTTTTTTAAGTTTAAACATTTGACTCAGATCTTTAATTCCATTCATAACTCCAAAAATTGTTTTAGCACCGAGAACTGACAACGCTACTTCTCCAAAAATACCCTGTGCACTTGGATTGTCTGCAATATGAGAAAAAGGAATAGCATCTATAAATTCATATTTTGCTTCACCTTTCCTATATTTTATTTTCTCTGAGAGAGCTGTGATTTTTTCAGAGAGCTCCTTCTTCTTTTCGAAAGTCATCGCATCAAGGGTCTTTTGAACACCTTCGTCACCCCCAACCTCTTGAAGTTTATTTGAAACAACTTCTGTATTCTTTTCAATAGATTCAACAGTATTGTCAAGCGTTTTTTCTACTTTATCTTCTGATGTTTCCTCAACGGACACTATTTCTTCTTTTATCTCTTTCTGTTCAGAGGATTCTTTTATTACACTCTCTTCTTCGTTAAGTGCTTTTTCTATTTCATCATTACCCATTCCACGTTCAATCATATATAGATGTTAGTTAGAATTAATAATTTCTTGTCTTTTTTGTTCAACCTTTATTTCGTCCAAGAAAATTTTTGTTAACTCCAAAGAACTATTTAGAGCTGTAGCAATTTCTAAATCTTCTTCGGGAGTAGTCTCTCCATTCTTAAAACGATTCATTACGTCTTGCATTTGTTCTTGTAGTGTCATATGTCTAGGGTACTAAATTATAATAACCTAATAATACGCTCCCTATTACAGATGTCAATAAATATATCTAGCCCATATACACTACTTATTCAATTCTACGACCCCCATTTTAGATGATTTATTTTAATTCATTAGAGAGATCATATGGGAATATATTTGGCGCTTCAACACGTTTTTATTCAAAAATGGTTGGCAGCTGAGCATACGATTAACAAATACGGTCCATACCGAGTATGGACCGTATTTGTCTTACTCATCTCGCAATTATATCTTTATTCAACAATTATTGGAAATGATTTAGTAAAACCATTAAAAGTAAGAGTTAATTTTGTTTTACCAACACGTTTTGGTTTTAATTGATACCCAAAAGAGTATCCTTCGACTGTATTCCCTGAAAAACTTTCTTGAGGAATAATTTCAGCAATAGAAGTATTCTCTACCACGGGCACAATTTCATTACCAATAAAAGAATTACCTTCATGATTTGGAAATGAAGCAAGAAAACCGAGGGGTTTGGCAATAGCTTCAGAGATCATACCCTCTGAAACCGGTTTATTTTTGTCAGTAATATTTAACATATATGTTTCGTTGGGTTCCTGATTCTCAATATTGGATGGCTTTTCATTTGTATAAAAATCAAATCGTGTATCAGCATTTGTCCCAATAGCAAAAGATTTGGTCTCATTTTCTTTTTCAGAAACTGAAACCTCTACATCATCAATTCCAAACCCATAAGGATCAGCAGCGACTTTAACCGTAATAGTCGCAATGCCACCTGATTTTGATTTTTGAACCCCATAATCATGACTGCGATATCCAGATTCAAAAGCTGCTGAATCAATATATAAAGATTCCACCAGTGGCCCATACCCTATTTTTAAAATAAGTTCTTTTCCTGATTCAACTTTGGCCCCTGGAAGTGGTGACAAAACAATCACTTCTGTCCCTTTAAGAGGACGTATTCTACGTGCAATATCATATAAAATAGGAGCATTTAATCCTGGCTTCAATGGGAATGAAACAGAATTTGATAAAAACCTATACTGCTCTATCGCTACATGCGTCAGTTCATCGTAATTACCATTTATCTCACCTGTATAATACCCATTATCTTTTAGGAATTTTTGAACCGTCGCTACAATACGGTCATTCATATCTCCTTTTACAGGAACATAGCTGAACATGTTTGTCGCACTCAATATTTCATAATTATGCATTTCATTATCCATTTCAAAACATTTTGTAAACATATCATCAGGAAAATCCTTTTTCTGTGTAAAATCTTTACATGCAGGATTTTGTGGTGGAGGTGTAAGGGCAACATCTTTTAAGACAAAGCTGTCTAAAGAATTTTCTCCAGTTTTATAAAAAAAGAAGACAAAATAAAATCCGGCAATTAAAAAAATGCTTAGTACTATACTAATAGAAATAAGGAGTGGGGAATTTTTATTATTTTTTAAAAATACTGTGGGCGCATTAGATTGATCGATATTTTGTGTTTCCATATATAAAATTATACCACGCTCTAATCCAAATATATCACCCGCTCGTGCCTACCGCCCCAACTTTGAACAATCTCCTTTAGCTCTTCTGGGATATCGTAGAGGAATTCACTTGGTGCCTCAACTCTCTTTTGTCCGAAAATAGTGCGAAGCTGAGCATAAGATAGATAGAGCTTCTGTTTTGCTCTGGTCACTGCTACATACATGAGACGACGCTCTTCTTCTTGATTCTGGCGATCACTCCCTGACATACCCGCATGCGGAAACAAATCTTGTTCAAGTCCTGCGACAAAGACCGTATCCCATTCAAGTCCTTTG
>CAZRUN010000017.1:0-9419 GCA_964603415.1 uncultured Candidatus Saccharibacteria bacterium | reverse complement strand
TGGCGCTATGTACTGTCATAAGTCTCACTCCCTCTCCTTTATTTTGATTAACAACATCACTCTCATAGAGTGCTGCATGCTCCAAAAAGAGCATCATACCGTCAGCACCATACGTATCATACGTCACAGCTAAAGATACAAGTTCTTTAATGTTCTCAAGGCGCTCAAGTCCAACCGCTCCCTCATCTTTCAGAGCTGCTTCAATCCCACTATCACGGATAGTTTGGATAAGAACTTCACTTGCAGGCTTGGAATCAATCGCTAATCGTATTTTTTCAAGCGTTGCATAGAAAGCATTAACAGATAGTAGCGCTTTACCTGACAAAGACTCTCTCTGTCCTTCTATCATCTTTGCAAGTGTAACCTTACCGATACCACGCGCTGTCGCATTAACCGCACGAGTTAGGTCAGGCAATGAATTGTGATTCATTGATGCGCGAATATACGCCAACACATCTTTAACTTCCTTGCGATCAAAGAAGCGAGTACCAACCATGATATATGGTATACCGCTATGCAAAAACGCTTCTTCAAAAACACGCGACTGGAAATTTGCTCTGTACAAGACAGCAATCTCATTCGGCTCTGCACCATTTTGCATTGCTTCTTTAGTCTTCTCAACAATGATGCGAGCTTCGTCACCTTCATCAACGCATTCAAGAACAGTAATCACATCACCATTCTCTTTTTTGGTATAGAGATTCTTCGGTATGCGAGTCTTGTTTTTGATAACAATCTGGTTTGCTGCTTCTAGAATGTTTGAACTTGATCGATAGTTTTCTTCCAAAAGAACCGTATGGCACGGAGAAAACTTTTTCTCAAAATGAAGAATGTGCTCAATCTTAGCACCACGCCATGAGTAAATAGTTTGATCCGCATCGCCGACAACACAAATATTCTGATGTGATCCAACCAAGAGTTCCATCATTTCAACCTGAACATCGTTAACGTCCTGATACTCATCAACATGCACATATTTAAAACTGGTATGGTACCGTTCTTTAACTTGCGGAAACTTCTTTAGGATTTCAATAGATAAACAAAGCAAGTCATCGAAATCAACACTACCCCCCGCCTTCTTACCATCGTTATATAATTTCCATACTTGTTTAATGAAATTACCCCGTGAACCATGCGAGTTCCCGTTATATGTCTCTTCTGTTCCGCCATCTTGGCGTTCTCTGGAAATGATTGAGCGAAAGATCTTCGGGTCATGCTCTTTTGGCGACAGTCCGAGTGTATTACACGCATTCTTAATGATGACAAGTGCATCGTCTTCGTCGAGGATAGAGAATCCGCGAGGCAGACCCAATAGATGTCCATGTTCGCGAAGGAGCATAACACCAAGCGCATGAAACGTCATAACAAACGGAGAAGTCGATAGATGCATACCACCCAAGAGAGAATGCACACGCTCTTTCATTTCTTTAGCAGCCTTGTTTGTAAACGTCACCGCTAAAATAGAATTAGGCTGCGCTCCTTTCTCTATAATATGCGCAATGCGCGCTGTGATAGTTTTTGTTTTTCCGGCTCCTGCTCCTGCAATGATAAGGAGGGGTCCTTCAGTGTACAACGCCGCTTCTTTTTGAGCGGGAGAGAGCGAATCAAGAAAATGCATAGGGTTATTCTAACATAAAAAAATCCCCAGACGGGGATTTTTTATTTATGCGTTTTCTTCAGCGGCTAGAGTCTGAAGCCGAGCGACTTCATCTCGCAAAATATCATAGAAAGATGGTACTTGAGCTTCAAGATAGCTGAATATCACTCCTGGGTCAGCAGCATCTCCCATTGTTTTTTCAAATCCTTCGACTTCCGCATCACTCATCTTTTCTAATGCGCGAATGACACTGCGCTGTACAGCGATATCCGCTAGTTCATCAATCATCTTGTTTCTCTCTTCATCCTGAAGATCAGAGAAAGAAAATGAAGCAATTATGAGATCCCGCAATGTTTGCATATATATAGTGTACTATAGTTACTTGATAATCTCTAGCGTGTCTTTGCTACACGAGCCTCTGCCATCGCCAAACGCTTTGTAAATTGTTCAACAGTTTCAGTATTGTTTGGCAACATATTATATATCCTTGCTTTTGATCTTAGAAGATCCTGGAAATCTTCCTCTCTGTTTCCGTATTCATCACCAACACTTAGCTTTGCATTCAAGAACTGTGTAGCATTATCATCACTCAGGTCCTGCCACGCTTCGCTTTGCATCCCCGGTATGTCTTTTCTTCTAAGCCATCTACGTACTCTAAAATTATCATCAACCCATTTATTCATCTGAACATCCGCTTTCTCTGTAATATCAACACCGTTTTCAATTACATGACCATCTGGTCTTCCGGTTACTTTTCCGCCCTTAGAAGATGGACGCTGCTGTGTATTGTCATCAGGTAGGTTATCATCTGAAACTATCGTTGCCTCTTTACGTAGTTCATTTTGATAACGAATACCGCGGGCAACCCTCTGATGTTCAAGTTCCTTGATGTGGTTTTGGGCATCTATATAGTCATCTTCCATCCGATCATGCATGTTTTGATATGACTTATATATCCGAGACTCTTCAAGTGGTCTCCAAACACCCTGCTGACGAGCAAGACTCTCACGACCTTCGCCATAGTAATGAACAGATCCTTGAGATTGATACACCTCGGTAACAATATCACTCCGCCCTTTAACAGGGACAATGCCTTGTTGGCCTTTCCATTCATACCCAAGACTCTCATAGTATTCACCTTCTGTCATTGGTACTGGAACCTGGTGATAGAAAGCAATTCTCGCATCAATTGATTTAATATCAGCATCATATGCTGACTTAAGGTTATCAAATGATGTATTTCCATCCATAAATTCAGGGGGTTGCCTAACTACAGGAGGATCTTCAAATGTCGGCTGTTGAATTGTATCAGGTGGTGCAATTTCCCCTCCTCCATCAGATACAGGAGGACGAGGTACATAGTCAGGAGCCGGAACATCTTCCTGATAGATAGGAGGGACAGTTGTAGGAGATGGATTAGTCATAACAATATCCTCGGCGCCCCATTGTGATAGAGCGTAGGCTGATCCGCCACCAAACAAAGCTCGAGCTGCCATTTCCGCCTTACGAACCCGTGTCTCTTTCTTTTGCATTTCAAACATAGCTTTCTCGTGATTGGTTTTGAGCATGTTCATAACCGCTTGATTGAGAGGCGCTTGCTCACCGCGTATGCGATCTTGTACCACACTCACAAATGCATCTTCAGACACTTGATGCTGCGCATCTCTATCATCAGCAAAACGTTTGAATTCACCTTTCTCATTTCGCTCGCCGCCCAAAAGTGCAGCAGTACCAAGCGCAGCACTCTCACCAATGGTTCCAGAGATGGCAGCTCTCAGAACTCGATTACCCACCACCGCTCCAGCTGCAGCCGCACTAAACGGCAAGAGTACTGATCCGAGAATGAATGCATTCGTGATTCTCTTTACAACTCGACGAGTACTTTCATTCTTAATAGAATTCCAATATTTATTCTTATACCATATAGCAAATTTTTCAAATGCTGGTTTCTTCACACTGTCTTCAAGTACATGTTTAAGCTCTTCGAGTTTCTTATACTCTTTATCTATCATTTCACGCTTAAGAGAACGAAGTAGATTCTCCATTCCACCTGCTATTTGATTTGGATTCTCTTCCCAAGCTTTTCGTACAGCATGTTCCTCTCCAACAAACGCACCCATGAGCTTCTTTTTAATACCGTCATATCTCTCTTGAGCTTCATGCATCTCTTTTTGAGCAGCTGGAGTCTTCTTAGTTTCTTTAATACCACTCCATTTAAAGCCAAACATATTTCCAACACCGGCGAGCAGCTTAGAACCAAAGAACTTACTCTCAAAACTATGTTTGAAATCCTGACTCTTTTTTGCAAGTTCGGCTCGAGCTTTTTCAAGTGAAGCAAAATCTTTTCCAGAAGCTCCTGCTTTCTCAAGTGAAGCCATAAACTCAGCTTCATCAGCAACAAACGCTTCTAACGCTTTCTTTTGGTCATAGTTCATCTCAGATGCTTTCATTTTTGAAAGCTTCTGATATTCCTTATTCTCTAGAAGCTTGCGCAATCCTTCGGAATTTCGATTATATACTTCCATCTTGCGTGCATGACTACCATTAGCACCCTCTCGTTTTGCAAGTCCAGTGTTTTTAAGAGCCTCAAATGCTGCAGTAGCAGCTGGAGTACCTGCGCCATACATATCTTCGATTTCCTTTTTCTTTTTAGAAATCAATTTTGTATATCGCTCAAGTGCTGCAGCTCTTTTTTGTTCGGGAGTCATCGATTTAAACGCTTCACGTGCGGCAATAGATTCAGCTTCAACTCTATCAGCCTCAGCTTTAGTATCAGCAGCTTCTTTTGCAATTGCCTTCTTCTTATAGTCTTCAACTAGTTCTTTCATTTTAGCCTCGACTTTTTCAAGCTCACCAGTTTTTGCCAAAAAGAACTTATGATCATCACTCAATTCTCCACCTCCTTTATGTAAAAATTCGGCAATTTCAAGACGAGTATCAGCTACGAGTTTTTCAGCAGCCTTACCAGCCTCAATTGTTGCAATAGATTCAGCCTTATATTTTTCTACCAACTCTTTCTCTTCTGGGGTTAGAGTTGCATCGTATGCAAGTAGTCTTTTTGTGAGATCAACAGCCTTGGCTTTTTCATCTTTAACACGAACACCTGTTCGTTTCTCGTATTCATCTTTATATTTCGCTATCAGTTTTTTCTCTTCAGTATTAAGAGGTTTGCCATCTTTTTCACGCTCAACAACAACATCAAGTTTATCAAAATCGCCATTTCTTTTTGCTTCAAGCGCGGACTCATATACATCACGAAGTTCAGTAGTATCTGCAAGATAGGTCTCTTCTTCTGGGGATAGAGTCTTTTCCTCAAGCTTATCAGAGACCAATATCTTACCATATTCCTTAACCTTTTTTTCGAGTTCCTCAGTATAGCGAACACGGTAGCGCTTTTTAAGATCGGCCATTCCTGGTGTTTCTACAAGTGTAAGTGCAAAATCTTTAACTAGATCAGGGGTCAGTTCACTATTTTTCCCCTCTTTACCTTCCCATTCTTTATCTAATTTTTCTTTAACACCACTTAAAATAACGGCTTTGTGTTCATTATAAAAACGAAGATCTTCACTATCTGCTGCAAAACGATCTTTGGGTTTATGTTCAGGATCATCAGTCGATAATAAGAAGTCAACAAGCTCCTTTTTCTTTTCTTCTATGCGACTATCCTTTTCCTTCCTCTTTCTTTCGGTAATTTTCGCATGCATTTCTTCATCACCAAGAAGAGTCTTGCCTAGATCTTTAATATCTGCAAGTTTGAGTACTTTTTCTTCTTTGAGACGCTTTTCTCCTTCACGAAAATTTTTAAGCTCTAACTTAACAGCTTCAAGTTCGTCTTTGGCTTTTATAAATTTAGGATCTTTTTTTGTTGCAGCATCTTTTCCAAATTTCTTTACTGCAGCATCTTTTACTTTTTGCTTATCAAGTGCCTTTCTTATAGCAGTAGCTACATCAATAAGTCGCTTATTAATCTTCTCAATACCTTCATAGTATTCTTTCGGTATTCCTTCTAGTGTTTTCTCTCTTACCATGATTGTTATAGATTATAATTTTTAAGTAATTCATCAATCGAATCTAGCACTTCCTGGGTTCTCTCTTGAGAGTTTTGTACCATCTGAAGTATATCTTTTCGTCTGTTTTCAGGAGTCCGTCCGTCAATCTGTAGTGCTCTAGCAATTATAGCGCGAATACCGTCTGTGTCCATATCTTTTAAGACTTTATCTCGGACAACAACCATGGAATCTCGGACAACGATTACTAGTTCATCGGTATAACGATCCCCGAGTTCTTTCTTAAACAGCTCACGCATATTGTCGGCAAATTCATTCGCATCTTCTTTTGTTGAAACGAATATCTCATTCTTCTGCTTACCGTTGAGGTTTAATATGACATAAGTATCGTATCCATTACCGTATGCTGAAACTGCACCGAGTGGATTGCGCCGACCTCTCTTTGCATCAATCTCATCAATAATGGTCTTACCCAAAACTGGTGAAAGAGTACTGAAATTATTCTGATGCATGACGGTTTCATTATCCTCAATCATTTTGTTAGACAGAGTAACAGTTTTTTTCTGAAGCTCAACAAGATCACCAAGAGTGATGAGGTTCTTATCATACAGAGCTAATGGGTGATCAATGAAATATTCAGGATCGACGGGTTCGCCTTCAATCCGGAGAGGAGCAAGGTTTTTCAAAGAGATCTTTCCATTCACATATCCTTTGTCACCTGTAGCAATTACATAATTCAGTTCTTCTCGTGTAAAATTCTCAAAATGAATATCAGGATGATTTTGGAACAAGTCTAAAACAACCTCTCGATTGTGAGAGTTGAAATATTTTTGTCCGGCATAGAGCGTATTGTTATATCTCGGCCATGTTTCTGGATTAACAATATAGTCAAGATTATCAACCTTCGTCACGAATTTCGTGTAGTTCTCTATCCATTCCATATCTTTATCACCAGTATTCTTTTCGAAATTCGAAAGGAAGGTAGGACTTTTACGCAAGATACCTAGAAGCTCATTGGTTGTAGAGGTAACTCGCTTATTTATTTCACCATGATGGTCGATATGGATAACATCTCCATCAACAATGTTAACACCGAAGGTGTTTCCAACATCCAAGATAACCGTACCGGGCTTGAGATACAGTCTTGCTGGTTTTGTTTTGAGTTTTTGTTTACCAGCGGAATCTCTCTTTATCTCCCCCTTGGAATCTTTGGAAATATGCTGCTCTTGAGTCTCATAGTATGGCTTGCCGTCTTCATCACGTTTCAGCTCCCATTTAGGGTTAATCCAGGATGTCTTTGCTCCTTTGGCGAATTTCACCCCACCGAGTTCCATAAATTTAAGAGCTGACCAAACATCAAGATCAATCTTTGCATTGAGATACATGTCTTCTTCCCCAGTTTCCTGATTTACTCGAGCCTCTTCAGCTCCGTGAATGATTACCTGAGGTACTCCTTTTTCAAAGAAATATGATTCTATAATCTCTTGCCTATTTAGTTCAAAAAAGTGCTTCTCTGCTTTCTCTCCTCCGATAGCCACAAAGAAGTTATTCTCTTTTTGGAGATTCTTCATCTCTTCATCTATATCTGCAACTCTTTTCTTAAGTTCAGCTTTCTTAATTTTTGATGCTTCACCCTCAATAGCATCAGCTAAAATCCAGAGTTTCTGATACTGGCAGTCTTTCTGTGTTTTATGAATACGGATAAGAGCTTTTCGAGCCAGTGCCATTTGATCCGAATCTTCAAGGGCCGGATTAGCAATCTCTTCTTTTATGCCAGCCAGGTTTTTCTTGAACAAAGCGAGTTTCTCTGTATACATCTCATAGGGTTCTGGTGGTTTTGGACTCGTATCAGGAGAAGAAACAGGGGTTCCAACAGTATCCGGATCACCTTTTCCTAAACCAGAGGTGGTCAAAAGGTCACGAAGGTCTCCTAGGTCATGAGAAGTGAGTTTGCGTGATCGTGACTCTGGTTTTCCGTCTAGTTTCATATTGTTTATTATACTAAAAAAGTGTCTTTTTGTCAAAAGATATTAGCTTATAAGGCTATAAAAGTACTCATTTCCTGCAATCCCCATATACATCTAGTATACGCTTGACGAAGAAGTTTGAAAAGGGCACCATTAGTATATAAGGGTAACCGTAGCCAGTTTTGACCGATATTCCGTGCCCTTATACTTATGGAATTAAACAATACACAACAAGATCGTGCGTTAACAACATCGCACAGATCTCTATATAGATCCCTATCAATGCCAACAGTATCATTTTTGGCCTTGCTTCTGATTACCCTCATTATACCAACCACAGCTAGCGCGAGTATCTTTTCAAAGGTAGCTGGTCTCTTTAGCGGTGACGCTAAAGCTGAATCTATAACGACAGATGACCATAATAGTCAAACTGCTCCTGTATTGGAGGCAAAAATAAGCCCAAGTGGTAATATTGAAAAAAGAGATACATTGGTTCAAATGAGCCAAGATGATGTTTTGATTGGAGAAGTTGGATCTCTTGGTACAGCTCTTGATATTGAAGACTACCCTGAGGAAGATGAGATTAATGTCTATATAACAAAACAAGGAGATACATTATCTAAAATCGCTAATATGTATAATGTATCCGTTAATACTATTATATGGGCAAACGACGGACTTGATGCAAAAAAAGCACTAAAAGAAGGTACATCTCTTCTTATTATGCCAGTTAATGGCGTATCTCATACTGTTAAAAAAGGAGATACCTTAAAGAAAATTGCATCTAAATATGCTGGAGATGCAACAGAAATAGCAAAGTTTAATGGTGTTACTGACGAAACACTTGTTATTGGAGAAACAATTGTTGTACCAAATGGTGAAATTGCTATCACAAAAACACCATCAAAAACCATTACAAGTACAATCAAGAATAGCGTAAAAGTTATTACTGGTAATGGTAAAGGAACATCACCGCTACAACCTGGTTACGGCGGCGGCTCTGCAGGGTCATACTATCACCGTCCTGTTAGTTGTGTTATTACACAAAATCTCCATGGTAAAAACGGTATTGATCTTGGCTGCCGAGTAGGAACACCAGTTGTTGCAGCAGCAAGTGGAACAGTCATTGCAGCAAAACTTGGCTGGAACGGAGGCTATGGAAATATGATTATTATATCGCACCCGAATGGAACCCAAACTGTGTACGGACACCTCTCAAAGATTAATGTATCAAGCGGTCAAGATGTTGGTAGCGGAGAAGTCATTGGTGCAACAGGAAACACTGGGCAATCAACAGGACCACACCTCCATTTCGAAATACGCGGAGCCCGAAACTGTTTCGTAGATAGTAGTTGTCAGTAACTATAAAAAATAACCCTCGATTGAGGGTTATTTTTTATAGTTACTACTACATATGAGCAATACAGGTTCGAGCGGAAGGATTAGCCATAAGGCGTTCTTCTTCGATGGGACCATTACATGTTTCGCACACACCATATAGTCCATTCTGAATTTTAAGAAGTGCATCTTCAATATCTTTCAGCTGTACAGCAAATGTGTCAGTAAGTGCAGCATCTTCCTCAAACCCCTCATCCCGGGTAGCAATATCACTTTCATCAGCTTCAGATTCAGTACTATCTGGTAGTACAGTGTATTCACCTGTTTCAGGATCTTTAACAGCTAAAGCTCCAAGCTCATTATTTAATTCATCACGTTCTGTCTCAAGTAGTGTTTTATACACATCAGTATTCATTGGTTACAAAACAGCATTATGTATTTTGCTATTCTTTATTCTCTATTAACGTGTACAGTATACCACCCTCTAATAGCCGGTCAAAATACGATTCT
>CAZRUN010000016.1:12570-20780 GCA_964603415.1 uncultured Candidatus Saccharibacteria bacterium | reverse complement strand
GATATATTATGAATACACACAATCACCATGGTTTTACATTAATAGAGCTTCTCGTTACGATAGCAATCATAGGTATCCTTGCGAGTGTAGTACTAAGTTCAGTGAATGGATCAAAAACAAAAGGATCTGATGCTGCAATTAAATCCAATCTAACTTCCATGCGAAACTCAGCGGAGCTTTTGTATTCCTCTACAAATACCTTTAACACTGTATGTGATGCCGGTACTAATCCAGGAGATCAATTCCGTGCTGCAGTTCAGTATGGCGGTCAACAAAGTGGTGAAAATTTATGCCTTAGTAGTGGTACTAATGCCTTCCGCTCTTTATCTGGAACAATTGAAAATATTGGCAAAACAGCAAGTACTGATAAATGGGCAGCATCAATACGTATGAAAAATGGAAACTATTTTTGCGTTAATTATGCGGGAATAGCGCGAGAACAAGCAAGCCGAGGTATTGATAATAGTCCAGCTGATCTAGATTGTTAATATACGTATGAGAGCAATATAAAAATACACTATTGTAATATAGTGTATTTTTTTTGAGATCTTCGCATTATGACTAGTAAAATATAGAAAATATGCTATAATAGTTTCAAATATAAAAATATGACAACTACTACTACACTTACAAAAATGCTCTACATCGGAGCTCTTTATTTTTTTATGCCCTTTTACTTGTACGCTGCAACAGACACTGCAGATGCACGATGGGTCGTCGCACAAAACTCAGGAGTCTTTAAGGCAACCCTACAACTAAGATCCCACACGGATTTTAAAGCAGGAAGTGCCTCTTTAATTTTTGAGTTCAATGAAAACGGTCTAGAATACGATGGGTACAGCCCCACGTCATTTAAAACCGGTGATTACCGACACAACCTGTACCCAGGTAGTGCTGGTGGAGCAATTGTGATTACCTACAAAGGTATTACGACAAACGGTTCAATACTCTCCACAGTGTGGACAGATATTGGAGAAATTAGTTTCAACATCATTGATAGTACTAAAACATCTGACCTCAAAATCATTTTGAGTAACACAGTAGTACGGAAGAGTGATAACACAACATGTATAAGTCTGGTAACAACAGATAACAATACACCGCTTCCAGTAAAACTACTTGGTCTGTGGGGTCACAATGAAAAAAGTAACAACATACTTAAATGGATTACAGAAGCAGAGATTAACAATGATCATTTTAAAATAGAACGTAGCTCAGATGGTCTATTTTTTACCACAATTGGAGAAGTTCAAGGTAATGGAAATTCTCAGACAATGCTTCAATATCAATTTACTGACCTCATTCCAAGAGAATTAGACAATATTACGACCTTTTACTATAGACTGAAGCAAGTTGATTATAATGGTGAAAGTGCTTACAGTAATACTATTAAAGTAGTACGTATAGACAAATTACCAAAAGTAGTAACAACTACGCAATCAACAGTGATAATATCTCTCGCTGAACTTGGGTATAACCCAATAAAAGCAACCATATCGGATATCTATGGTAAAGAGCTATATAACGCTACTATTGTAGATTTAAAAACAATAATCAACATAGAGAATTATCCTTCGGGAACGTACCTATGTACATTAAAGCAAGGATCTACAACTACAGTAGAAAAAATAATAAAATAACAAAGGGCCTACGGGCCCTTTTTTCTATACACCTCAGTCTATTTTAGATTCTATTATCTCTAATGCTTTTTCCCAAAGATATAGCTGCCAATCTATATTCACAAATGAAGAAACGTCATCAACAGGAACCCATACAGAAATATGCTTTTTTGTCTCTTCTTCGTCAACAACATCTCGATCTTCGTCAGTAAGCTCAAACAGCATCCCGGTTGCATGTGCAATTCTATTTTCTTCTTTTGCGGGCATATAAAATCTTGATTTTGCTTTACCTAATTCACACATAAACCGTACATGTGTATATCCCGTCTCCTCTTTTATTTCTCGCATAGCTGCAATAACCGCATCCTCCCCTTCATCAATACCACCATTAACAAAGGTATTCCATTTAAAATCATGCCACTGTAAACAAAGTATTTCGTTTTTCGCTCTATTTAAAACAATTGCATTAACAACATATCTCTCCACAATAGGTTTATCTGGTAAAAACTTATTTTCTTTGTCATCAAAATATGGTATTGCTTCTTCATTCATAGATTTATTTTTGGTTAATTTCATTTGCCGCAATAGAATACCCAAGGGAAACTATTTTCTGTACTGACTCAGCACTTTTTAGAAGAATATCTTTTAATATAGATTCTTCTTCACCACCAAATACACCTAAGACATTCGGTTTATACAACTCACCATTCTCCCCTGTCTTACTAATACCAACACGCACTCGCGAATAATCCTTACTACCGAAATGATGGTTAATTGATTTAATACCATTATGACCCCCATGACCACGATCATGAGAAATTTTTACACTACCAAGAGATAAATCTACCTCATCATGCACGACAATCAATTTACTAAGCATAAATGGATCAATTCTTTGAATACCCTCAAGTACCTTACCTGATTCATTCATAAATGTTCGAGGCTTGAGAAGTAAGAGCTGCTCATTATTAACAGTAACGATACATTTATCCGACAATAGATATTTATCGTAGGACCAAGATTCAGATCCAGCAAGTACGTCCAGTACCCTAAAGCCAACGTTATGGCGAGTGTATTCATACTCTTTTCCAGGGTTACCAAGACCAATAATAGGTATCATATGGGGAAAGTATAGCATAAAACTTTAAAAAATGAAATTGACTTTATGTCAAACTATTTCCATGATATACTAGCCCTATGAACATTATAAAAAATACAATAGAGCATCCTGACACACACATCTCCGCTCCCCCACCCAAAAAAGAGTCACTCTGGGACATTGTAAAATTCATGGTTCTTGCTCTCGTTATTGTTCTTCCAATCCGTATGTTCATTGCTCAACCATTTTTGGTTCAAGGGCGATCAATGGACCCTACTCTTAAGAATCACGATTACCTCATTGTTGATGAACTCTCGTATCATTTGCGTGAACCACGGCGCGGCGAAGTCATTGTCTTTCGTTTCCCTGGTAACCCAAAAGAGCATTTTGTTAAGCGAGTCATCGGCCTTCCAGGAGACACACTTAGTATCGTTAACGGTAAAGTCACTGTTACAACACAGGATAACGAAGTACTAACACTCGATGAACCGTATGTAACAAATCATTCATACGAAAGTTTAGTTGATATCACTGTACCTAAAGACCAACTCTTTGTTATGGGAGATAATCGTTCTGAAAGTTACGACTCTCGTATGTGGAAATTTCTCCCTCGCACACTTGCTACTGGCCGCGCACTTCTTAGATTATACCCATTCAAAACAATGGAATATCTCCCAGGAGAACATGTCTATCCAGACACAATTAGCAGTTCATATAATAACTAACAATGTCAACAAGTAAACCTCGCAAAGAAGCATTTCAGAGTCCAAAAGGTATGCACGATATCATGGGCGATGCATATTATGCATATCAAGGCCTATTTGAAAAAGCTCAAGAAGTAGCCGTCTACTACGGCTTTAAACCTATTGCTGTTCCAATCGTAGAACAACAGGAACTATTCGAAACAACTATTGGTATTGGTACCGATATTGTCGACAAAGAAATGTATACACTAAAGACAAAAGGTGGTGATCAGTTGGCACTTCGCCCTGAATTCACCGCAGGTGTTATGCGTGCATATATTGAACACGGCATGCAGAGCGAAACACAACCAATCATGCTCTACTCAAGTGGTCCAGTATTTCGTCATGACAAACCACAACGTGGACGATATCGCCAGCTTCACCAATTTAATCTTGAAGTATTAGGTACAAAGAAAAGTATTGCTGACGCACTTGTTATTAAGACAACTGTTGTTATCTTAGAAGAAGCAGGAGCAAAGAACCTTGTTGTTGATATCAATAGTATCGGAGACAAAGAATCACGCACAGCATACCTACGAGAATTAACGGGGTACTACAAAAAACACCTTTCTGCTATGCCAGCTGAGGCTCGTGAACGATTAAAGACTAATCCACTGCGTCTTCTTGATTCAAAAGATCCAAAAATGATTGCAATCAATGTTGATGCACCGGAATCTGTTGCATCACTTAACCCAGAATCAAAAAAACACCTAAAAGAAGTATTGGAATATCTTGATGAAATGGGTATCACCTATCGCCTCAACAAGAACCTCGTTCGTGGTCTTTCATATTACACACACACTGTGTTTGAAATTGTTGATGAAGGGAATGAAGAATCTGGACCACTTGCTGTTGCAGGAGGTGGACGATATGACTATCTCGGAACACTACTTGGATCTAAAAAAGAAGTCCCTGCTATTGGTGCAGCTATCGGTATGGACCGTGTCATCGAAGCACCATGGAGTAACAACCTAGCGCCACGTATCAACAAAAAACCTAAATGTTATTTTATTCAACTTGGCTTCGAAGCAAAACTTAAGGCAATCCCGATTATTGATATCTTACGCAAAGGCCACATTCCAGTACTCCAGTCTTTAACGAAAGATAGTTTGACTTCTCAACTTGCTACAGCAGAGAGAAGTGGTGTACCCTACACACTCATCTTTGGACAAAAAGAAGCTCTTGAGAAAAGTGTTATCGTTCGCGACATGCAAAAACACTCACAAAAAACAGTGAAGATAGATAAACTAGTTGAATACCTGAAAGAAATTAAATAGTCATGAAGCGGCCCATTGTTCAACATCCGAATGAAGTACTCCGCATCATTTCAGAAAAGGTCACAACAAAAGAATTTGGATCACGTGAATTAGAAGCTTTGCTGAATGATATGAGCGACACCCTGCACTTTGAAAGTGACGGGGTTGCTTTAGCTGCACCACAAATTGGTGTTAACAAGAGAATATTTGTCATTGCTGGTAAAGTATTTACATTTGATGAGCCAGGTACTCCTACAAACATTCCAGATGATATTGTGTGTATTAATCCTGAGATACTCAAAATCTCACGAGACAGGAAATTAATGCATGAAGGATGCTTATCTGTACGACCCCTGTACGGTGATATCCGCCGCGCAAGTAGAGTAACTATCAGTGCGCAAGACAAGGATGGTAACCATTTTGAACTTGCCGGCACTGGTCTTCTCGCAGAAATCTTTCAACATGAAATAGATCACCTCAATGGTATCTTATTTATCGATACCGCTCTTAATATTAAAGACGGTGAACCAAGAACATCCGAAAAAACAAAAAAATAATATGCTGAGTTATATTTATTTCGGAACACCTGAGTTATCAAAAGACGTATTAGAAGGTTTAACGCAACTCTATGGTGCACCATGTCTAATCGTAACCGCTCCTGATAAACCAAAAGGACGAGGGTTAACATTAACACCGAGTCCTGTATCTACTTTTGGCCATGAGAATACTATTCCAGTAGTAACTCCAACAAAACTAATAGAGATTAAAGAAGAGCTGCAAAATACCAACGCAGATGTTGGTATACTCTTTGCCTATGGAAAAATAATACCCCAATGGCTCCTTGATCTCTTTCCTCACGGCATTATTAATGTCCATCCATCACTCTTACCGCTCTATCGTGGAGCATCTCCATTAACAGGACCACTCCTTGCAGGAGATACCGAAACAGGTATCAGTATTATGGATATGGATAGTGAGCTTGATCACGGGGATGTATATACAGTAGAAAAGATAACCCTCGAAGAACATACAACAAGAACAGACATTGAAAAAGAAGTCGTTAGTATTGCGCCAAGACTACTTACCGTAACGCTACAGAATCTTGAAGCAGGTACCATAGAAAAACAACCCCAAGATCATACGCGTGCAACATATACAAAAAAACAGATAAAGTCTGATGGGGAGATTACACAAGATGACACTGATGAAATGAAGTACAGGAAATACCGAGCGTACATTGGATGGCCAGGAATATATTTCTATACAAATGATGGGGTACGAATCAAAATTACCGCAGCCCATATGGACAACGGTATATTTATCATTGATACAGTAGTGCCAGAAAACAAGAAAGAAATGAGCTATTCAGATTTTCTTAACTAAGAAGCCCTTGCAGAAGTGCTCCAACAACATAGGCAACAATAGCGGCGATAGCACCAATAAAGAGCGTCTCCCCTGCAGCATTCAGCCGACTTGTCCCGGTTATCTTTCCGCGAACCTGCCCAATAAATATGAATGCGAGTGACGTAAGAGCAGCTGAGACAGCAAACTCGTTTCCTTTCCATACTGAAGAGAACGCACTCACCACATATGAAACAAGTGGAACACTACCAATGATAACAAATGAAGAGAATGTTGCTAACGCTGTTTTTGATGGACTATGTGTTGCAATAATACCGCTCTGCATTTGATGAGACTTCTCAGATAGATAATTACTCGACGCCATAGAGAAACCATCCGCTAAGACATTTGAAATACCAAGAATAAGAACAATAGCAGGACTAAGACCTGCACCGGCAACACCGGCAATAATAGCGAAGGTTGTGACAGTACCATCAAGCGCCCCATATACGAATTCAGGAAGATAATTTTGTAGGAAATTTTTCATTGTATAATCATAGCATGATTTGTGTCCGAATAATTGAATATGCACATACTGGAACATTAAGGAGTGCGCCTAATTCTTCACCTAAGACACGCATATAACTTCCAGAAGAGGCATGAACACGAACATGGATACATGGAATCGTTCTCTCCTCTTCGGCATATACGTTCCACGACGTACGTATTTCAGGCTGCCGAAAGTCGCCGACAACAAGGTTTGTTACCGTATGTACTCTTTTAACAATATCCATACATGCGATATGTCCTTCATCAAGTAACTCTATCGAATGAATTGTAATCTCATGCTCTGCCGCAGCACGACTACCCTCTTTTGCATGTTGCCAGAGTGGCTTACCATCAACAACCTTCGAAGAGAACGCATGGAACTTTTGCATTCGCGTCCCAATTAGTTTCTGTAAAACATCTGTATTACAAGAAACTGACTCATTAGTATGATTAGTAATAAGACCAAGCAAATCTCCTGTATCAGTACATATACCAAGAAGATACACTACTTCATATATCTTATCCATATGCATATATGATTCCTTGTCTTTAACATCCTCCCCTGAAAGAAATAGCATTTCTCCTTCAGCTGCAGGATCAAGACGCCCAGCAAAGGTAATCTTTTCTGCAGGAGGTATATCATTCTCAAGAACAACACGCTGCAAACATTGCAGTGGCGTTTCCCCTAATTTTTTATATGCTTTATATATCATAATCTTGAATACTAAATATCTTACTCGGACTCGTATGTCCAGAGATTAAACGAATATGTTTTACGGGAACGTTCAGTGTTTGAGCCAAAAGTTCCTTCACTCGCATATTAGCCATATTACGTTCAGCTTTTTCTTTTACAGACATCTTAAAGGTATCTGAGCTTACCTTCTCAACTACTTCTTTACGAGCATGAGCAGTTACTTTTACCTTCACATATGCCATATATCCCATACTAGCATACAAAAAGAGCCGGGATATCCCGGCTCTTTTTGTATGCTAGATAAACAGGAATGCTAGCGCACCACCCAAAAGAGCAATATTTTTAGTGAAAGCAATATATGAATTCATACGAGCCATCTGATCAGTTTCTGTCCAGAAATTATGCATCATAAATGTTACAGGAATCAAGAAGAGTACGATAGCAAGAACACTATACGGTATATATACCCAAAACAGTATCCCAAGACCACCGAGAAGGATAAGAAGCCCACTGAGCATTATCGCTTCTTTAGCATTTGGAACTTTTTTTGATGCAGCATAGCCAACTAAATGCTTACCCTTAACAATATGGTTATACCCATTGAGAATAAAATACCCTCCAAATAAAACACGAGCCAAAATAAATAAGAAATCCATATATACTATATATTACTAATATAATCGTAGTATACCACTCTTAGCGAGTTAACCTAAGCCCAAGCCATATGCCGCCTATACCGCCAAGAGCAGTACAGATAACTGAAGAGAACGACAAGAACCCATCTCCCCACAGGGTTGGTATAAACCCACCGAGAGATGAGCCAATAGCTACACACAAAAGAAGAGTTGTTTTCTTGTTCATGTATTAATTAAAAAATACAGGGATAATTAAAGCATCATCATGCTCCGG
>CAZRUN010000016.1:1105-12560 GCA_964603415.1 uncultured Candidatus Saccharibacteria bacterium | reverse complement strand
CACTCACCTCCGCTTGCGCTGGAGACAATGCAAGCTGGTTACCATTAGCATCAAGAAGCTCAACAGGAAATGACGCTTCGAAGTACCACGTGCCTCGAGCCCTACCTGTTACGGTTAATGGTGTAGTAATGTGTTGATTTGGGCGAGGATGTTCAATAGTTATTAGATCTTTTTTTTCAAGCTCATTACCAATATCTTCGGTAAATGCTTGATCTCCAAATCGACATACTCGAGGATAGCTTTCAGAAATAGGAAGTCCAGCAGTAGTACATTCATTGAAAGTAGTAGGAGTAGGAGCATCCTCTCTTTTCATTAGAATAATTATTATAATTAAAACTAAAGTAAGAACCAAGAGAACTGCATAATTCTTTTTCATATATATAAGTGTACCATGTCTGAAGATTCGCACTAGTCCTTATGGACTGATATAATGTATATATGAAATCACAAGGCTTCACTCTTATTGAAATTCTTGTCGTCGTTGCCATTATTGGTATTTTATCCTCCGTCGTCATAGTATCGCTTTCTTCCACTAAAAAGAAAGGTGCCGTTGCTTTTGTTAAAAAATCAATGTCGGAAATCCGTACTCAAGCAAATTTATACTACGCTGTTAATGGAGACTACGGTACAGCTCAGAGTTTTGACACATTTCTTTCTTCAGAAACAACGTTCTGTAGTAATACCTGTTTTTTAGATGACGCAACTATTCTCTCTAGTTTAAAACGATTTGATCCGTATATTGGGGCATATTACAGCTCAAGTCATCCAGACCAGAACCATTATATGAGTTACGTTATCAGTACTGATAAGCAACGATGGGCACTATCTGTATCAATGGTTAATGGGCCAAAAACATATTGTATTGATAGTACTGGACAGTCTGTTCTCAGTAGTACAAAAGACCAATATGCGATTATGTTTGGAGGTGATGGTAAATGCCTACCATAGACATAAAGCTACTACTGACGTTTCCGTGCTAGTAAGCACGGTTTTTTACTACGCATAGCACAGAACACTATTAAATCACACTATTAGGTATATCGTCAATAGTGTGCCATAAAACAATTAGACTTGTATATTGTCAAATATAGGAACATACTTGTATTGTCGTAAAGATATCTCTCAATCGTTCAGATAGACTCGCTCATTTCAAGAGTCGACCGCAGACATAATCTGCAGTGAAAAGTATCTATCATAATGCACTTTAGAAAGAGCTTTATTTTGAATACACATCCGTGTATATCGAATATAACCACCTAAGGTGTTTTTACCTCTTAATTAACTAAAAATACATATTATATGTCTCGTACAACAACTAAAATCGGTCTCTCTTTTATGGCTCTCGCGCTTATGGTTATCCCTGCTCTTAGTAGTGCTGCAACACTTTACCGTCAGTTACAACTAGGTATGTCTGGAGCTGATGTTACAGACCTACAAACATTTCTTGCAATAGATCCAACAATCTATCCTCAAGGACTTGTAACAGGATACTTTGGATCTCTAACAAAGTCAGCTGTTTCTAATTTCCAAGAACGCAATAATATTGATAACACATTCGGAAATGGACGTGTTGGTCCTGCAACAATGGGTGTTATTAATTCACAAATGACATCAGGAGTAAATACTAACACCAACGCTCCTGTTATCACAAATACATACGTCAGTGCATCAAGTAACAATGCTACAGTAAACTGGAGCACTAGTGAAAATTCAAAAGGTGTCGTCTACTACAGTACAAATCCCCTTTCAACATATGAAAATACAAACTCTGTAACAATCAGTGGAGCAAATAGTGCAATGACTGATTCTAATCTTCATGTTTCTCAAAACGTAACACTTTCAAATCTATCTACAAACACATTGTACTACTACATGATCTACACTACAGATCAAAATGGTAATGTAACTGTCACTTGGCCTTCTACATTTGTAACAACAAATTAGTACATATAGGACTTAATAAAAACCACTCTAATCCTATCTTAGAGTGGTTTTATTATTCATAAATAATTCTACTCTATGGATTCATCATATACATCATTAACAACAAAGCCCATCTACCATGGCATCAAAGTCGTCTGGTATGTTCTCGGCATCATTGAGGTTCTCTTAGCATTTCGCTTTATCTTAAAGCTACTGGATGCAAACACAAGTGCTGGATTCACGCAGTTCATATACAACGCAACCTATATATTCGCACAGCCTTTCTTAAGAGTGTTTAACAACGTTCAACTGACAACCGGTGGCAGTATCTTTGAATGGACAACACTTTTAGCTATGACCGTATATTGGATAATTGCAGTTGGTATCATTGAACTATTCATGATGGGTAAAAGTGTTTCAACCCCAGAGGCTGCTGCAAAACTAAACGAACAAGAAAGAATATAAAAATCTAGATCTTATACAAAAGCCGTCAGTAATGACGGCTTTTGCTTTTTTGGGCTATTTTTGCTACTATACTAATAGCTCAAATGAGCTTGTTTTTTATAAACAAAATATTCCTCTGTAGCTCAGCGGTAGAGCAGTCGCCTGTGGGAAGGGTGTCATGGTATACTACATAGTATATGCCGGAAACACGTACCTATGCCGATCGAGCCAGCTATATGCGCGAAGCTGTCAAAAAACGAAGGATTAAACTTCGTAAGATGGCACGCGATTATAAAGGTGGCCGATGTGAGATTTGTGGATACAACAAATGTGATCGTGCGTTGTCTTTTCATCATATAGATCCAAAAACGAAAGAATTTGGTTTATCTGATAAAGGTCTTACAAGATCTTGGGAAAAGACAAGAAAAGAGATTGATAAATGCATTCTCTTGTGTGCGAATTGTCATATGGAGTTCCATGACGGTATTACGCAGCTTCCTGTGCGAAAGCCAGGTCGAAAACAAGGTTAATTGCTGGAAGTCTTAACTCAATAAGATAATCAGCAGCCAAGTCCCGAGAATTAATTTTCGAAGGAAAGGTTCAGAGACTATCCCCTTGTGGGAGTAGGGCTTAATAATAAGTTCGAAACGCCTTGTACCTAAGTCAATCGATATTGATACGGTAATGATATAGTCCACACTAACAGTGATGTTGGATAAAGTGTAAGCGATTGGTCGCAGGTTCGATCCCTGCCGGAGGAGCCAGCAAAAAACACTTTAGAAATAAGGTGTTTTTTGTTTACCTTTTAGTGAGTTCGAACCTAATGTATAATAGGTGTTATGAAAATAGAGCTAATGAAAGAGATTGATATACCATCCTGTGCGACAATTTTGCAAAGAGCATATGAACAGGCCCCTTACAAAGAAACGTTTGAAAGCAGTATTGCTGAAGAACACATAAAGGCTAAATATCTCTTAAGTACCGAAAATAGTTTTATTGCATTGAATGAAGAGGATAAAATTGTTGGATTTATTCTTATTAGTGCAGATGTTTGGACAAGTGGGAAACAGGCTGTGGTTGAAGAATTTGCAGTGCACCCAGCATTTCAGAATCAGGGTATTGGAAGAGGTTTAATAGAATACTCAAAAAAGTATCTAAAAGATAAAGGATTTACATCAGTAATGCTTTGGGCAACGAAAGACAAGAAACTCATTGAATTTTATAATCAACAAGGTTTTTCTGTGTCTGAAAATTCAGTGGTTATGTTCGGTAAGCTTTAACACTTTCTCGAACATCATCCCAAGTTCGGAGCCTCAAAAAATAGCCTTATTTTGTAAGGTTATTTTTTATTACGGTACCTAGGGGTTCGAACCTTTTTGACCAACTGATTTTAATGCTACAATAAAAGTATGAAAAAAAATATTAACCCTGGGTTTAGTTATGAAGGGTAATGAAGTTCTTTTAGGTATGAAAAAACGTGGTTTTGGTGCGGGGCGTTGGAATGGTTTTGGTGGTAAGGTTAAAGAGGGTGAAGAAACTATTGAGCAAGGTATGTTCAGAGAAATGTTTGAAGAGTCTAGCGTTGAATCTTTAAATATGCAAAAAGTTGGCATACTAGATTTTTCTTTTCAGAATGATGCAAAAATTCTTGAAGTTCACATATTCAAAATAACCGAATTTGATGGTTCCCCAACAGAAAGTGAAGAAATGAAGCCTCAATGGTTTAGTCTTGATCAAATCCCATTTGAACAAATGTGGTCAGATGATATTTACTGGTTTCCTTTTTTGCTAAGCGGTAAGCTTTTTAAAGGAGAATTTTTGTTTGATAGACCATCTGATGCCGAATACTCTGCCAAAATAATCAACTATAAACTAGAAGAGGTTCAAAATCTTTAGTAATTAAGGCTGTTCAGTAACGTTCAGCCTTTTATTATTTCCATTCGAACTTCATCCCAAGTTTGGAGCAAGTAACTTGTCCTATTTATTCTATTTGATATGATGATTATATGATAACAATAAATCCTTGGATTAACTTCAACGGCAATGCTGAAGACGCATTCACATTTTACAAATCAGTATTTGGTGGTGAATTCACAAAAATAATTCGTTTTAAAGATCTCGCGAGTCCAGAGTTCCCAGTATCGGAAGCCGATGCAGAAAAAATTATGCTCATTACCCTATCTATTGGAAAAGATACTGTACTAATGGCAAATGATATTCCTTCGTTTATGGGAAAAGTAAATGAAAATGAAAATCGAAGTAAGATTTCTATACATATAGATACGAAGGAAGAGGCTGAGGCTATTTTTAATGGTCTCTCGATTGGAGGACAAGTAGAATTTCCAATAAGCGATAGTCCATGGGGTACTTATTTTGGTATGTTTAGAGATAAATATGGAATTGAGTGGACTGTAGAGTACTCAACTATGTAATAAAAAAATTATTTCCTAAGACAGGATATATCATTAAGCCACTAATATTAAAAACATATCAGTGGCTTTTTATTATCCTAACGATGAATACAACCAGCCCAGCAGCATGGTCTACGTTTCCCTTCTAGTAGTTCATCCCGAACCCTCCTAATCCTATGCTCTCTCGTTTCTAATTTCTTAGCCGACTCAACCCAACATATCCATTCGTTACGTGCGAGCGGCGTAATCCCCTCCCAGGCTACGTATGCTTTGGGAACAGAAGTAAGTGTCTTTCTTAAATCTGCAGGTATTGTGTGCACTACACCACTAGAGATTTCTTTGCTACTCATAGACTTAGTATATCAAATCCTATAAGTTGCTGCTGCGTACGATTAAGCCTCTATTCAAAATAGTTGACAAATCAATATAATATGATATTATATTAAAAAATATGAACATAACATTAATCTACAACCAAGAGTTTCATTTATCTGGAACTCAGAAAATCTACGGTATCTCTGATGTAACGGAATATTTTGATGGAACTATCCATTCAAAAATACATATTCCCGGAAGTGACACCCCTAAAAAAGAGCTAACGTTCTATTATTCCGAATACCAAATCACTGGAGGTGTTAAGCAACCAGTTGATATCTTTACGGACATTAAATGTATCCCCTTAGATAGGTGGATACAAATACTCTGTACTAAGTATACCGACATCAGTAACATCGCCTATGTATCAGGAAATGAATTTAAAAAGATTCCAGAATACAATTTTCCTATTTCTTTTTTAAAAAACGATGGAGGAGAAAAGTACATAGGAATATTTCATATTCTTCGTATGGGCGACAATGCTAATCTAATTATTACACTTACCCCAGCGAAAGAATTTCTTGCAATTAAGGAATTACATGCTAGAGCAAAAATATGCTATAGATTTCTTCATTTATAGAGAACACGACCTCCTTTAGCAAGGAGGTTCTTTTTATACCTGATCATACGTAAATAATTTTGCAAAACACATAACATGAGATATAATCGTGTTTTATATAACACACATGAAAAAACCAATCACACCACTTGATCCATCATATTATAAAGTTAAACGAAGTACTGCGGGACTCGGCCTATTTGCTGTAAAAGATATTAAAAAGGGCGACTGGATTATTGAATATATCGGCATCATTAGAAAAAACAAAGAAATTGAAGGTAACACAACGCAATATTTATTTGAGGTAAATACCCGCATTACGATTGATGGCGGTCCACGCTGGAATACTGCTCGCTATATCAACCATTCCTGTAAGAAAGGTAACGCGGAATCAAAGATTGTTGGAAAACAGGTATTCATAAAAGCTATACGTGATATTAAGATGGGTGATGAAATCACCTACGACTACGGTAAGGAATTTTTTAATCAATTTATTAAACCGTATGGGTGCAGGTGTATAAGCTGTACATCAAAATCAGCGCAAAAGCCTTAAACAAGGGCTTTTTGTTTTCTTTACCTTTTTATAATATTTGACAATAACAATTAATTATGCTATCATATTTTTAATATGAAAAACTACGACGACTCAATCCAGTCCCCCGAAGAACTTGCGTCTATGATAGATAAAGATGATCTAACGCAATTTGAAACAAAATTACGTGCATTTATAAAAGAGCACAGCCCTAAGAACTTTAAGGAGTCTAATGATTTCTGTAATGAACTAACTCGCCGTTTATACGAAAAGCAAAGTAACGAACTTAACACTTTTTTTGTATATTTAAACAAACAACAAACAAAAGATGTTGAAAGTATCCGTATGCGTATTTTGCTTATGCAAAAAACCACCGACTACTTTACAAAAAGAGGCAAACTTATTTCGGAGATTATGACTGAATATATCAATAACATGATGAAATCGGTTTAATTTCTAAAACTTTAATAAAGGTTGGCTTAACTAGCCAACCTTATTTTTATTTATTCCCTCTTAAACCTGTGTTAAAATATATTTCATGAATCCACACATCACCATAGAAACATCAGTTCACGCCCCCTTAGAAAAAGTCTGGGATTATTTTACCAACCCCGAACATATCACCAAATGGTGCCATGCATCTGACGACTGGCATGCGCCAAGCGCGAGCAATGATCTCACTGTGGGTGGTACGTTCACAACCAGAATGGAATCTACAGATGGCACACATGGATTTGATTTTAATGGGACATATACAACAGTCGAAGAATATAATAAGATCGAATACACAATAGAGGGCGGAAGGACTGTAGAGATTAGATTTATACCAGAAGATACAGGCTGCACAGTCATCGAAACATTTGAAGCTGAAAACAAAAAACCCTGTTGAGATGCAAAAATCAGGATGGCAAGCCATACTAGACAATTTCAAGAAGTACACGGAACACAACTAAATTAATCCGCATCATATAAAAACACTGCGTGCAGTGTTTTTGACATTTTGCATAATTAATGTAATATATAAAAAAATTAAAAATATGAACAAGTACTTTAAATTCAACACCAAGTTTCGTAATGAAACATACGATTTTGTCGTAAAACACCGCCAATACCTGAACATGACGGGTTCAGACGTTCAAAAAATAGTTTCCAAAAAGTTTGGAGCTACTATCCCCGAAGCTGAAATCAGCTACAACAAAGTTGCGATAGACGAACAGGATTACGAAGATTCTGAATTGGATAAATATAATCCGCAAGTAAATGTTAGAGAAGTATAAATTAAAAATAAATATGATACAAATTGAAAAAATTTTATTAAAAACACATTATTGGATCTGCATGTTATTTATCGGTTCTTTTTTAGTTTCGATGGTATCATTTGTAATCTTATTGATATTAGCTTTCATCGCCCGTTTTTGGTAGCTATAAAAACACAATTTCAATAATCCAAAAAGTGTCAGTAACGGCACTTTTTTTATTCCACTTCTTTCCTTTGTTGAGTAATTACATTCTCACGATGAGCTTGCTCTTTGAGTATAGTCTCTAGATAATTGGAAACAACCGCATTCAATTCATCAGCCGAAACTTCCAGCGCTTTTGGATTAGTTACCAATTCTTTATATGGCGCATTCTTTTCAAACTCATACGGTCCATATACTATAACCGGCGTACCATTAGCAATCTTTATCTGACCAGTATCATCGAGTATCCATTGGTCTGCCCAGTCATACATCCATATCGCATCATATTCAAACATACGCACACATGAATGACTTGCTGGATACCCTGGTAATGCATACTGATGTAGTCCAATACCATTATCACTATCAATATTGAAATTCCATTTCAACACCCATGAATCGTCCACTGTACTTATAACTCGTTTACCTTTCCAGTTTGCAAAATACAAACCATCAGGTGTAATGTTAGCCTGCCGACCAGAGCTAACTGGACCACTGCGCACTAATATTCCATTTTCATAGAAACCAAACGCCTGAGTACGCTGATAGATAACTATCAGTTTTTTTATACCTTCAGCTGATTGTATTTTGCTTGGCATAAATTGCTTGAGGCTTGTATGCTCAAAAGAATCTGGCACCATCACGCTCATACCTTTCTTAAGGTTACTAATATCAATATGATTGATTGCGAGCAGTATCGGTATATTATCGGCACCAACAAGCTCAGTAAGTTCAGTTTTAGGATTTGTTGTTTGAATACTAAATTCAGTAAACACCACCGGTTTTTCTTCCACGATTGGCGTATCTATAGGAGCCGTATCAAACATCGGGATAGATGGTACATCGTATGACTGCTGTTGCCATGCAAATATACCGATGACGGTGAGACATATTAGAGAGGTACCAACAATAAGAAACTTCTTCATTGTTGCATGGTAGCACAAAAATAATATGAACCCTACATACTAAAAATATACACATTGGTTGACATATACATATACTGTGCTATTTTTAAATAAACAGTATTAATATGAAAAATGTATCCAACCTCGCAATTATTGCGACTATTGTTTTAACAGGGATTATCATCTTTAGTTTCATTAAGTGTGAAACTGTGGGAGCGATTATGATTACAATCGCTTCCATAATACTATTCGTACCCTTTATTGAAGGAGGTGCTATAGATGTTAAAAATAAAAAAACAAATTAACAATATATGAGAAAAATTAGTATATCCATGGTATTAGTAACCATGTTATTCAGTGGTTGCGGCAGTAATGTTTCTACAGAGAGTTCTGCTAAAGATTCACTGGTTGCAATCTACACAGAAGAATCGATTGATGTCGTACAAATAGACAGTAATCACATCATCTTTGATGGCGATACGTTCCCTAGCGGAGTAGACATCCACGACACAAGCATGAGTAAAATTGTAATAAAAGAGTAACCCTATCCTTAATGGTCGATTATACATCGACCATTTTATTTTACCTCAAACACAAATGACTGACTGCGCATCCCTTCTTCTGCAATACTCGGATGAGGGAGAGCATCGATAAGCGTAACTGTTTTATTAAGAAAACGATATGACTCACCTTGTGTTAATGATACTTCTTCTGTTTTTGTACCAGAAGACAACTGAACCAAAACGACTAGTCTACCCGCCCAAATACACATCGCACCCTCAGGACATCGACTATCCTCAATAACTCTAAGCGGCTCAATACTGACTCCGTTATACTCTTTAGCCATATTGAGCGTATGGCCAGCAGGACAGGCAGTAAACTCACATTTTGGGCCACCACGGCCTACATATGAGCCATCAGGACACATCTTGGCGTCCATGGTACACATAATTGGATCAGGGGTTTTAGGGTCTTCTGGGGCGACTACAGCCGGACAATTATCAAACTCACAGCGTGGCCCTTGGCGAGATAAAGAACTGCCGTCAGGGCATAGCTTGGCGTCTTGATTACAGACAGCCGGCTCATTGTCGTACCGGTAATCAACACCTGTGGTGCGAGACAAAAGGAACACCCCAAAAGCAATACAGATGACGAGGATAATTGTTTGTTTTATATACATATTCAGTAAAGATTATTATTTTTTAAAAAACTTCCGTATAATCGGCCACATAATTGGCGCCACCGCTACCGTTACCGCCACAATCGTAACCAAAGTTACAACATAGTCCATATTTGGTACAGACTGACCAAAGAAATTTCCAAGTGCAAGTCCAACGCTAACCCAGATAAAACCAGAAATGAGAGAGATGATAACAAACGGACCTTTTTTCATTTGTGCCACGCCAGCCATAAATGGTGTTACCGTTCGTACAAGCGGAACAAACCGAGCAATAACAAGAGTAAGAAGACCATACCGAGCAAAGAATCGCTTTGTCTTTAGAAAACCAGGAGAGAGATGTTCTTTATGTTTCTCAACATATCGCTCAATTCGATGTTCAGCCCAGCGTCCAAAAGCATACCCAATAAGATTACCGATAAATGCAGCTAGCCCTAATACGAGAATCGTATACTGCATTGAAATATCCCCACGGTGGATGAAGTAACCAGCACTAAAGAGTAGCGTATCCCCTGGCAAAAAGAACGCAGGCAGAAATCCGGTCTCAATAATAATGACACCTCCAAGCCCAAAAATACCAAATGATGCAAAAATAGATGCGAGTGTCATATACTAACGCACTTCAGTTAACTGATTTGGATCGTCTTCTATTTCATTAAGAAACGGAACGTCTTTTGTTGAACCACGATGCACAAGCTCATGAGCTAATGCTTTAGCCATTTTTCTATCAATAACAGGAAGTAACTTTTTAGGTTTTTTACCATCCGTAATTACAATATTACCACTGCCACTTAACGTTGTAATATCAAGCTCAGCCAAACCAACGAAACGATACAAATATGGCTGACGAATTTCAACATTCTGAATATGGTGATATGGAATAACTGCTTCTCTAATAAAGAAGATCCCGCGGCGAACATAGAAAGCATGTTCATCAAGCATAAACTTATACTGACGATACATAACCCAACCACGAAGTATAACGACAATTAGATAACCAAGTAATGTCAGCCACATCATTTCAAGAACAAAACCACTATCTACATACCAGTTAGGTCTATCAATAAAAAATTGCTTGAAGGGTTCTTTCCAGGTACTCCAAAGAACTTTGTATGTAAACCAGCACAAGAAACCAAAAAGAAGAATAAAGAACCAACCACTCCGCAAGAGATAGAGCAGGAATATTTTTTTTCCTAAACGATACCAATGCTTGAGCGGTATAGACATAGAGCTAGTATACCATACAATAAAAAACCTCCGAATTATTCGGAGGTTTTTATTACTTAGTGTCCATGTGCAACTGCATGTGTACGTCGTGTTCCCATCTTATCCATAAGTGCGCGAATAATCGCAAAGAATACAGATAAAAGAATAAGAGCGAGTACCCAACCCCAGAATGTTGTTGGAAAGAATCCAGTAAGAGTTGTGGTTCCGGCTGCTGCAACGTTTAACGAATTAGTTCTTGTTCCAGCAAGAGCACGGTTTCCATTAACGTTTCGTGCATCAACATATTGAGCACCACTTGCATACTGAGATCCAGATCCATTCGTATACCCATAGGCAAATGTTCCATCTGCATTTCGAGCAACACGCTGCTGTTCAGCTTTTTGTGCAAGTGTAGCCTCTTCAGCAGCACGCTCAGCATCACGCTCAGCTTTAGTCTTAATAT
>CAZRUN010000016.1:0-1095 GCA_964603415.1 uncultured Candidatus Saccharibacteria bacterium | reverse complement strand
TAATATGAATACCTAAGATATTAGTTGGGATTGCATCAGCAGGGTTAATAACCGTCTGCGCTGAAGCAGGGGTTGCTACTGTAACCTGACCCTCGGTTTTGACCGGAGCAGCCTCATAAAAGCCACCTTCTGAATAGACGCGGCTATTTGCCAAGGAAATTCCTGGTAAAATAAGGATGGCAAGGACAAAATAAGATATAACTGTTTTATACTGTTTCATATGTGTATTATATCATAGATATACCTATTTTGTCAAGGCCCCTGAGGGGAGTATACTTGAGCCATATACGAGTAATATCACATGACATGCATAATCCATACGAGAACGCTCTTAACCAATTAGCCCGCGCAAACACCGTTTCCCCTATCAGCGAACAATTACTCAGTCGCCTAAAACAACCAGAACGAGAAATCCATATTTCTATTCCCATCACTATGGATTCAGGAGAAGAGAAAATCTTTCATGGATACCGTGTGCAGTATAATTCGCTTCGCGGACCATACAAAGGTGGTATTAGATATCACGAAGATACGAACATAGATGAAGTGAAGGCGCTCGCCTTCTGGATGGCACTCAAATGCGCCGTTGCCGACATTCCAATGGGTGGTGGTAAAGGAGGTATCACCGTTAATCCAAAAGAACTCTCTCCTACTGAACTCGAAAAACTCTCACGCGGATGGGTGCGCGGACTTGCTGATGCTATTGGCCCAAGAAAAGATGTCCCAGCGCCAGACGTAAACACAACTCCTGAAATCATGTCATGGATGGCAGATGAATATCAAAAAATCACTGGCGATACGACAAATGCAACATTCACTGGTAAGCCACTCAGTAACGGCGGATCAGAGGGACGAACAGCAGCAACTGGTCTTGGTGGATTCTTTACATGGGATGCGCTCCGAGAACATCTTATGCTTCCCGCGGTCTGTACAGTCGCTATTCAAGGTTTCGGAAATGTTGGAAGCTTCGCTGCTGAAACATTTGAAAACAAAGGTCACATGATAGTTGCATTGGCTGATTCCAAAAGCGCCATATATAACGAAAACGGTATCCCCGTACAAGATGCTCTTGAATGGAAAAAAGAAAATGGTTCT
>CAZRUN010000015.1:14781-20880 GCA_964603415.1 uncultured Candidatus Saccharibacteria bacterium | reverse complement strand
GATACTAAAATCGGAGAAAACGGTATCAAGGTTTCTGGGGGAGAAAAACAGCGTATCGCAATTGCTCGTGCACTGATTCGTCGTCCGGATGTTTTGATATTCGATGAAGCAACTTCAGCTCTTGATTCAATAACTGAAGAGTCAATTACAAGTACTATTCGATCGCTCGATAAAGGTCAGCGCATTACATTCCTTGTAGCGCATCGTCTGTCTACAATTATGCATGCTGATATGATATATGTTCTAAAAGATGGAGCTATTGTTGAAACGGGAGACCATGATACTCTCAAGGGAATGAATGGTCTCTACAGCGCTCTTTGGAGAGAACAGGGAGGGGAATAACTCTCCATATATAACCATTCGGGGATATTGCTTGACAATTGCTTGACAATTAAAATCGATTTGTTTACAATTAGTTTACATATGTCAATCAAGTCAAAAATAATTGAAACAGTAAAGGAAAAAGGTTTAATACGGTCACCAGAACTGGTGGCATATTTTGGGGTCTCTCGTCAGTATATTTCTCAAGTCATTAATGAACTTATTGAGGAAAAAAAAGTAATAAAAATTGGCTCCACCAGATCTGCGGTATATATTACTTCAGAGTATGCAAAGTTACATCCTGACCTTTTAACTACTGTGTATTCAAAAAAGTTTAAAAATGAATTTATTGAGGAACATAAAATTCTCGATGATATAGCGCGTTATTTTTTACCATACAAAACATTACCTGAAAATATAAAAAGTATATTCGATTATGCATTCCTAGAAATGCTCAATAATGCTATTGAGCATTCGCAAACAAAAGTAATACATGTATCTGCGTCTCTAGAAAAAAATCTACTTATGTTTACAGTAGATGATTTTGGTATTGGGACATATCGCAATATTATGCAAAAAAGAAACCTCAAGTCAGAGATTGAAGCGATTCAGGATCTATTAAAAGGGAAAATGACCACAGCGCCAAAATTACATTCTGGTGAGGGAATCTTCTTTACTTCAAAAGTAGGGGATGAATTCGTTCTAGATAGCTACGGGTATCAATTTATTGCAAATAATACTATTCCAGATATTTTTGTAAAAAAAGTTCGAGGATTAAAAAAAGGAACAAAGGTTATTTTTAGAATAAATCTAGATAAAAAATATCACTTGAACGATATTTTTAAAAAATATACTAATCAAACAAAAGATAGTGATTATGGTTTTGATAAGACAGAAATCCGTGTCAGGTTGTATGCGATTGGAGGGGTTCATATTTCGCGCTCTCAAGCACGTCGTGTGATTGAAGGATTACACAAATTTAAAATTGTTGTTATGGATTATGAAAAAGTCCCAATGGTGGGACAGGCTTTTGCGGATGAAATTTATAGAATTTTTCAGAATAAATATCCGAATATTCAGATTGAAAATGAACATATGAATGAAGGTGTTGCTTTCATGGTTGAGCGTGCAAAAAACGAAGCAAAAAAATCATAATCTATTTAAAAAGCCGATTTTTAAAATCGGCTTTTGTTTTTTTGTTATGAAAATCAATTGTTGTGTGGTCCTAACTGTATTGATGAAAGAATTTCTTCAATTACGTCTGTTTTTTGAAAAGACGTTGGTCTAAGATAGTCAACTATGCTTTCTAAGAATTCGGTATATTGCTCCTCATCCATGCCTGTCTTTTTGCTTTGTGTAGAAATAATAGGTAATTCGTTGATTTCAGCTATGAGTTGCCTTGCGTTCTCTACGCTCAGAGTCTTTGTACTTAGTGCATGTATGATTGTTTGGAGTCCAGTAGCTTTTGTTCTAAAACCCTTTCCTATTCTGTTATCTCCTGAAATAAGAGAGTAAAAACTCTTAATTTGCTTAATCGTGTGAGGTCTTTGTGTCATGTTTTTCATGTATCGGGATTTTGTATACTGTATAACACAGGATATTCTGAGTCAACGTGCTATGATATGAACCATATGAACTATTGGCTTATAAAATCAGAAGGAGATTGCTATGGTATCAAGGATCTCAAAAAAGACAAGAAAACTGCCTGGACTGGTATCCGTAACTACCAGTCTCGTAATTTCATGATGCGAGATATGCACGTTGGTGATCTTGTCTTTTTCTATCATTCAATTACACAACCTATCGGTATTTATGGGATTGCTCGGGTCGCGAGTAAACCGCATGTTGATGAAACGCAGTTTGATACGAAAGATATGCACTATGACCCCAAGGCGACAAAGGAAAAACCGATTTGGTATTGTGTTGATATGGCATTCGCACAAGAATTCAAAGAGCCATTGTCTTTGGTTGAGATAAAAAGAGATCCAAAAATGAATGATATGCTTGTGTGTAAAACCGGATCAAGATTGTCTATTCAACCAGTATCACAAAGGCATTTTGAGTACATTGCCGAGCTTCTCGGCTAAAGAACATTTTTGCGCTATAATGGTCGCTATGAATAAGCTTGAAGAGGAGGCGTTGAAATATCACAAGGAACATACGGGAAAGATCGGTACGAGTTTACTATCTTCTTTGGGGAGCAAAGAAGATCTATCGCTAGCATATAGTCCGGGGGTGGGGGCTGTGACGCTCGCTATTGCAAACGATAAAAGTCTAGCAAAAGATTTGACGCTCAAGGGCCGTACCGTCGCTATTATCTCTGATGGCTCTGCTATTCTTGGACTTGGTAATCTTGGGGCCGAAGCATCGATCCCTGTTATGGAAGGGAAAGCTGCACTTCTTAAACATTTCGCTGATGTTGATGCATTTCCGATTTGTCTTGATACGCAAGATCCTGAAGAGATTATACAGATAGTGCAGCGTATTGCTCCGGTCTTCGGCGCAATCAATCTTGAGGATATTTCATCTCCTCGTTGTTTCTATATAGAGCAAAAGCTTCGTGAACTTTTGGATATCCCTGTTATGCATGATGATCAATGGGGGACAGCCACTGTTGTTTTGGCTGGACTCTTAAATGCACTCAAGCTTAAGAATCTCAAACTCGAAGATGCGCATATTGTTATCTCCGGTCTCGGAGCAGCGGGCGTTGCAACGTCTCACTTGTTATTTGCAGCCGGAGCAAAACATATGCAATTTATTGATAGTCAGGGTATTGTGACAAAGCAGAGGCAAGAATTGAGTAAAGAGAAACTAACGTTGATTGAAAAATCTCTCAGTCTACCTAGCGAAGGAAACCTCGAGCATGCTCTCGTTCGAGCTGATGTATTTATTGGACTTTCAAAAGCAGGACTCCTTACTGGCGACATGATCCGCACAATGAATCCTGACCCCGTTATTTTTGCATTAGCAAATCCTGTTCCTGAAATATCGCCGAATGACGCAAAAGAAGCTGGCGCGTATATTATTGCAACAGGACGAAGTGATTTTCCAAATCAAGTCAATAATGCACTCGTATTTCCAGGTATATTAAAAGCAGCACTCTCTGTTCCTGGTTGTCAGTTTACCGATGAAGTATTTATTCATGCTGCGGAGGCTTTGTCGCGAGTGGTGGGGGAGCCGACAGAAGAATGTATCATACCAAGTCCGTTTGATGAGAAAGTAGTACCAGCAGTATATGAGGCTGCGCGTGAGATCTTTTTGAAGCAATAAAAAAGCCATCTCGTGTAAGAGATGGCGGTAATCTTTTGGTTTCGTTAACTTCAGGCTTTATCTGCAGGTTCCTCGGCATTCGTAAAGTTAGCAAATGTTTGAAATAGATCTTCGCTGAAAAGCATATCGAAGAATGAAGAGGTCTCCATAAAAGAAGAACTCTTTAGACGCATAGAACTTTTTACAATTTGTAAATCAAGCTCATCTTTTTCCTCAGGAGTTATCTTTTTCTCTGTTAAGAGACTCTCAGCAATTTCAAGAGCTTCAAATTTAGAATTAACCTTTGTGTAGAAATCCTTGGTAAGGATGATTCCATGTTTACCGCAGTTTTTACAGGGTAGTAACTGAACTCCTTCTTTGTGGTTTTTAATGATGATGTCCCTCTTCAGTTCGTTTGCTTTAAGCTGTAGCAATTTCTCTGCCAAGGCCATTTGTTCTGGAGAGACTTCATCTCCTTCTGGGTCTATTAGTGTATCCAGATCTTCCAGTGCTAGAATTGCAGTATTCAAGGAATCAGCTGTCTCCAGTGATATTTTTAATTGAGATGCTAAAACCATGATTGCGTCAAAACCTCCCATTTTGTCTTTGAAATCAATCTTACCTTTGCCTTTTTCGGGAACAAGCGCGTAGCCTTCCTCAGTTTTTTTGAGTGAATATATTTTTGTTTTCATTATAAATTAATTTTAACAAAAATATCATATTTTTATTATTTTGTCAAATAAGGCCGAGATGAGTAAAAACCGTATGCTATACTTTAAAATACATGACTCAAGACCAAGCATTACAAATCTTAAAAACAGGAGCCAATGTATTTCTGACTGGAGAACCAGGCAGTGGTAAGACACATACACTGAGAACATATATCGACTATGTCCGTAGTCATGGCCTTGAACCATCGATAACCGCATCAACCGGAATTGCAGCTACCCATATTCATGGACTAACTATTCATTCATGGAGTGGTATTGGTACAAAACGATTTTTAAGTGAATATGATATTGATCATATTGCCAGCACTGAACACGTAGCGAAGAGAATAGCGAAAGCGAGTATTCTCATCATCGATGAAGTATCTATGCTCTCAGGGGCGATGCTTTCAGGAATTTCAAAAGTATGTAAAGCGATTCGCGGAACACCAGAACCGTTCGGAGGACTGCAAGTTATCTTAGTTGGCGATTTTTTTCAATTGCCACCAATAATGGATCGAGGAGAAAGAGATGATTTTGCATTTGATTCAGTTGAATGGAAAAATGCTCAATTTCTCACTTGTTATTTAAGTGAACAACATCGGCAAGATGATGCAATGCTCCTTGAGATACTCTCAGCTATTCGCTCTGCGAGTGTTGACGAACTTCATTGGGAAGAACTTCGAAAACGATATACACAATCTACTGTTTCGTTAGACAAAGAAACAAAATTATATACACACAATATAAAAGTTGATGAGTTAAATCAAAAAGAAATCGAAAAACTTTCAGGTAAAAAACATGTGTTTACTATGGTAAAAAAAGGAAAAGCAAATCTTGTTGAGGGACTTGTTCGTGGTTGTTTGTCACCAGAAATACTTGATCTCAAGCTCAATGCTCGTGTGATGTGTACCAAGAACAATGTACAGAGGGGATTTGTTAATGGAACACTTGGAGTCGTTATTGGTTTTGGTGAGTTTAATGGATACCCAATTATTAAAACTGAAAATTAATCAGAGATTGTTGTTGAGCCGATGAGTTGGCAGGTGGAAGACGAGGGTAAGGTGAAGGCTGAGATTACTCAGGTACCGCTTAGGCTTGCTTGGGCAATCACTGTACATAAAAGCCAAGGGATGAGTCTTGATAGTGCTACAATCGATTTATCGAAAGCGTTTACTTATGGACAAGGATATGTGGCTCTCTCTCGAGTGAGAACACTCTCAGGAATTACACTTATTGGAATGAATCAGAGTGCTCTGTTGGTACATCCTGATATTTTAAAAAAAGATCAGCAGTTTAAAAATGATTCATATGAAGCTGAGCTTATGTTCGAGCGAATACCAGACAGAGAAATGGTTGCACTTCATACACAATTTATATTGGCTAACGGGGGAACTGTTGAGAAAGGGGTAAAATCAAAAGGAAAGAAACTAACTACTCAAGATGCAACACTTATGTTGTTTAAACAAGGTTTGAAGTTAGAAGATATTGCCCGTGAGCGAAAGATTAAAGTCACGACTATTATTGATCATATATATGTACTACTTGAAAGAGGGGATGTGACAATGCATGAGGTTCTGCAGCTGGCTGATACTAGTTTATCAAAGTCGCTTCCTACTATTTATGCTGTCTTTAAGGAGATTGGTGATGAAAAACTTGCCCCGGTCTTTGAACACTTTAATGGTGCTTATATGTATGATGATTTACGCTTAGCTCGAGTACTTTATCGTGCCCAGGGGTAGCCGTATCTTTTTTATTGCCTTTGTGGTATAGTAAAAAGGTAAAAGTTCCAGCTCTTCGACTTAGTGCTTCTGGCCAGGGT
>CAZRUN010000015.1:11924-14749 GCA_964603415.1 uncultured Candidatus Saccharibacteria bacterium | reverse complement strand
GACTGGTCGCTCAAAAGGGTTCGGATTCGTTGAATACGAAAATGATGCAGATGCAACAAATGCTGTCACAAAGCTTAACGGAAGTGAGCTTGATGGTCGCACCATCACAGTTCAAGAAGCTCGACCTCGCGAAGACGCTCGTTAATTCGAATGGATTCATTGTAAAGCCCCGCAGTATTGCGGGGCTTTACTGTATCAAGTACAATCAATGTATGGATGATCAAAAAAATATATTACTAACGTGGACTACCCCTGAGCATATACATCGTGAACGCAGTATCGATTTTTATTGGGCGCTTGGTCTTATAACACTTGCGGCTTCAGTTCTTGCTTTTATTTTGCGTGATGGACTCTTTGGAGCGCTCCTTCTCATTGGTGGCGGGCTGTATGGATATATCTCATGGAAAAAACCATCTGATATTACAACTATTATTAGCGACAAGGATATTACTATTGGTGATGATGTGTATCCAATTGCGAAGATCAAAGCGTTTCGAGTTATGGATATAAAAGGGGAGAAAGAATTGGTACTGCAGATTGCTCAAACGTATCAGCCAATCATTTCTACTTGTGTGCCGGAAGACATAGCATATCCTCTTCGTGATTTGTTGAGGGATATGCTTTTTGAAGACGAAACGCTTCTGCCGCATGTTGGGAGACGGTTTATGGCGCGGTATAAGATATAAATTTGTTAGGAATAATATAAAGCAGGGTATAAAAAGTATCCTGCTTTTATATACTATCTTCATAGTGTATGAAATAAGTAGAGTGATTTCAGGGTGTTGAATCATTACGTTATGTTGACATTTTATCATATATATGCTAAAATGCTGACAAATTTAAATGATCGTACAAAATGAAAAAAATCTTATTTATTAGTAGTATTTTGATACTATTGAGTATCTTTTCTTGTCAAAACGGTACTGTGACCGATGAATCTTTATCCTCTAGAGACAATGTTTATACTGAGGAGTGGTATGAAATGGATCGCAGTATTGATAATCCTCGACCGCGCTTGTCCGCGATTGATTCTATTCTCCCAAAAACATTCTTTAACGCAAGAGTTAAAAAGTATTTGGCAGATACCTTTGGTGTTGATGATCCTTCCTCTGTCTTAAAAGTACAGGCAATATCTTTACAAGAAGCGCAAGTTCGTTATGGATATCGCTGGGCAGGTGTAGCTGTTGGTTATGGGATGATGCCGATGTCCGGTAGTTTTTGGGAAGGATTCTTTATGGGTAGTAGTTATACCTGGAAGCAATACTTAGGGAAAGTTGAGAAAATAAAAAAACTTTTAATGTTCCCACTCATTACTAATCGTAAAGCTCAGAACAAATTGTATAAATGGGCGAAACCGACTATTAGTAAGAGTTTTTCTTCAAAACCAGATACAGCTCAGGCACTCGATATGTTTGCGGTATGGAAAGCCTCCAAATATTTGGCTCAATATAATGATAGTATCGAGTTATTGAGAGAAAAAACAATCACATTAACAGACTGGCGAAATAAAGAAGATCATGACGCAAAATTGTATGCATTCTGGCATCGCCGCATCAAAGAGTATACTAAGTATGGCTCAGGTTTCTCGCTCGAAGATTCCAGATATTGGACAGATGTTGCATTGTCAGATATGAACAAATTAGCGCACCCGAGTACAAAAAAAATTCTCAAAGAATGGAAAAAACTTTGGGAAAAAGGAAAGTTTACCTGTCCTTACATGAGAGGGTAGTATTTAAAATAATGACCGTTTACTTTATGTAAACGGTTTTTTTATTTTATAAAAATTTAAGGTTCCGTACATAGCTTGAAAAATAAGATTTTTTGTGTTACTGTTTCTCCATTGCTCCCGTCGTTCAATGGATAGGACATGCGTTTGCGGAACACAAAATCTAGGTTCGATTCCTAGCGGGAGCACAAATAGGGTATACTGAATATATGTCATATATAGCACTCGACTATGGCAAAAAATATATTGGCATTGCAAATAGCGATCCCGATGGGGTACTTGCCTTTCCTGTTAGTGTCATTGCTAATAATAATCATACTCTTGAGATTGTTCTTAATCTTATAAAAGAAAAGGATATTAAAGGTATTGTTATCGGTGATTCAGTCGATGAGGTAGGGCAAAAAAATATGATACAGAAATATGCAGAAGAGTTTGGTACGCTACTTATGGGGAAAACTGATTTACCTGTATATTACGAAAATGAATCGTTTACATCGAGTCATGCACGTCATGCTTTTGAGGGGTCAACACAAAAGGGACGCATTGATTCAAGTGCTGCGGCACTCATTTTACAAAGATTTTTAGATAAGAAGAATAAAACAGTATGATATCAATAGATGCGTTTAAAGAAATTAAAATACAAATAGGAACTATTTTGTCTGCAGAAAAAGTTGAAGGACTTGATAAGATACTGAAACTCTCTGTTGATTTTGGAGAAGAATCTCCTCGTCAAATTCTTTCAGGTATTGCTCTAACATATACCGATCCAAGTGTACTTATTGGGCTTCAAGCTCCATTTGTAACAAACTTGGAGCCGCGAGTAATCAAAGGACTTGAGAGTCATGGGATGATACTTGCTGTTGGTACTCCAGAAAAAATTGTTTTACTTCATCCAAGTGAAAAAATTTCTTCCGGTTTGCTTGTCGGGTAACCATTCGGTGCGGTATACTAGTACTTGTATATGGCACGTTCCAAACTATTTCGTTTTTTTCCGATACCAGAGTATATCGTTATGCCTTCATTTGGGCTCGAGATTTCAGAGCGCACTGTTAAATATGTAGAAATGAAAGATACACCTCAAGGTCTCTTAGTTAATCAC
>CAZRUN010000015.1:459-11914 GCA_964603415.1 uncultured Candidatus Saccharibacteria bacterium | reverse complement strand
TGAAAAAGGTGTTGTTGTTACGCCTGATGCATTAGTTCCTATTTTATCTACTATCCGTAAAACTAAAAAAGTAGAAGCAGTGTGTATCTCTATACCAGAGGAGAAGGTCTATACCTTTCAGCAAGACATTCACAGTATTCCTGGTGTTGATACTCGAGAATCAATTCTGCTCGGTCTTGAAGGACACATTCCGGTTCCAGCGGATTCAGTTGAGTTTGATTATGATATTGTTTCTCAGACTGGTAATCAGGTAACTGTTCAAGTCACCGCTGTTGAGCGTGCTATTGTTGAGGGGTATATTGCGGCCTGCACCGATGCTGGTATGCAAGTTGTTGGATGTGAGTATGAGTGTCAGGCGCTTGCTAGGTCTCTTACTAAGCCGGAGAGTAACGAAGTATTATATATTATTGATATTGGTCATACTTCAACAACTGCATCTGTGGTTCAAAATGGACTCGTTGTATCTTCAAGTACTATTATGCGTGGAGGTGAAGAGGTTACTCGAATATTAGCTAAAGCACTTGCTATTGAGGTAGACAAAGCTGAAGAGGTAAAACACAGTATTGGTATGAGCGGCAAAGATGAGTATGAAGCAGTTCCAGGTATTCTTGCTGAGGCATATATTCCTTTGTTTGGTGAAATTATTGATCAATATAATGCATGGTTGGCATATATTAGAACACGAGAGAAAATGTATCGCCCGATTAATTCTATTCAAATTGTAGGTACAGAAGCGTTAACGCCGGGGTTTGTTGATTTATTTCAGGCAACTTTCCATAAACCTGTCACACTTGCGAATGTATGGACTCGCGTTGAGACAGTGAGTACGCACGTGCCTAAGATTAGTTTCAAAGATTCTCTTATTTATGGTACTGCGATAGGTCTCGCTCTTGGAGCGTTTGAGGTTTAAGTATGATTAATTTACTACCATACAATCGACGTATTTTACTTAAGTCTCACTACAAAAGAAGACTGTTAGTTGTCGCGCTTGTTACTATTAATTTAGCACTACTCCCATTTCTAGTTGTTATTGGTGTACTTATTTTTATGCAGCATTCAACTACGAGTGTTTTGGCGGCGCAGTATGAAAAAATTAATGAATCAACTAATATTCAAAATCTTGTATTGCTAACAAAAAAGATTAATACCACTAACGATATTGTGAACTCATTTACTACAGCTCTTTCTAGTTCAAAGCCAGTATCTGTGAATATTGAAAAAGCGGTATCTATTAAACCTGTTGCAATACACATACATGGTTTTGAATTTAGCGCTCAGGAGTCAGGTGACGTGTTGGTTTTGTCGGGTATATCAAATGATCGTAGTGCAATCATTCAGTATGGTAACTTATTGAGTTCAGAGGGTCTTTGCAGAAATGTGACATTACCTGTGACGACATATACAAAAAAAGTCGATGTACCTTTTACTATTTCATGTACTCTTGTATATGCGACGAACTAACTTTCATCTTAGGTTAATTATTGCGATAGGTTTTTTCTTTGCTACGTTGATAGCGATAGTGTTTGGTATCCGAATATTAAGAACGTCAGTATCAGAATCATTTGTTCTTGATTATTCAATAAGAAACGCAATAGAGGAAGCAGAGAATTCCTCTCATACTCAGCGAATCGTTTTAGATAACGAAGACTATTTATTAGAGTTACAAAAACACGCAATCACTACTGAGAGTGATGTACCGCTTATTGTTGAAGAAATAGAATCATATGCTGATCTGTTGAAATTAGTTGTAAAAATTAATTCTATTGCGTTTCCTGATCCTAAGTTAAAAAAATCAAAACCTCCAACAGAAGAAGATATTGAGCTTTCAAAGAAAGAAGCTGAAAAAACTGCAGCAGGTGTTAGTTCTTCAGAAACCCCAAACACATCAATACCAAAGTCAGGGAAGCCACTTACTGTTGAAATTGCTGTTCGAGGCGATGTTGCTACGCTCATTTCATTCCTCAAGGTTCTTGAGAATGGTCGATATATTGTTACAATTCCAGCATATTCCTTACGTCAGGTTGCCATATCACCCCCTACAACCATAGGTGGGGATCCTGTGATTGTTGAGCTTAAGGATTATGTATCAAATGGTCAGCAGCCAAGTATAACTTGGCTCCTCAATGCTCGACTTGTGGTGTATACTCGTATACAGTAGTATGAAATTCCCGTTTTTAAAGAAATCAAAATTAGATCCTGTTTCTCCGTTAGTTAAAAAAACGGATATTGATCCATTGTATCACTGGAAGCAAATACTCTTGGTTACGTTGATTGTCACTATTCTTGTTATCGGGGCATCGTTCCTTTTGTCATATCTTGCAAATGAGTCCTTGTTAGTTGATTCTGAGAGTCAGGCGAAAATTGAAGCACTAAAACCATTGGAGTTTAAAGAAGATCAATTACATACCGTTGTTGATACGTTTCATAGTCGCGATAGCACTCGTCGTTCAATTATTGATCCTGCTGAAGCAGAAGATTCTATAGTTATTATTAATAATTAATGTATATATGGTATATCTAAAAGAACTCCAAAAAGAAGTAATGCGTAATAAGCTTGAAAAAGGCTTTAATACAACTGATGTTGCGTCAGAATTTTGTCGCGCATATGAAGAGTTGTCAGAAGCATTTTCAAAATTCAATAAAAATCAAGATGGTGTTGCTGAAGAGTTTGCTGATGTTATGATTTTTATTCTCGGTATGTGTGAGATATTGGGTTATGACCTAGAAGCAGAACTTGTAAGAAAGATTGAGGTAAATAAAAATAGACAATATATGAAATCAAAATCTCCTGATGGTAAAGATATCTTCATTCGCGTTAAGAGTGATATTGATCCATAATAAAACGCCCCAGTGGGGCGTTTTATTATACTGCAATAGTAAGTCCTTCGATCGGTGGAAGGGGACTGTATTTTTCTAAGATAGGATTCAATATTTCAAGAACAAGATCTTCATCTAATTTTTAGGCACGATCGTATACGTTTTCAGGTAATGTCATATACATATTCTCATGGTTATTTGAGCGTGCAATAATCTCCAGTGCTCCTTCATAGTGATTATCATAAATATGCGCATTGGAAATACTGTGTGTATACACTCCAGGGCGAACACCTAGTTTTTGCGCTAATATGCATAAAAGTAGTGCAAACCCAAATGTATCAAATGGTGTACCGAGAATCATATCGTTCGAGCGGATGATATTATGTAAGTGTAATCGCCCTCCGATAATATTTACAGTGAATGTATATGGGCAGGGGACATTCTTCTTAGGTGTACCGCCATGTCCATCATCGCGAGGGTCCCATGTAACAACGACGCCATGTCGGGAGCTAGGTTCTTTTTTAAGCAGTGTTACCAGTTCACCTAATTGATCACGCCCAAAGGCATGTCTCCATCTATAGCCATATGCTGCCGGTAAGCTGCCGTCTTCTTCAAGAAACAAATCCCACATTTTTGTAAATTTTCTTAAAAATGTTGTGTCCTTATCTCCGTTAATGAACCAGATCATTTCAGCGATTGCGGACTTAAATGGATTTTTTCGTAATGTGAGTATAGGAAAACCATCACGTTCAATATCGGTCTGAAATGTAACTCCCGGAAGAGCTTTAGTTTTTTTACCTGTTCGTTCATTTAGCTCCTCAATACCATTTTCCATAATATTTCGCAGGATGTTTTGGTAGATAGTGTCAAAAGTAGTCATATTGAGATTATAGCAAACGTGTGTATAATGGGCAAAAATGATATTATGAAACCCATGAGCATACCATATCCATATATGCCGGAAGGCAGAACTATCCACTATGTGGATGAACATAATAAGTATATGCAACAGGCAAAGGAATTTGCCAGTAAATCTAAAGATCAAAGTACGCCAACAGGAGCTGTTGCTGTGCTTGGCATTGCAGTTGTTGGTGGGGCGAGTAACAAACCGCCGATTACGAATAAGAAATTAATCTTATTTCACAAAAATAATTGTATTAGGAGATTTTTTCATATAAAAACAGGTAAGCATTATTGGATGTGTCCTGGTTGTGCGGGTCCTGCGAACCATGCAGAATCTCGTGTTGCTACGCAGGTGGTAAAAGAAGGTATTCGCGATTTTGATCTATATCTTTGGGGTCACTGGTGGTGCTGCGAGGATTGCTGGAATGCAATGATCCATGCTGGAGTTAAAGATGTATATCTTTTAGAAGGAAGTGAGGTATTATTCAATCCCAATAAAGTAGGGAATATTATAGGGAGACAATTTAAATAGTAGTTATATATTCCACAGATTAGTTCTGTGGAATTTTTTTATACACTACAAAATCAAATTCAAACTCATGATCCGCATCTTTTTCGTGATGTTCTCGAGAAATTTCTTGGAATGCGCTTGCGTTAAACTCAGGGAAAAATGTATCTGCGTAGGGAAATACTCCATTAACACGTGTGAGATACATTGTTTCAATGTAGGGAAGAGATTGGCGATAGACGTCTCCTCCACCAATAACAAAAATTTCATCTGTATATTCAGAATTATTTTTTTGAAAGTCCACAGCTTTTTCGATGGCATCTGCCATACTTTTTGCTGTTAGTACATCTTCATATTGCCAGTCATCTTGGCTGGTGATGACGATTGATTTTCTGCGGGGGAGTGGTTTGCCGATAGACTCAAATGTCTTTCGTCCCATTATCATAATAGTACCAACAGTTTTTTCTTTGAAATAGCTGAAGTCTTTTGGTAGGTGCCACAAGAGTTGTCCTGCTTTACCCAGTTCTCTATTTTGACCAATGGCGGCGATGAGGGATATCATGCTGTCAGTATAGCTTGCCAGGGGCGAGAGGAAATATTGACATACATTAATCGTATGACATACTACTAGTATCTGAAAATATGACAACAGAAATAAAAAAACCGTCGTTCTTTGAATGGCTGTGCAGTAGTCCAAAACGGATCATTATCTCTTTTTTTGTGCTATTCGTTCTAGTCTTGTTCATTTGGCATGTCGTCGACAAACCCTCATTTCATCAACATGTATTTGGTTTTCTTGGGGACATGAAGTATGCAGCAGTTCAGCTTCTAATCATTGCCATTATCATTTTTGGTATGGTTGGTGGTGTTTCTGTGATGTGTGGTTGGTCACCTGGAAAAGGTAAGCACTAATCAACTAATCAATTCTCTACGATATCAAGGCGCTCTAGTGCGCCTTTTTTCTTTTGCCTGTCTCCGTGATATACTACCTATATTGTTATAACTTCTCTATTTTTATGATTTAACCCTCTTCACGCTTTTATTATTCATGTAATTCCTTTTATATATGGTAGACAAACAAATAGAAAAACTCATAAAAGCTGAAGACAAGCGTCAGAAAAGTGTCATTAACTTAATTGCCTCAGAGAACTATGTTTCAAAAGATGTGCTTGAGGCCCTCGGATCATCACTGACAAATAAATATGCTGAAGGATATCCTGGTAGACGATACTATGGCGGTAATGAAATCATTGATCAAGTAGAACAACTCTGTATTGATCGGGCCCTCGCACTATTTAAATTGAAATCTGATAAGTGGCATGTGAATGCGCAACTTCTTTCTGGTTCTCCAGCAAACTTTGCGTTATATTCTGCACTTGTTCCTCCTGAATTTGGTAAAGATGGTAAACCGACAAAAAAGATAATGGGAATGAAACTCACATCCGGTGGACATCTTACTCACGGACACCCATTGTCACTGACGGGTAAATTATGGAAACCACTGCAGTTTGAACTCAGTCCTAAAACTGAGATGATTGACTACAAGGCGTTAGAAGAACTCGCAAAGATTGAGAAGCCAGACATTATTGTTGCTGGATTTACCGCATATCCTCGAGTTGTTGATTTTAAGAAATTTAGAAAGATTGCTGATGTCTGTGGCGCACTACTCCATGTTGATATGTCTCATTTTGCGGGACTCGTGGCAGGGGAACAGTATCCATCTCCATTTCCATATGCTGACTCTGTTATGACAACAACGCATAAGTCACTTCGTGGTCCGCGCCAAGCACTGCTCTTTGTAAAAAAAGACGCTCGGGAATTTGATAAGAAGCTTGATAAGACAGTCATCCCTGGACTCTTTGGTGGTCCACATGAAAACAATATCGCTGCTGTGGCTATAGCATTGAAAGAGGCGAACACTGCTTCGTTTAAGAAATATGCTAAACAAGTAATTAAAAATGCTCAAGCGTTAGCCAACGAGCTTCAGAAATTAGGCTGGCATATCGTTTCAGGTGGTACTGATTCTCATCTCATTCTTATGGACACATGGATGAATGGTAGTGGTGTATCTGGTAGTGACGCGAGTAAACGACTTGAGAAGGCTGGTATTATTGTGAATATGAATACAATTCCAGGAGATCCTCGTTCTGTTATGGATCCATCAGGGATTCGACTGGGAACATGTGCTGAGACAACTCGCGGCAAGAAAGAGAAAGATATGATCGTGATTGCACGAAAAATAGATGCGATTCTTAAGGGGAAGAAATAGTATATGGGGCAGCATCATGTAGAAGTTGGTGTAGGTGTAATGGTTTTTAAAGATGGAAATATTTTGCTTGGTAAACGCATAAAATCCCATGGGTTAAATACCTATTCGATGCCGGGAGGGCATTTAGAATATATGGAGTCGTTCGAAGAATGTGCCAGACGAGAAGTGCTGGAAGAGACTGGTATACATATTAAAAATGTACGGTTTAACATTGTTGCTAACGAAGTTCACCCAAATAAACATCTGACACATATAGGATTAATTGCTGATTGGGAAAGTGGGGAAGTTGAAAATCTTGAGCCACATAAATGCGCAGGGTGGGATTGGTATGGTTTAGGGAACTTACCCGAGCCGTTATTTCCTATGACAAAACTGGGTATAGAAAATCTAAATTCCAAAATTATGTATTACGATAAATAGATTGACAAAGGTGATACACTTTTGATACACTTAGTATATGGCAACAACAAAGAAAAGACTCAATATAACTTTGTCACCAGAACTCGAATGGGCGCTTGCAAAAATAGCTAAGCGAGATAATGTTCCTGAAGCTACAAAAGCTTCAGAACTGTTACATAGTGCATTACTTGTAGAAGAAGACAGTGTCTGGTCTCGTCTTGCAGGTGAGCGGTATAATCAAAAATCAAAACATATGAGTCATAAAGAAGCGTGGGGTAAATAGATTTCATATGTATACCGTAACGTATCATAAAAAAGTTGTTGAGGTAGATATACCTAAACTGTCTAAAAGTTTTAAAACCAGGATACAATCTGCAATTGAAGATAAATTAATGACCGACCCGCTTAGATTTGGTAAGTTTTTAACCGGAACCTTGTTTCCGTTTCGTACTTTGCGGGTCGGGGAGTATAGAGTTATTTTTTCGATAGAGCCTGGGCAAGAGATCTTCATTGTTCTAATAGAACATCGATCAGTGGTATATAATTTGATTAGTAAGAGATAGGTATGATTGAAGTAGAAAAGAAATTCCAACCAACAGCAGAAGAGTTACTTCGATTACTTGAAGGTACGGAATTTGTGGGTGAGAAAGTACTCCATGATGTGTACTATGATTACCCCGACTATAGTCTTTTTAAGAAGGATGTTCGTTTTCGTAATAGAAATGGATCTTTTGAGCTAAAGGTTGGTCAAAAGAGCGGAGTTGCAGAAGAAATTGAACATGAAGATCGTATTAAAAAATATTTTAATACGGAGCTGAGTTTACCTGATTTTATCAGTCAAAACATGATTCCTTTTATTGATTACAGTACGAAAAGAAAAAAATATATAAAAGGTGAATTCACTATTGATGTTGATGAGTTGAGTTACGGATTTAATTTAATTGAAATTGAGTTATTAATCAATGATGAAAGTCAGATAAATGAAGCAGAGCAAAGAATAATACAATTTGCGGAGAGTTTTAATATTAAGCCGGTCAGTAGTTTATTAAAAAGAAATATGTATTTAAAATTAGTAAAACCTGAATTATATAAACAATTATATGGTTAATACTATAAAGGAACCCAATAAAGAACTTTGGTTTAAGAGTAAAACATACGGCTGGGGCTGGGTGCCTGCTACATGGCAAGGGTGGTTAATCGTGCTCGGTTACGTTCTTGTTATGATTCTTTTGTCTTTAGATATGAGTAATGATACTCAACCTAATACGGAAAGTCTTATTAATTTTATTGTACCTTTTATCGTTGGAACTATTCTTCTTTTATATATTTGTTACAAGAAAGGGGAGAAGCCGCGCTGGCGCTGGGGTAAGGATACGCTTTAATATTTGTCTCTATATGGTATACTAAGCGTATAATAATAGTAATTACATAATATGATGTTAGGAATTTTCATTTTACCATTCGTTGGTGCGATTGTTGCGACAGCTCTTGGGGCTCTTTGGTACGGACCACTATTTGGAAAACAGTTTATGCGTGCCATGGGTATTAACCCTGAGGTAGTTGCAATGAATCCACAGGCAGCTAAAAAAGATATGATGATTCGCATGGGTCTTGAATTCGTTACAACATTTATTATGTTCTTCGGTTTCTTGACTCTTATGAATTTGGCATACGCGGGAACATATTCAGCTGCACTTATTTTTGCACTTCTGTTCTGGTTCTTTATTCTTATGCCAAACAAAGCAACTGGAGCTTTGTGGAGTGGCCGAAATGCTCGCGATAGTTGGGCTCTCTTTGGAATGGGTGTTGGTTATTCACTTGTCTCATTCGCTATCATTGCACCACTCTTTATCCTACTCCTCAGTTTCTTCTAGGCGTTGATATATGAAAAGGTATATTTCCGAGTTTAAGACCTTCGCTATGAAGGGTAGCGTGCTAGACCTCGCTATTGGAGTTGTAATTGGGGCGGCATTTGGTAAGATTGTTGATTCACTTGTTGCAGATGTTTTAATGCCAATACTAGGAATATTACTTGGTGGTATTGATTTCACTCAATTATCATTTGGCTTTAAAAGTGCGCAAATTAATGTTGGATTATTCCTCCAAGCTTCTTTTAATTTCATCATTGTTGCTATCGCACTCTTTGTAGTTATTAAACTAGTTAATCGCCTTAAAAAAGAGAAACCTACTAAGGATAATCCAGTTCAAACTCCTGATGATATCCTACTACTAACAGAAATTAGAGATCTTCTAAAGAAATAAAAAGATATGCAAAACAAAAAAGATGGAAAAATAGTTATTGGTATCGTAGTCATTATATTGATTATTATTGCTAGTATTGTTGGATACAATAAATTTGGTGGATCTGTGAGTGTTCCTCAAGTTGGAGAAGACGGTGTCACAGAAACTGAGGTTACAGCACTCCCTAGCGCGAGTGATTTATTGGATAAGAAAGATGGACAAAAGATGCAGCCAGTTCAGGTAATCAAAAAAGACAGTGGTCTTGTTGTTGAAATACAAAAAGAAGGTACAGGTAATCCGGTTAAGACAGGTGATATTGTTAGTGTCGACTACCGTGGATTCCTTACTGACGGTAGTGTGTTTGATGAGAGTTATAAGCGTGGACAACAGTTCTCATTTACTGTTGGCGGGGGACAGGTTATTGCTGGATGGGATGAAGGACTCTTGGGAATGAAGGTTGGTGAAAAGCGCCGACTCACTATTCCAGGAAATCTAGCCTACGGACCAAATGGTATTCCTGGAGCTATTCCTCCAAATGCGACTCTTATCTTTGATATTGAGCTTCATAAAATAGGGAAGTAGATATACTACTTACAAAAAACATCTCGGAAACGAGGTGTTTTTTGTGTATTAATAGGTATTGCTTTTATAAATATATGTGATATAATGTTATACGAAAAATATAAAAATATGAAAAATGTACTCTTATTACTAATCAGTAGCGTCACTCTTCTGACTGCTTGCACAAGTACTCAAAACTCTCACAAATCACAGTTCCTGAGAATCCAAAGAATAGTTTTACAAAAATATACAGAAAAGGGAAGTGAAGAGTTCAAGACCTATCATTATATTCGTAAGGACAAGAACTTCGCAGCTACTCTGATGACTGTGGGCGATAATAAGAAAATAATTTTTGCCACAGCTAAGAATGAAAGTGAGACAATGAATTTTGTTCTCCTTGATCAAAATGGTAACGCGCGTTCTGGTATTGCTGATCCATCTAAGGGTCCTGAGGATGTGATTATTGAATTCATGACATCTTTTCAGGAGAATGGTACACAGTTGAATGATTCTGAAGTTGAATCTACTCTTAGCGCTATTCAATAAAAATGTACACTTTCAAATCAAATAATATGTCAAATTTAGAAAAAATACTCAAAGATCTGTCTAAAAAAACGTTTCAACAAATACTCAGGGACTTAAATGGAGTTGTTGTAGAAATTCCCCAGGAAACATGTGATTGTGGAAAAACGTTGTTTTTCTTATATGGTAGGACAACATGTACTTGTTCAAGATGTGGTGCAAAATGGAAACTGCAAGTCAGTATTACGCAAACCAAAAAAGGTGAGATTGAATAACTATTAAGGATGGCAAAAGTCATCCTTTTATTATTACCCAGACCCCTTGCTTTTTGGGGTTAGCCATGTTACTTTGTATGAACATGTCCCGACATTATCGGGATTTTAATAGTAATATGGGTACTTTCGTAATATCTGACGATAAATACTCTTTTAGTTAATGCCAACAGTAAATCAACTCGTCCGAAAAGGAAGAACAAAAGTAGTGAAGAAATCAAAGGCCGTGGCACTAGCACGGGGTTTTAATGCGCTTCATAATCGTCCAGTATTGTACCCGTCGCCGTTCAAGCGCGGAGTATGTACTAAAGTTACTACAACAACTCCAAAGAAACCTAACTCAGCTGTGCGTAAGATCGCTCGTGTGCGTCTTACTAATGGTATGGAAGTTACTGCCTATATTCCAGGTATGGGTCACAATTTGCAAGAACACTCAGTGGTTATGATCCGCGGTGGACGCGTAAAGGACCTTATCGGAGTACGATACCACATTGTTCGCGGCCGTCTGGACGCGTCAGGTGTCGACAAGCGTCGAAAAGAACGTAGTAAGTATGGTGCAAAGCGTCCAAAAGCGGGCGATGCAAGTACTGCTAAGAAGAAATAATACTGACTATTTATGCGAAGAAAAGTAACAAACCGAAATATTGTCGGTCCTGATATGAATTATAACTCAGAGAAACTCTCTAAGTTTATCAATATCATTATGTGGGACGGAAAGAAAAACACCGCTATGAAAATAGTCTATGGTGCTTTTGATATAATCAAAGAAAAAACAGGTAATCCAAATCCACTTGAGATTTTTGACCTTGCTATTAAGAACGCAAGTCCACTCATTGAAGTTCGCTCACGCCGTATCGGAGGAGCTAACTACCAAGTGCCACGTGAAGTTCGTAAGGAACGTCAACAAGCTCTTGCTATCCGTTGGATTGTTAGTGCTGCTCGTGGACAAAAAGGCCGCCCAGT